>LZRV01000099.1 GCA_002159065.1 Paenibacillaceae bacterium ZCTH02-B3 | reverse complement strand
CCCCACGATGGCGCCGATCACCGTGCCGATGCCGCCGGACATGGAAGCCCCGCCGATGAAGCTGGCGGCGATGGCGTCCAGCTCGAAGTTGACGCCGGCCTTGGGCGTTCCGGCGTTGAGGCGCGCCGCGTAGACCAGGCCGGACAGGGCGGCGAGCACGCCCATGTTGACGAACACCCAGAACGTCACGCGCTTCGTCCGCACGCCGGACAGGGCGGCCGCCTTCTCGTTGCCGCCGATGGCGTACACATGCCGCCCGAACACCGTCCGGTTCATGACGAACGTGTAGACGACCACCAGGGCAAACAGCAGAATCAGGATGAACGGAATGCCCTTGTACCGGGCCAGCAGGTACACAAACAGGTTGATCATGGCCGCGATGAAGACGAGCTTCAGCACGAACCAGGGCATCGGCAGCACGTCAAACCCGTATTTGAGCTGCGTGCGCCGGCTGCGGATGTCCATGACCACGATGAGCGCCGTCAGCACAAGGCCGATGACGACCGACAACAGGTGCAGCCCCGACCCGCCGAACACGTCGCGAAAGAACCCGGTGCTCATGTACTGGAACTCTTTCGGAAACGGCGCGATGGACTGGCCGTTCAGCACGATCATCGTAAGGCCGCGGAACAAGAGCATCCCCGCCAGCGTCACGATGAACGAGGGAATCCGGACATAGGCCACCCAGAATCCCTGCCAGGCCCCCACCAGGGCGCCGATCAGCAGGCACAGCGCGATGGCCAGCCAGAACGGCACGTTATAGGTCACCATCATGACCGCGGCGACGGCTCCGACGAAGGCGGCCACCGATCCGACGGACAGGTCGATATGCCCGCAGATGATCACGATGACCATGCCGATGGCGAGAATGAGAATGTAGCTGTTTTGCTGGATCAGGTTGGTGACGTTCAGGGGTTTCAGCAGGATGCCGCCGGTCACCAGTTCGAAAAACACGATGATCGCCAGCAGCGCGAGAATCATGCCGTACTGCCGGACGTTGTTGCGAAAGAGCGTCTTGACCATCTCCACCTCTCATCCCTCCCGACTGGAACTTGCGCCCGACCCGGTGGTCATCAGGCGCATCAGCTTCTCCTGGGTGGCTTCCGCACGCGGCACTTCTCCGGTGATGCGCCCTTCGCACATGACGTAGATGCGGTCGCACATGCCGAGAATTTCCGGCAGTTCCGAAGAAATGAACAATACAGCCTTGCCTTCCGCCGCCAGCTGGTTGATGATCGTGTAAATCTCGTACTTGGCGCCCACGTCGATGCCGCGGGTCGGTTCATCCAGAATCAGAATTTCCGGCCCCGCAAAAATCCACTTGCCGAGCACCACCTTCTGCTGGTTGCCGCCGCTTAGGTTCCCCGTCAGCTGCTGGACGGTCGGCGTCTTGATGCCCAGCCGGCGGCGAAACGTCTCGGCCACGACGACTTCCTCGTTTTCGTTGACCACCGCGCGGCGGGACAGGTTCTTCAGATTCGCGAGGCTCAGATTCCGCTTGACGCTGTCGATCAGGATGAGGCCGTACTGCTTCCGGTCTTCGGTGACGTAGGCGATGCCGTGGCGGATGGCGTCGCTGACGGAGCGGATGCGGATTTCCTTCCCGTCCTTAAGCAGCTGTCCGCTGATGCCCCGGCCGTAGGAACGCCCGAAGATGCTCATCGCCAATTCCGTCCGCCCCGCGCCGATGAGCCCCGCGATGCCGACGATCTCCCCGCGCCTCAACGTCAGCGACACGTTGTCGATCACTTTCCGTTCCGGATGCTGCGGGTGATAGACGGTCCAGTTTTTCACCTCGAAAATGACATCGCCGATATTGGGGTCACGGTCGGGAAAACGCTGGGTGAGATCGCGCCCCACCATCCCCCGGATGATGCGGTCTTCCGTCACTTCGTCCTTTTCCATGTCCAGCGTTTCGATGGTTTTGCCGTCGCGCAGGATGGTGATGCTGTCCGCCACCTTCATGATTTCGTTCAGCTTGTGGGAAATGATGATGGAGGCGATGCCCCGCTCCTTGAACTGCTTGATGAGGCGCAGCAGATTTTCGCTGTCTTCCTCGTTGAGCGCGGCGGTCGGCTCGTCGAGGATGAGGAGCTTCACTTCCTTGGACAGCGCCTTGGCGATCTCCACCAGCTGCTGCTTGCCGACGCCGAGATGGGTCACCAGCGTGCCCGGATTCTCGTTGAGCCCCACAAGCTCGAGCAGCTCGCGGGTGCGGACGATCGTCTCGTTCCAGTCGACGATGAAGCGCCGCTTGCGCTCGTTGCCGAGAAAAATGTTTTCCGCAATGGACAGCCAGGGGATGAGATCGAGTTCCTGGTGGATGATGACGATGCCGAGCTGCTCGCTCTGTTTGATGTCCCTGAACTCGCACACTTTTCCCCTGAACAGGATCTCGCCCTCATAGGTGCCGTGGGGATAGACACCGCTCAGCACCTTCATGAGGGTGGATTTCCCGGCGCCGTTCTCGCCGCAGAGGGCGTGGATCTCGCCTTCCCGCACCTTCAGGTTGACGTTGTCCAGCGCCGTGACGCCGGGAAACCGCTTGGTGATGTTGCGCATTTCCAAAATGTATTCCGCCACCTGCGCCCCTCCCTCGCCGGATGAACCCGCATATGCCGTGTGTCGTTGGTCGTCCCGTGAACCCGCTTGAAACGCGTTCAAGCCCGACGTCGGCGGACAGCCGGCCAGCCCTGGCCGACCGGCCGTACGCGTCGGGCGAACGCTGCGCATGGACCGTATCGGACACGGCGCCGCGCGGCGCCGTATCCGCCGGTTATTTCAGCTGGTCCTCGGTGTAGTAGCCGGAACCGATCAGGACTTCCTTGTAGTTGGTGATGTCCACGGACACCGGTTCAAGCAGGTAGGACGGCACGACCTTGACGCCGTTGTCGTAGGTGGTGGTGTCGTTCACTTCCGGCTCCCGTCCGTTCAGGATGGCGTCCGCCATCCGCACCGCCACCTTGGCCAGCTCGCGGGTGTCCTTGAACACGGTCTGCGTCTGCTCGCCGGCGATGATCGACTTGACGGACGCGACTTCCGCGTCCTGACCGGTGATGATCGGCAGCGGCTTGTCGGGGGTGCCGTAGCCGACGCTCTTGAGGGAGGACAGCACGCCGATGGAGATGCCGTCATACGGCGACAGCACCGCGTGCACGTTCTCCGTCGTGTAGTGGGCCGACAGCAGGTTGTCCATCCGGGACTGGGCGACGCCGCCGTCCCAGCGCAACGTGGCGATCTGATCGAACTGCGTCTGGCCGGAGCGGACCACCAGCTGCCCGTTGTCGATGTACGGCTGGAGGACGCTCATGGCGCCGTTGAAGAAGAAGTAGGCGTTGTTGTCGTCCGGAGAACCGGCGAACAGTTCGATGTTGAAGGGCCCCTTGCCTTCTTTCAGGCCGAGTTTTTCCTCAATGTAGCTGCCCTGCAGCACGCCGACCTTGAAGTTGTCGAAGGTGGCGTAGTAGTCCACGTGCTCCGACTTGCGGATCAGCCGGTCGTAGGCGATGACCGGGATGCCGGCGTCGGCCGCCTTCTGCAGCACGTCGGTCAGCGATTCGCCGTCGATGGACGCGATCACGAGGAGCTTGGCGCCTTTCGTGATCATGTTTTCGATTTGCGACACCTGGTTTTCGATGATGTCTTCCCCGTACTGGAGGTCCGTCCGGTAGCCGAGCGCCTCGAACTCCTTGACCATGTTGGAGCCGTCGCTCACCCAGCGTTCGGAAGACTTCGTGGGCATCGCGATGCCGATGAGCCCCTTGTCTCCGCCGCCGGAGCCGCCGCCTCCGCCGCTTCCGCCGCCGGAACCGCCGGAGCTTCCGGAGCCGCCTCCGCTGCACGCCGCCAGTACCATGGACAGCGCGAGGGCGAACGCGAGAACCAAAGACGCTTGCTTTCTCATCCCTTGCACACTCCCTTTCGTTTCGGTGTCGGTCCGTTCAGCCTACAAGTTAGCACCGGAGCGCGCGGGACGTCTTTCCACGAACCGAACAACTTTTTTCAAAAATTTAGCTTTTCTTCTTGGGGCTGTCCGGAGCGCGCATGAAAAAAGCGTCCCGGGGATGCTCCCCGAGACGCTCCCTGGCGCGTCCGACGCCATTTCATGAACGATTTTGGCCGGTTTTCCGACTACATCATGGCGAGAGAGAGGCTCTCCGAACGTTTTTGGTCGTTTTTCCGACTACATCGGGGAGAGCTTTTTCGCCTCATTTCCGTTGCAATGGAAGTTTGATGTGATGCCATGGGTGCCGCGTTCAGCCTCCCTCGTCATCCACGGCGTCGCCCTTGCGGTAGCGGATGGGGGAGACGCCCACCGCCTTCTTGAAGGCGGTGCTGAAATAGTGCTGCGATTCGTAACCCACCGCTTCGGCGATTTCGGCAATGCTCATGTTGGTGGTAAGCAAAAGCCGCGTCGCCCGCGAGATGCGGATCTGCGTGAGCAGGGACACGAAGGTGGTGCCCAGTTCCTGCCGGAACAGGCGGCTCAGGTACACCGGCGACACGCCGACGGCGCGGGCCGTGGATTCCAGCGACAGATCCGGGTCGTGATGATGGTCGCGCATGTACATCCGCGCCCGGCGGACGACGGGCGAAATGGCGGTTTCCCGGTAAATAATGCCGCGCGCCTTGCGGTAGACGGCCGGCACGGTTTCGACGCCGCCGATCACCGGCTCGGCGTGGGTCACGACGAACAGCTTGAGATACCGCGACACGGCGCGCTCGATGGCGCCGAACGGGTCCGCGTCCGCGGCGTCCCACACGATGGCGCACAGGAAACCGTGCGGATCTCGGAACCGGGCATGCGGCCAGGGCGACAGCAGTTCGTCCATGATGTTTTCGATGGCGAACAGCATGAGCTGGCGTTCCCGCTCGGGACGGACCACGACGGCCGCGGCGCTGCCTTCCGCCTCTGGCCAGCGCACGATGCCGAACAGGGAAGGCGCCCGGTCGGGCAGTTCGAGAAAACGCAGCTGCTCCAGCACTTCCTGGCGGGTGAGCGATTCGCCGATCCACTCGTTGCAGAACCGCTCGCGCAGGAGCGGAATGTTTTTGCGGATCTGGCGCGAGGCCATTTCCAGATGTTTTTCCTGTTCCCGCGCCTTTTCCAATTGTTCCCCGATCCGGGTAAGCACCGATGTCAGTTCCTTCGGATTGGCCGGCTTGAGCAGATATTCGTCCACGCCGTGGCGGATCGCCTGCTGCGCGTAGGCGAATTCGTCGTGGCCGGTGACGATGACGATGCGGCACGACGGCAGTTGGTTGCGGAGTTCGCCGATCAGGGTGATGCCGTCCATGATGGGCATGTTGAGGTCCACCAGGGCGATGTCCGCCCGGCAGGCGAGGGCTTTCTCCAGCGCCTCCTCTCCGTCTTCCGCTTCCGCGGCGACCCGCATGCCCAGCGCTTCCCAATCCACCGATTCCCTGATTCCCTCGCGAATGAGCGGTTCATCGTCGGCAATGATCACGTTCCACAAGGCTCATTCCTCCTCCGGAACCGGATAGGTAAGGGTCACCTTCGTTCCCCGCCCCGGTTCGCTGTCCACGGTGACGTCGCATTTGTCCGCCCCGTAGGTGAGCTTCAGGCGGGCCAGCACATTGACCAGGCCGTAGCCGGAACGGGCGTCCGTGTCCCCGGCGGAGTGGACGCGGCCGGCCCCCGGGTTGCCGGCGGCGGGAGCACCGGCATTGCCGGCGGCGCCGGCTGTACCGGCGGACCCGGCCATTCCGGCGGCACCCGCCGCACCGGAAGCATTGCCGGCTGCATCTGAAGAACCGGCAACACCGGATGTGCCGGCAACTGCCGCACCGGAAACACCTGCAACAGCTGCGGCGCCGGAAGCATCGGCAACACTCGCGGCACCGGAGCCATCGAGGGCTCCGGCAGAGCCGGTCCCCGTCGCGTCGGGCCCCGCGGCCGCCGGCGATTCCGCCGGACGCACCGCCGACGCTTGCTCCAGCCGGCGACGCAGCCGGTTCAGCTTCTCCTCGTCCATGCCCACGCCGTCGTCTTCCACCGTCAGGCGGATCCGGTCCCCGTCCCGCTCGCCCCGCACGACGATGGCGCCCGGTCCGCGCCGCTCCTTGATTCCGTGATAGATGGCGTTTTCCACGATCGGCTGCAAAATGACCTTCAGCACCGGCAGATGGGCGATGGCCGGATCCAGGTGCAGTTCATATTGCAGTTTGTTCTGATACCGCTGCTTCTGGATTTGCAGGTAGTACCGCACGTGATCGAACTCTTCCGCCAGCGGGATGAACTCGTTGCCCTTGCTCAGGCCGATCCGGAACAGCCGCGACAGCGCCTCCACCATTTCGGACACGTCCTCCGCCCCGCGCTTGCGGGCCATCCAGCTGATCGTATCCAGGGTGTTGTACAGGAAGTGGGGTTTGATCTGGGCCTGCAGCGTGCGCAGTTCCGCTTCCCTTTTTTGCCGCTCCTGTTTCTCCGTCAGCTGGATCAAATCGTTGATCTTCGCCAGCATGCTGTTGTAGCTCCGCCCCAGCATGCCGATCTCATCCATGTCGCCGTTCCATTGGCGCGTCGACAGGTCCCCGGATTCGGCCCGCTGCATGAACCTCATCAGCCGGTAGATCGGCCGGGAGATGGAATGGGCCAGCACGAACGACGCGGTGATGCCCAGGAGGACGACGACGAACACGAAGGAGCCGATGTACAGCCGGATTTGCCGCATCTCCGGCGCTTCTTCCGCGGTGGAAAACACGCCGACGGTGGTCCAGTTTGTAAAGGGGGATTTGCGGAAAATGAACTGCAATCTGCGGTCGTCGATCTCCCGCACGAACTGGCCCGCCGTCTTGCCGCCGAACCAGGTCATGGGAATCGTCGTAAAGCCGAGCCGCGGAGGAACGTAGACCGGTTCGCCTTCCTGGCCCAGCACCATGAGCAGGCCGGTCTTGCCCAGGTGGACGTTGCGCACCGTTTCCATGACCACCCGGAGCTTCAGGTCGATAAGCACGACGCCGAGCACCTTCTGCGTCTCCGGATCGAGCACGGCCCGCACGACGGATACGACTTCGCTTTCCTTGTAGCTGACGTGCGTGGTGACGTTGCGCCGCTCCGGACTGCCGATGACGCGGAAAATGCCCTTGGCCGCCACCGCCTCCTGGTACCACCGTTCCAGCGTCAGATCCCCCGGCTGCCGGGCGTACATGTCGTTGGAGAGGTAATCTCCCCTCGAGCTCACCACCATCATGCCGGCGATTTCGGTCTGCAGCGTGGGAAAACCCCGCAGGAACTGCAGCGCTTCCTGCCGCTCCTGAGGGTCGAGGGGACCTTCCCGGAAAAACTTCTGGATCAGCGGGTTGAAGGCAATCAGGTACGTGGTGTTCTGCGCGTTGCCGACGTAAAATTCCAGCGCCCGGTTCACCTGCGCGATTACCTGCTGCGTGTTGTCGTACAGGTTGCGCTCGATGACCCGGTTGGCGACGATGTCGGTAAGAATGCCGAGCATGAGGGACGGGATGATCGTGATGGGCAAAAAAAGGGCGAGCAGCTTGTAACGGATCGGCAGGTTGCGGAACTTCAGGCGCTCGAGGAGCTTTCCGCAGATCCGGATCACCGGCATGTCCCTCGTTTTGGATCGGGTGGTAACCGCTTTCAGGTCCAAGATGCGCTACCTCTCACTTGGCGTAGAACTGATCGACGTTCTGCTGCGTGACGATCGTGATGCCCGTATCGACGAAGGGCGGAAGCGGATGGCCGGTGTTCGAGCCGCCCTCCCCGGTCTCGACCAGGCCGTGGCGCAGGTGGAACAGCCCCATGAGCGACCAGTACCCCATGTTCCATGTGCCCTGGGCCAGCGTCGCGTTGATCGTCCCCTCTTTGACCAGATCCAGCGTTCCCTTGTCGATGTCGAATCCGATGATCACCTTTTGCCCCACAAGCCCCAATTCCTTGACCGCCATTCCAATGCCGACGCCGCCGTTGGCCTGGGTGGCGAACAGCCCGTCCACATCCGGATACTTCAGCAATATCTCCCGCGCCGCGTCCCGCGAGCCCATGATTTCTCCTTTGCCGTCGGCCACTTCCAGCACGCGGATGTCCGGAAACTCGCGGGCGATGGTGTCGCGGAATCCTTCGGTGCGCTCCTGGTGGTTGAGCTGGGTCGGCTGGGTGATGACGGCCACCTCTCCCTTGCCGCCGAGGAGCCGCGCCATCTCCCGGGCCGCCACGGTGCCCGCCTTGTAATTGTCCGTGCCGTAAAAGGCGTACGCCTTGCTCGCGGGGGCGCCCGAGTCGAAGAGCACGATCGGGATGCCTTCCTGGACGGCCTTGTCGATGGAGGCGTTCAGCGCTTCCGGATTGATCGCGGTGACGGCGATGCCGGCGGGCTTCTTGGCGATCACCTGCTCCAGCACGACCACTTCCTCATGGGCGTCGTACTGGGTCGCCCCGCGAAACTCCACGGACACGTTCAGGTTCATCGCCGCGTCCTCGAACCCTTTCATGATGCCGCGCCAGTAGTCGAGTTCGGACTGGAACATGACCATGACGTAAACTTCCTGGATGTCCCCCGCCAGTGCGACCGGGCCTTCCTCCAGGTCCCGGTTTTGCCCCCTCAACCCGTAGTACCAGAAAAACAGCAGGAAAAGAAGAATCGACAGCCCGTACACGCCGATGAGCAGCGATCTTCTCACCGCTCTCATCCCTTTCCCCCGTTTGGTTTATGGGCGTTCATTGATGATCTTACGGCTACTTTCATCATAAATGGACCGCATTCCGGCGTCTTTTCAAAAACGAAAACTTTTTTTCGATTTTTTAACCTGCGGACGGCGCGGGCGCAGTGGTGACGGGGCTCTTCAGCGCGATCGCGCTTTCCATCCTTCTCGCCTTCAGTCTGTTCATGATCCTGAGCAACATGCTTCCCAATGTGGATAATGTTTTCGTGATGACTATCGTGATTTCCTTGCAGTTGCCGGTGTTGACGAGTTTGCCATATGCGCAAAACCCAAAAACGAATTGAAAAGGCCGCCCGTCTCGGGGCAGCCCAAACCATTGTGATAACAAGTCTCTTAACCTGCCACCCTGCCGGTCCCTGACAGCCGAAAATAAACGTGAAGGATCAGGAAACTGGCGCCCATCACGATGAGCGCCGCAAGCTCTCCGCCTTGCTCCGGCAGGAATGACATTTGGCAGAAGTTCCAGAAGATATGGTGGCCGATCGGCATCCACAGGTTTCCGGACATGAGAACCATGTATGCGTACAGGAGGCCGAACAGGAAAGCCGCAGCGAATGCCGCCGCATTATAAGAAGGGTTCAGGAAATGCATCGCGGAAAAAATGATTGCGGAGACGACGACGCCCGCGTATAACCGGCCGTGCTTGCGCCAGAGCGCAATGAGATATCCCCTGAACAGAAGTTCCTCGGCAAATCCCACCAAAATGCAAAATAGCATCGTACCGAGCATCTGCGCCGGAACCGGACGAAGCGCGGCGAAATGGGATGTGCTGAGCTCTCCCGTGACCGCCATGAGGATTCCCAACAGGGCCGTGCCGGCCATGGCGAGCGCCCCGCCCAGGAGAAACTGCGCGAATCCTTTTTGGGGCGCCGGAATCAGCCCGAGTTCGCGAAGGGTAATTTTGTCGAGAAACCTGGCGCAAACCCAGATGGTGAGAATTATGCCGATGTGGACTACATATTTGGTTGCCGATTTCCAGAATGGCAACGTATTCAGCAACAAAGCCAAACCAAACATAAAAACGGCCGCCACTGCAGCGGTCCGTACTGTTGCCAGCAGCAAAACAGCGAACGATCGAACTTGTTGATGCGTGAGGTGATTCGCTCTTTTCATGATTCTTCGTTTTGTGACATCGTGTGTTCTTCTCTCATTCTGCCGGATTTTCAAATCCAATATCATCGTTTTTAGGCGTTCTTCCATTTTCCGAATTGTAAGCGCTGAATAAAAGGATTTTTAACCTGAATTTCGAAAGTAAAACTCCCGAATCCGTGATCATCAACTGATGAAAATGCGAGAAAAAGCAGGCAAATACACCTCCGAAGGCGAATGACAAAAAAAGATAACATTCACCTGCGGGGTGTCATATGAAAATCAAGTTCGTCCGCTCCAAGGAGCTTATCCTTTCCACTCATGCCGGTCTTGCAACCGTAGGGGCATTGCTTGCACATACCAGATTAGCCCAGCGTTTAAACCATACACGCCTTTCGGAGATGGAGAACCCCTATCATTCTCATGCCGACGTGATGAAAAGTTACATCGGGCTTCTCTGCCAAGGCAAGAGCGATTTTGACCATATTGAGCCGTTTCGGAACGACGATGTATTTCCGATCTGTTTGCAACTGCAAAAAGTGCCCTCCAGCCCGACGCTTCGGCAACGCCTGGATCGTGCTGCGACAGAAGCGGCGGGATGGAACGAGATTCTTCTTGAGGAATCCGCCGATCTGATTCGCCGCGTCCAGGCGCCGCTTACCGGTGTTCAGGCCGGTTCGGTCGTCTTTGTACCGCTGGACATCGACGTTTCTCCCTTTGACAATTCCGGCACCCGAAAAGAAGGTGTCTGCCGCACCTACAAAGGTTTCGACGGCTACGCGCCCATATTTGCTTACCTGGGCCAGGAGGGTTACGGCGTCAACGTCGAACTGCGGGAAGGCAGCACGCATGTCCAGAACGGGACGGCTGCTTTTTTGACCCGGAGCATCGCGTATGCGCGGCGCGTGACGGATCTGCCGATTCTCGTCCGCATGGACGCGGGAAACGACAGCCTCGACAATTTGCGCGTATGTCACCGTGAACAAGTGGACTACATCATTAAAGCCAACCTCCGCAAGGAACCGAAAGAGCTGTGGCTGCGCATCGCCGAATCCTCGGGCATTTGCTGCCAGCAGCG
>LZRV01000098.1 GCA_002159065.1 Paenibacillaceae bacterium ZCTH02-B3 | reverse complement strand
AGGCGAGTCGAAGGTTTCCTCCCTCCAGCATCCGTTCCAGCAAGTCGTCTTGGCTTCCGCGAGAAGAAAGGTCGACTTGTGCCGGCGACAGACTCGGCGCTCCGACGGTACCTCGCGGCTTCACCGCTGCCTCCCGCCGGCAGCCCCCTTGCGGGGTTTTCGGCTGTCTTTGCCTGTCGCGCGAACGCATCGGTTTCTTCTCTCCCTTCGGTTCGGCCCTTCCGGTTTCCTTCCGTCCCGTACTCCCGTACTATGGCCTCTGCTAACTCCTGCGGATTCAGCGCAGCCTCCCGGCTGCGGTTACGAAGTCACTTCGCATATTCCGCAGGCCTCCCCAGATAAGAGCGTCATCTTTCCGCCCGCGACCACCGGAGTTTACAGAATTAGCCCTTGGCGGCTTTGGATTTCGTTGTGTTTGGGCAACTCATCCGACCGGCTCTGCCTCAAATCCAGTTCGTGTACCTTGGCCCGTGCGTTTGCCTCCGGCTTCCTTCAGATCCCGCCTCGCGGCAGGCACCCTTGCCTTTGGCTAATGGTAGGCGCTCGCCAGCCCCCATTCCGGACTTTCACCGTAGAGATGACGCCCATGCTGGGCGTACTAAAAAACGGAACCCGGCGCGAGGCGCCGGGTTCCGCTTCCATGCGCGGGCACCATGCGGTTCACAATTCGTCGATGTTCTCCTTCACATAGTCGTCGACGACGTGGACTTCGATTTCCCGGTCGCCCTTGATGAACTTGAAGATGCCGTTGTTGAAATCCGTGCCGACTTCCTTGTAGAAGATGCCGGCATACCGGTCCACGTCGTTTTGCGTGTGGTTGAAGCACAGTTTGTACCCTTTGCCGTCCCGCACGATGTAGGCGCGAATGCCCTTTTCGTAGAACCCTTCCCGGTTCTTCAATTCCCGGGAAATCGACACGATGTGCAGATCGACATACGGAATTTCGTTCAGCAGGGTGTTGATGAACGATCCCTTGGTGATCTCCTCCCAACGGCTCTTCGCCGTCTGGCCGATGATCACCTGGGTGATGCCCTTCTGGCGGACGACTTCGCCGATGACCTTGGCCACGGGGCGCTTCTCGTTGTACTTGATGATGAATTCGGCGCCGTGTTCCTCCGCCAGCTGCTTCCAGCGGGTGACGTAGTGGATTTTCTCGATGTCCCATTCGTCCTTCGGATTCGGGTCGATGGTCAGGATGTACAACGGGCACTCCAGCATGTCGGCGAGCTTGCAGCCCCTGGCGATCAGGCGCTCCCCGTTCGGCCCGTAATAAACGCATACGAGGATGCGTTCATCCATCTTCGTGCTTTTCAATTTATCGGTTCACCTCATTGCCCGGCGACACTGAGACGGGGGTTCTCGTTGATACGGAAATTAAATATAAGGTACAATTACCACTGTGGGTTGTCAACGGGTCCGTGCGTTTTCCGATCTGAAACGCTTCATATAGAATAGCACGTCGCTCAGGGGGGTGCAAGGTGTCGCCGATCGTTCTGGCCGTTTTCTTCCCGTTTGTCTCTGCGCTGATCGTTCCGATCCTGTTCAAAGTCCTGCGCCGCATCCATACCGGCTGGTTCGTGCTGGCCGTCCCCGTTTTATTGTTCGGATTTTTTATCCGATTTTATCCCATAGACGGACCGGAAGACATCGTCGTGCAGTCGGCGGCATGGATTCCCCGGCTGGACATCGAATTCGCGATCGTGCTGGACAGCCTGTCCCTTCTGTTTGCGCTGCTCATCACCGGCATGGGATGCCTGGTGGTCCTGTATTCCATCTTCTATCTGTCCAAAGAGCGGGAAGCCCTGCACAATTTCTACGTCTATCTCCTGCTCTTCATGGGCTCCATGCTCGGGGCCGTCCTGTCGGACCACATGCTGGTGCTCTACACGTTCTGGGAACTGACCAGCATTTCGTCGTTCCTGCTCATCGCCTACTGGTACCAGCGGCGAAATTCCCGTTACGGCGCCCTCAAGTCCCTGCTCATCACGATGACCGGCGGCTTCGCGATGCTGCTCGGCATGCTGATGCTTCGGGCGGCCACGGGAACATACAGCATCCGCGGGACGATCGCCCTGGCCGATACGCTGGCGGAACATCCCCTGTTCGTGCCGGCCATGGCGCTCATCCTGCTGGGCGCGTTCGCGAAATCGGCCCAGTTTCCCTTCCACATCTGGCTGCCGGACGCGATGGAAGCGCCGACCCCGATCAGCGCCTATCTGCATTCGGCCACCATGGTCAAGGCCGGCATCTACCTGGTTGCCCGTCTGACGCCCATTTTCGGCGGACATCCGGAATGGTCCTGGAGCATCGCGATCGTCGGCCTCCTGACGCTGCTTTGGGGATCGTTCACGGCCATCCGCCAGGTGGACCTGAAGGCCATGCTGGCCTTCTCCACGGTCAGCCAGCTCGGGCTGATCATGAGTCTGCTCGGCGTCGGTTCGATGGCCCTGGCGCCGGACGCGGCGAACGGACAGGCGGTTCTCCTTTCGGGAGCCGTCGCCGCCGCCCTGTTCCATCTCGTCAACCACTCCATCTTCAAAGGCTGCCTGTTCATGGTCATCGGCATCCTGGACCACGAGCTCGGCACCCGCGACATCCGGAGGCTCGGCGGGCTTGCGGCCGTGATGCCGGTTTCTTTCACCCTGACCGTGATCGGCGCCTTCTCCATGGCGGGCCTGCCGCCGTTCGGCGGGTTCATCAGCAAGGAAATGTTCTTCACCGGCATGCTGGACGCCTACCGGACGCTGGAAGGGTGGACGCTGCTGCTTCCCGCCGTCGCCTGGCTCGCCAGCGTGCTGACTTTCGTCTACTGCATGATTCTCGTCTTCCGGGTGTTCACCGGCCCCAAGCCGGAAGAGCTGCCGGACAAGCCGCCGCACGAGGCGGCCTTCGGGATGCTGATTTCGCCGTCCGTTCTCGCCGCGGCGGTCGTCCTGTTGTTTTTCGCCCCGAACGTCCTGTCCGGAACGATCCTGAAGCCGTCCATGCGGGCGATCCTTCCGCAGGCGGCGGAAGCGGCGGACGGGTTCCACGTCCACCTCGCGCCATGGCACGGCCTTACCACCGAAGTCGGGATGACGGCGGGCGTCGTCCTCGCCGGGGCGTACCTGTACCGCCGCCGGCATTGGCTGGAGCGGGTCCGGGATTTCGTCCCTTGGAGATGGACGCTGAACCGGCTTTTCGACCGGACGCTCGCCGGCATGGAGCGGATCTCCCTGAAATTCACGCGTTTCTACATGACCGGATTCACCGGACACTACTACGCATACATCTTCGGCTTTCTGATCCTGCTCGCCGGCGGAGCGCTGCTCGCGCTTGAGGCGTGGCAATTCGATTTCTCGGACAACGCTCCGGTCGAACTTTACGAATACGCCCTGGGAATCTCGATCGTCGCTTCCGCCGTCTATATGCTGTTCACCCGCTCGCGGATCGCGTCCATCATCGCCCTGAGCGCCATCGGGTACCTGGTGGCCTTGCTCTTCATCATTTTCCGCGCGCCCGACCTGGCCCTGACGCAATTCGTGGTGGAGACGATCTCCACCGCCCTGTTCCTCTTGTGCTTCGTCTTCTGGCCGAAGCTGAAGGATGAGGACGTCCGGATGCCCTTCCGCGTCACCCGGCTCCTCGTCTCCGTCGGAACCGGGGCGGTCGTGACGCTGATCGGCCTCGCGGCCATCGCCCCCCGGCCTTTCGAATCGATCGCCCGTTTCTTCGAAAATTCCGATGAACTGGCGGGCGCGCGCAACATCGTGAACGCCATCCTGGTGGATTTCCGCGGATTCGATACGATGCTGGAAATCGTCGTGCTGTTCATGGCCGGCCTGGGCGTCTACTCGCTGATCCGGTTCGGCAGGGAAGGGAGGAAGGACGGTTGAGGTTCACGAACGTCATCCTGCAGACCGCGACCAAGGTGATCGTGTTCATCATCCTCACTTTTGCGCTGCAGGTGCTGTTTTCCGGACACCACAACCCCGGAGGCGGCTTCGTCGGCGGCCTGGTCACCGCGTCGGCGATCATCCTGCTGATGCTCGCCTACGATTCCCGGACGGTGCGCGACGTCCTGCCGGTCCATTTCCGCCGGCTCGGCGCCTTCGGCATTCTCATCGCCGTCCTGACGGGTTGCGCGGCGATGCTGGCCGGCTCCCCGTTCCTGGACCAGGTGTTCTCCCACGTCGAACTTCCGCTGATCGGAGACATGGAGCTGGCTTCGGCAATCCTGTTCGACGTCGGGGTCTTCTTCACCGTCATCGGCACGACGATGACCATCATTTCGGCCATAAGCGAGGACGAGTAACCCATGGAAGCTTTCATCATCGTGATCGCCGGCATTCTGGTCACGATCGGCGTCTATATGCTGCTCAGCAAACAGCTCCTGCGGATCATCCTGGGCACGGCCTTGCTCACCCACGCCGCCCATCTCACACTGATGGCGGTCGGCGGCCTGAAGAAGGGAGCTCCGCCGCTTCTGGACGAAGCGGCGACGAAGTATACCGATCCGATTCCGCAGGCCCTTATCCTGACCTCCATTGTCATTTCGTTCGCGCTCACCGCTTTCGTGCTGGTGCTCGGATACCGGGCGTATGTCCGGATCCGGTTCGAAGACATGCAGCAGTTGAAAGGATACGAGGATGAATAACAATCTGGTCGTGCTTCCGATCGTCATTCCGCTTCTCGCCGGAGCCGTCATGATCTTCCTGCGGGAATACCGCAGGCTGCAGCGCGTGACCGGCATCCTGGCGACGGGCGCGGCGGCGGCCGTGGCGGGCCGCCTGGTGGACCTCGTCGCCCGGGAAGGCATCCAGACGCTGCAAGTGGGCGGCTGGCCGGCGCCGTACGGCATCACGCTGGTGGCTGACATGCTGTCGGCGCTGCTGGTGTTCACCGCGCAGATCGTCGCGCTGGCTTGTCTGCTCTATACCTTCGATTCGATCGGCGAGGAGCACGAGTCGCATTACATCTACCCGCTCATGCAGTTCCTGCTTTGCGGCGTGAACGGGTCGTTTCTTACCGGCGACATTTTCAACCTGTTCGTGTTCTTCGAGGTGACGCTCATCGCGTCCTATGTCCTGCTGGCCCTGGGCGGCATGCGGGTCCAGCTGCGCGAATCGCTGAAATACGTGCTGATCAACATGGTGGCCTCCACGCTGTTCGTCATCGCCATCGGGTACCTGTACGGCGTCACCGGCGCGCTCAACATGGCGCACCTTTCCGAACGGGTGGCGGCCGCCGGCCAGGGCGGGCTCCTGACGGTCGTCAGCCTCCTGTTTCTGATCGTGTTCGGCATCAAGGCGGCGCTGTTCCTTTACGTTTGGCTGCCGGATTCCTACAGCGCCCCGCCGCCGGCCGTCGCGGCGATTTTCGCGGCGCTGCTCACGAAGGTGGGCATCTACGCCATTATGCGCACCTTCACCCTCATTTTCTATCACGAGCCGCGGATCACCCACACGGTCATGCTGGCGATGGGCGCGCTCACGATGATCTTCGGGGCGATGGGCGCCGTCGCGTATTGGAGCATCCGCAAGATTCTCGCCTACAACGTCATCGTGTCCGTCGGCTTCATCGTGTTCGCCGTCGGCGTGGCGAGCCGGGATTCCCTGTCCGGCGCCCTGTATTACCTGCTGCACGACATGGTCGCGAAGGCGCTCATCTTCATCCTGGGCGGCGCCATCATCAGCATCGCCGGCACCGACCGCCTGCGCGAGATCAACGGGCTCATCCGCTACCGCCCGATGCTTGGCTGGCTGTTCTTCGTGGCCGCCCTGGCCCTTGCCGGCATTCCGCCGCTCAGCGGTTTCGTCGGCAAGGCGATGATTCTGGGCAGCGGCATCGAGAGCGGCCATGTCCTGCTCGCCGCCGTCGGACTCTTGTCCAGCCTGCTCGTGCTCTATTCGGTGATGAAGGTGTTCATGCAGAGCTTCTGGGGGGAAACCCTGCTCAGCGAAGACGAAGCCCACGCGACGGGCAAGGGGGCGCTGCTTCCCGGATCCATTCTGGCCGCGCTTGTCATCGGCCTCGGGCTGGGGGCGGACTGGGTGCTCGCCTACGTCGACATCGCCGCGGAAACGATGGTCAATCCGGTACAGTACATCGACGCGGTTCTGGCGGCACCCTGACGCCAGGGAAGCTTCCGGAAGGGTGTGAGGAACTTGACCTTTCAGATCCTGCTCAATCTGCTGATCGCGTTTGTCTGGATGCTGCTGCACGACCATTGGAACCTGGGTACGTTCATGGTCGGATACCTGATCGGTTTTCTGTTCATCTTCGCGATGCGCAGATTTTTCCCCACACCGTTTTACGCGAAGCGGACATGGGCAATTCTGAAGCTCCTCTGGCTGTTCATCGTCGAGCTCGTGATCTCCACGTTTGTCGTCATCCGCCAGGTGCTCAGGCCCCGGCTCGACATCCGGCCCGGCATTTTCAAGGTGCGAACCTCGCTCACCAACGAGTGGGAGATCGCCCTGCTGTCCACGCTCATCACGCTGACGCCGGGATCCGTGGTCATGGAGGTGGCGCCGGAGGACGGGACGATGTACATCCATGCAATGGACGCCCGGGAGTTCAAGCGCAGCATCATGAAATCGAAGCGGACGTTCGAAAAGGCGATTGCGGAGGTAACCAAATGATGTTCCAGACCATCCTCGTCATCTGCATGTCGGTCCTGACGCTGTCTTTGGTCATCGCCCTGGTCCGCATGTTCCTGCGGTCTTCGTCCCTGTCCGACCGCGTGCTGCTCATCGACTCCATCAGTTACATCATCATCGGCATCATCGCCATCCTGTCCATGCTGACGAACACAAGGGCTTACGTGGAATCCATCCTGCTCATCGGCATCCTGGCGTTCCTCAGCACCATCTCCCTGTGCCGGTTCATCGAAAGGGGTTACGTCATTGAGCGCAAACGCGATCGCTGAATGGATATCCCTGGCGCTGGTCATCATCGGCACCGCCATCACGTTCATCGCGTCCATCGGGGTGATCCGGCTGCCCGACGTCTACAATCGGGCCCACGCCACGACCAAGACCGCGACGCTGGGCATCCTGGCGATTCTGCTCGGCGCCTTCATCTATTTCTGGTTTGTCCACAACATCGTCAGCATCCGCCTCTTGCTCGGGATCTTCTTCGTCTTCCTGACCGCTCCGGTGGCGGGCCACATGATCATTCGTTCCGCCCATCGGTCCGGCGTACCGCTGGCGGCGATCAGCGTGCAGGACGACCTCCAGGAGGACCTGGAGCGAGCGAAGCGAAAGGCCGCCAAAGCGGCCGGGAAGGCGGACGGCGAAACGTCCGGCGACGCGTCGTCCGGCGACGCGTCCGACGGGGCGGCCGAACCCGTGACCGGAGAAGCGGCCGCGGAGGCGGACGGCGGTCCCGGGGCGGAGAAGGATTGAGACGCCGCACCCGCGGTCCCATCCCGGCGACCAAAAACCACTCCTTGCCGGGACGGCACCTGATCCGCTTCTGCGTCCTCCATCACCATCGCCGGCCTCTCCCCTCCATCGCCGGCCGGCCGATTTCATCCCCGCCCGAGGTTCAGTCCGCGGCACGAATCGCTTCCGCGGGCGACAGTCGGTTGCCTCCCTTCCTTGCGAGCAATAGCCAATAGATTGATTCCTCCATTTCCGGTTTATTTTTTCATCAAAATCCCTGTTTCTGGTGCTTCCTATTTTCGCTTTTATACTCTATAATAATTATGTGTTTAGAATAATTATAATAAAAGAAACATAATCGTATTTTAATGATCACTTTGCTAATGAAAGGAGAAAAACCCATGAGCGAAACCGCGAGCAGCCAAGGCCAATGCCCCTACCACGGCAGCATCACGAGCATGAACGCCAGGGGCAGGCAGAACCAGGACTGGTGGCCGAATGCGCTGAATCTGGGCATTCTCCGCCAGCATGACCGCAAGTCCAACCCCATGGACCCCGATTTCGACTACGCCGTGGAATTCAGCAAGCTGGATTACTTCGCCCTCAAGGAAGACCTCAAGAAGCTCATGACGGAAAGCCAGGATTGGTGGCCCGCCGACTACGGCCATTACGGCCCGCTCTTCATCCGCATGTCCTGGCATGCCGCGGGCACCTACCGCGTCGGCGACGGCCGGGGCGGCGGCGGCACGGGCAACCAGCGTTTCGCCCCGCTGAACAGCTGGCCGGACAACGTCAACCTGGACAAGGCGCGCCGGCTGTTGTGGCCGATCAAGAAGAAATACGGCAACAAGATCTCCTGGGCGGACCTGCTGGTGCTCGCCGGCAACGTCGCCATCGAATCCATGGGCGGCCCCGTCATCGGCTTCGGCGGCGGCCGGGAAGACATCTGGCATCCGGAAGAGGACGTCTACTGGGGATCCGAGAAGGATTGGCTCACCAGCACGCGCCATTCGGGCGAACGGGAGCTGGAGAATCCCCTCGCCGCCACGGAAATGGGACTTATCTATGTGAATCCGGAAGGTCCGGACGGCAAGCCCGACCCGGTCAAGGCGGCCCACGACATCCGCGTCACCTTCTCCCGGATGGGCATGAACGACGAGGAAACGGTGGCCCTGATCGCGGGCGGCCACACCTTCGGCAAGGCCCACGGCGCCGGACCGGCCACCCACGTCGGCCCCGAGCCGGAAGCCGCGCCCATTGAAGCGCAAGGGCTGGGCTGGCTCAGCACCTACGGGAAGGGCCACGGCCGCGACACCATCGGCAGCGGCCTGGAAGGCGCCTGGACGCCCACGCCGACGAAGTGGGACATGTCCTACTTCGACATGCTGTTCGGCTACGACTGGTGGCTGACCAAGAGCCCCGCGGGAGCCTGGCAATGGATGGCGGTGGATCCCAAGGAAGAACACATGGCGCCGGACGTGGAGGACGCAAGCAAGAAAGTCCCGACCATCATGCTTACCACCGACCTGGCGCTGCGTTTCGACCCGGTCTACGAGAAAATTGCCCGCCGCTTCTGGCAGAACCCGAAAGAATTCGAACAGGCCTTCGCCCGCGCGTGGTTCAAGCTGCTGCACCGCGACATGGGGCCGAAGTCGAGATACCTCGGTCCGGAAGTGCCGGAAGAGGACTTCATCTGGCAGGACCCCGTGCCGCCGGGCAACTACGACCTGACCGAAGCGCAAATCGCGGAGGCGAAGAAGCGCATCCTGAACTCGGGCCTCACCGTCAGCCAGCTGGTCAAGACGGCCTGGGCTTCCGCCAGCACCTACCGCTGCTCGGACCACCGCGGCGGCGCCAACGGCGCCCGCATCCGGCTGGCTCCGCAGAAGGATTGGGAAGTCAACGAGCCGGAAGAGCTCGCCAAGGTGCTTAAAGTCCTGGAAGACATCAAGCTGGACCTGCCGTTCGAGATCAGCCTGGCCGACCTGATCGTCCTCGGCGGCAGCGCGGCGGTGGAGAAGGCGGCCCGCGACGCCGGCTTCGACGTCACCGTGCCGTTCTCGCCCGGGCGCGGCGACGCCTCGGCGGAGCAGACCGACGCGGAAAGCTTCGCGGTGCTTGAGCCGTTCGCCGACGGCTTCCGCAACTATCAGAAGGGCGAGTCCGGCGTCAGCCCGGAAGAGCTGCTCGTGGACAAGGCGCACCTGCTCGGCCTCACCGCTCCGGAAATGACGGTGCTGGTCGGCGGGCTGCGGGTGCTGGGCGCCAACTACAAGGGTACGAAGCACGGCGTGTTCACCGACCGCGTGGGCGTGCTCACCAACGACTTTTTCGTGAACCTGCTGGATATGCGGCTAAAGTGGTCGCCGGCGGAAGGCGGCATCTACGAAGGCCGCGACCGCAAGACCGGCGAGCTGGTGTACACCGCCACCCGGGTGGACCTCATCTTCGGCGCCAACTCCGAGCTGCGCGCCCTGGCCGAAGTGTACGCCCAGGACGATAACAAGGAGAAGTTCGTCCGCGACTTCGTCAAGGCCTGGGTGAAGGTAATGAACGCCGACCGGTTCGACCTCAAGGCGCGGGAACTGCAGCGCAAGTTGCAAATGGCGGGCTGAATAGACATCCAATGGTCGGGAGAAAACCCATGCGCTTTTCTCCCGACCCATTCTTTTGCCCCCCGCCGGATTCAGCTCTGCAGATGGAACGCCTGCTGCATTTTCACAGCCTGAATCTTCAATTCGTTGATAAATTCCCTGCTGGCCAGGGAAAGGCGCGAATCTTTCTTGTACAGAATTCCGAACTCGGTAAGTTTGTGCATCTCCATGATGTCCAATGCAACAATGTCGCCGTTTTGCACGAACGGATCAAACTTAAGAACAATATTGGGATAAAACCCAATGGCCAATCCTTCGGCCACCACCCTTTTCAACGACTCCGGATTGCCGACCGTCATCAGAACCCTCGGCTCTCCCGCCTTGCTCAACAAATTGTAGATAAAAGCGTGCATTCTGAAACTCTGGTTGAACAACACCAGCGGGTACCTGATAAGTTCTTTGATGGACACTTCTGTTTTTCCCGCCAAATCGTGGTTTCGGCTCACATACGCCATGACCTTTCCAACCAGTAGGGTATCAAAATGAACCTGAATTTCGAAAGTACACCTGTTTAAAAACGTGAAAAGGGCTCCTGTTCTTTGGTAGAATGGTGTTTGACGAAAAAAACCAGCCAAAGAAAGGAGCACCTTTAAGGTGAAGTCTACCACACCCGTCAGCAAAATCAAGACAGAATTTTCCCTGCGACATGCGACCAGTTTCGGAGGCGCCAAAATCTTTCTGGAATACCTCGAGAAAATCAAGCTCGCCAAGGCGCTGCAGGGGCTTGTAACCGTCAAGTACCTTTGAACAAATTTCGCGAATTTATTTTCAACAACTAGAAATTTCCAAATATGGTTTGGCGGTGCTTGAGCCGGTAGCTGTCTCCCGTCAGGTGAATCACCTCGCTTCGAT
>LZRV01000097.1 GCA_002159065.1 Paenibacillaceae bacterium ZCTH02-B3 | reverse complement strand
GCAGGATCCGCCACAGCATGCCCGCTTGAGGTTTACGGGGCCGCGATCGGTGAGCCTTTGGACGACGGCGCAAGCGTGCGGGACGAAGGCGGCCTTCCAGCAGAATGCGGCGGACCGAAGAGACGCTTAAATGGATGTCCTCGTGTTCGGCCAAAAGCTCGGCAAAGTGGGTGGAATTGCTTCCGAAGTAGCGATCCCGGTACAGGGACATCACGCGTTGTTTGAGCGAGTCGGCCAAGGTGTGAACGGGCTTTCGGCCCCGATTCCCATGAGCGATGGCCTTTGCACCTCCGTGACGATATTTGGCCTTGAGCCGATACGCTTGCCGGATGCTGATGCCGAGCGTGCGCGCAACATCCTGTTCCGTGAGACGGCCCTCCATCCACTTCTCGACAACCATAGCACGTTTCAGTTCGCTCTTCGTCAAGGTTATCTGCTCCTTACTCATACTGACATTTTCTCGGATCAGTTACACCCTGACAATATCACAGAACAACGACACACCACAAAAAAATTCCTTGACATCCCGGGGGCGGGTGAATAAAATGAAACCGCGTGCCTATTTGATAATAATTCTCATTATCATAGGAGGATGGAGATGAAACCACGCAAAGCGTTGATGGCGATCCTGGCCGGGTTTCTGTTGGCCGGCCTCCTTGCGGCTTGCGGGAGCGGCGCGAACAACGGGGGAAGCGGAAGCGTCTCCGCGGGCGGACCAAGCGCGGACGCCGGCGGCGCCCAGACGGGCGGCCAAGAGGAGAACCGGTCGGGCGGCCAACAGGGCGAACCGGTGGTCAACATCTATTCGGCCAGACACTATGAAGTGGACGACGTGCTGTTCCAGCAGTTCACCGACGCCACCGGCATCAAGGTCAACGTGGTGAAGGGCGAAGCCGAGGAGCTGATCGAACGCCTGAAACGCGAAGGCGCGAGCACCGAGGCGGACCTGTTCTTCACGGTGGACGGGGGCGTGCTCGCCTACGCGAAGGAAAGCGGCGTGCTCGAGCCCGTCACCTCGCCGGTCATCGAAGAAAACGTGCCCGCCAGATACCGCGACAAGGACAATCACTGGATCGGCGTTTCGACGCGCGCCCGGGTGATCGTGTATTCCAAGGACCGGGTGGACCCGTCGCAGCTTTCCGCCTATGAGGACCTGGCCGATCCGAAATGGAAAGGCAAAGTCCTGGCGCGTTCTTCCTCCAGCCTGTACAACGTGTCGCTGCTCGCTTCCTTCATCGCCCTGAAGGGCGAGGAAGCCTCGGAAGAATGGGCGAAGGGGGTCGTCGCCAACTTCGCGCGGGACCCGCAGGGGGGCGACCGGGACCAGGCCAAGGCCATCGTGGCCGGCATCGGCGACGTGGCGATCATGAATACCTATTACATCGGCCTTCTCGCGCACTCCAAGGATCCGGAGGAAGTGAAGGTGGCCGAGCGGGTCGGGATCATCTTCCCGAACCAGGAAACCGACGGCACGCACATCAACATCAGCGGCATCGGTTTCGTCAAGCACGGCAAGCACAAGGACAACGCCGTCAAACTGATCGAGTTTCTGACCGGCAAGGAAGCGCAGGAGACGCTGACCAATTCCAACTTCGAGTTTCCGGTCAACCCCGCGGCCGAGCGGGCGGAATACATCAGGGCGTGGGGCGAGTTCAAGGAACAGGAGCTTGACTTCGATTTGCTCCACGTGCATAATGCGAAAGCGATTGAAATTTTCAACAAAGCGGGCTGGAAGTGATCATGGCGTTTGCGCGCTTCGTGCGCCTGATGCGAAGGGAATTGGACGGCTGGCGGCTGGCCGGCCTCGGATGGGCGGCGGTTTTGCTGCTGCCCTTTTTGTTCATTTTTTCGGCCTGGTTTGCGGAGCCGAACGAACAGTGGCTGCAGATTCGCGCATACCTGCTCAGGGATTACGTGGCGGGAACGGTGCGGCTTACCGTGCTGACCGGCCTCCTGACCGTCCTCCTGGGCGTGCCGCTGGCCTGGCTGGTGGCGGCGCACGATTTCCCGCTCCGGCGCTTTTTCCGTTGGGCGCTGCTGCTCCCCCTTGCCATCCCGCCTTACATCGCCGCGTATACATACAGCAACATGCTGAGCTATACCGGCGTGGTGCAGAAAACCCTGCGCGGCCTCGGAGTGGAAGTGCCGCAGAAGTGGTTGGCGTTCGGCTCGGTGCGGGGGGCGCTGTTTTCCTTCGTGCTCTTTCTGTATCCGTACGTGTATCTGATCGCCCGGTCCTTCATGGAGCGCCAGTGCGCGTCCTGGGTGGAGAATGCGAGGCTGCTGGGAGCGCGGCCGCTCACGGTGTTTTTCCGCGTGGCGCTTCCCATGGCCCGGCCCGCCGTCGCCGGCGGCGTCGCGCTGGTGGTGTATGAAGTGCTCGGGGATTACGGCGTCACCAGCTATTTCGGCGTGCGAACCCTGACGACGGGCATTTTCCAGACGTGGTTCGGCATGTACGACGTGGAGTCGGCGATGCGGCTGGCGTCCTGGCTGATGGCGGCGGTGGTGGGGCTGTTTTTCCTGGAGCGGTGGCTCAGGCGAGGCCGGCTGTATCACGTTTCCGGCCGGCCCAGGCCGATGGCGTCCGTCCGGCTGCGGGGCCCCGCCGCCGCGCTGGCTTTCGCGTTTTGTTTTCTTGTGTTCGCCCTCGGTTTCCTGATCCCGGTGCTGCAGCTGATCGCCTGGGCTTCTCTGGCGTTTGGGGATGTCTGGAAGCCCCAGTTCTGGCGGTGGACGCTGAATACGGTGGCCATCGCCGCGGTGGCCGCGTTCGCCGTCACGGCCATCTCCCTGGTGGTGGCCAATGTGTGCCGCCGGAAGACCGCCCTGAACCAGCTGCTGGCGAGATGGGTGACGGCGGGCTACGCCATGCCGGGGGCGGTGATCGCCATCGGCATTTTGGCGGTTTTCATCGAACTGGACCGGCTGCTCGCGCCGTTCTATGCCGCGGCGGGGTGGGGCGGCCGGCCCCTTCTGCTCAGCACGTCGGTGGCGATGCTGGTGTTCGGGTATGTCATCCGTTTTACCGCGACGGGCTACAACGCCGTGGAGGCCGGGTACGAGAGCATCGGCTCCCGGTTCACGGAATCGGCGCGCCTGCTCGGGCACGGCCGGACGCGGACGTCTTTCCGGGTGGAAATGCCGCTCTTGCGGGGATCGATTGCCGTAGGCTTTTTGCTGACCTTTGTGGAGATTTGCAAGGAGCTGCCGCTGGCGCTCCTGCTCAGGCCGTTCAATTTCGAGACGCTGGCCACCCAGACCTACCGGTACGCCAAGGATGAGCAGATCATCCAGGCGGCCCTGCCGTCCCTTCTGGTCATCGCCGTGAGCCTTTTGTCGGTGGCCATCCTGCACATGGCCGAAAGGAGGATGCAGCGGTGAGCTTCGTCGAGATCCGCGACCTGACCTTTGCCTATGACCGCCGGCAGCCGCCGGTCATCGAGGGGTTTTCGCTGTCCGTGGAAAAAGGGGAGATCCTCGGCGTCCTCGGACCGAGCGGCAGCGGCAAAAGCACCCTCCTCCGCCTGATCGCGGGCCTGGAAGTTCCCGCCGCGGGGGCCATCGACATCGCCGGCAAACGGGTGGTGGACGACGTCACGTTCGTGCCTCCCGAAAAACGGGGCGTGGGCATGGTGTTTCAGGACTACGCGCTGTTTCCGCACCTGACGGTGGAGCAGAACGTCGGCTTCGGCCTGCACCGGCTGCCGCGGAGAGAACGGCGGGAGCGGGTGCGGGAGGCGCTGGAACTGGTGCGGATGGCGGGGCTTGAGAAGCGCTACCCCCACGAGCTGAGCGGCGGCCAGCAGCAACGGGCGGCCCTGGCGCGGGCGCTCGCCCCGAATCCCGATGTGCTGCTCATGGACGAGCCGTTCAGCAACCTGGACGCCGATCTGCGGGTGTCCATCCGCGACGAGCTGGCGGCCATTCTGCGGCAGACGGGGATGACCTGCCTGTTTGTGACCCACGACCGGGACGACGTGGAGGCGGTGTGCGACCGTTATATCGTGATGGAGGCGGGCAAACAGGGGAAACAGGCGGGGAGGACATCCTCCGATTGATTTGTTCGGCACTTTTTTGTTATCATGGAAACGAAAATTTCAGGTTTCCGATGTGACTGGCGACGTTAAGGTGGAATTGACCACGGTGGAGCATCGGAAACGGATTGCCGGTCGCCTGGGCAAAGAGCGGCGTGCTGACCGCACGTGCTGCTCTTTTGTTGTTTTTCGGTATAATACGAATAGCCAAAGGGAGGGTTGCTCGTGAAAATCGCCATTGGCGCCGACCACGGCGGATTTCGCCTCAAGGAGGAGATCGTCCGTTTCCTGCGGGAGAGAGGCCATGAGGTCGTCGATGTCGGCTGCAGCAGCG
This sequence comes from Paenibacillaceae bacterium ZCTH02-B3, assembly GCA_002159065.1. GTDB lineage: Bacteria > Bacillota > Bacilli > Paenibacillales > Paenibacillaceae > ZCTH02-B3. The sequence goes on along the minus strand of LZRV01000097.1, from coordinate 6,516 downwards.
AAAGTTCCGTCGACTATCCGGATTACGCCGTTCCGGTGTGCGACATGGTGGTCAAGGGAGAAGCGGACCGCGGCATTCTGATCTGCGGCACGGGCATCGGCATGTCCATCGCGGCCAACAAGATCCCGGGCATCCGCTGCGCGCTGGTGCACGACGTCTTTTCCGCCAAAGCGACCCGCGAACACAACGACTCCAACGTCCTGGCGATGGGCGGCCGCGTGATCGGCCCCGGACTGGCCGTGGAAATCGTCCGCGTCTGGACGGAGACGGAATTTCCCGGGGATGAGCGTCACCAAAACCGGATCGAAAAGGTGCGCCGGCTGGAGACCGGGCGTACGGGACAGGAACGGGCGTAAGGCGCAAGGACCGTCCGGTTCCGCCGTCCGGGGGAACATCCCGAAACCGCAAAGCCGATTCCCGTCCCTCGGAACGTCGGGTTGTGAAGCGCATATCCGCGATACGAAGGAGGGAAGGGCATGGACGCGTCCAGTCCGGAAGTGTGGGCCTGGCAGATCGAATCGGTGCTGGATGAACTGGTACCGGCGGGAAACCTTCGGCCCGGCCGCCTCATCGTGTTTGGCGTCAGCACCAGCGAGGTGCTGGGCAAGCATATCGGCACGGCCGGCGCGGAAGAGGTGGCCGCCGCCATCCACGAAGGCGTGGAGCGGGCCCGGCAGCGTTACGGATTCGTGCCGGTGTGGCAGTGCTGCGAACATTTGAACCGGGCCCTGGCCGTCGAGCGCGAAACGGCGGAAGCGCTGGGCCTGACGGAAGTCTCGGCCGTGCCCGTTCCCAAGGCCGGCGGTTCCATGGCCGCCTACGCTTACCGCCGGATGCGCGAGCCGTGCCTGGTGGAGGCGGTGCAGGCCCACGCCGGCGTCGACATCGGCGAGACGCTGATCGGGATGCATCTGCGCCCGGTGGTCGTGCCGTTCCGGCCGACCGTCCGGTGGATCGGCGCGGCGCGGGTGAACGCGGCGTACACGCGGCCGAAGCTGATCGGCGGCGCCCGCGCCGTATATACAATGGAAAAAACCGGTTCGCCGAAGGAGCGCGCCGAATCGTCCGGCGGGCCGGGCGGAGCGTCCGCCCCCGGCACTTGCGATTGAAACCGCGGCAGGCGCCTGCGGTTGACGGACCAGGCGCCCGCGATTGAAACCGGCCCCGTATCCCGGCATTTGAAACGCAAAGGCCCGAACGGCCCGGGACGCAACTGCCCGGCGGACCTTGAACGTGACGGTCCGGCGGGCCTTGAACGCAACGGCCCTGAGGGCCCTCGAAGGTGAAAGAACCCGAAGGAGGACCAACGCGCATGTCCGAGTTTTTGCGCAAGCAGGATCCGGAAGTCGTCAAAGCCCTGAATCTGGAGCTCGACCGCCAGCGGAACAACCTGGAACTCATCGCTTCGGAAAACATCGTCAGCCGGGCGGTGCTGGAAGCGATGGGCACGGTGCCCACGAACAAGTACGCGGAAGGCTATCCGGGCAGAAGATATTACGGCGGCTGCGAGCACGTCGACACCCTGGAGGAAATCGCCCGGAGCCGCGCGAAGCAGCTGTTCGGCGCCGAACACGCCAACGTGCAGCCGCACTCCGGGACCCAGGCCAACCTGGCCGTCTATCTGGCGTGCCTGCAGCCGGGCGACACCGTGCTGGGCATGAACCTGGCGCACGGCGGCCACCTGACCCACGGCAGCCCGGTGAACGCTTCCGGCATCCTGTACAAGTTTGTCGCCTATGGCGTGGACGAACAGACGCACCGGATCGACTACGACGAAGTGCGCAAGGCCGCGTTCAAGCACCGGCCCCGCCTGATCGTCGCCGGAGCCAGCGCCTATCCGCGCGTCATCGACTTCGCCGCCTTCGGCGAGATCGCCCGCGAGGTCGGCGCGCTGCTCATGGTGGACATGGCGCACATCGCCGGCCTGGTCGCCACCGGGCACCATCCCAGCCCGATTCCGCACGCGCATTTCGTCACCACGACGACGCACAAAACGCTGCGCGGCCCGCGCGGCGGGCTCATCCTGTGCACCAGATCCTGGGCGCAGCCGATCGACAAGGCGGTGTTCCCCGGCGCGCAGGGCGGCCCGCTCATGCACATCATCGCCGCCAAGGCGGTGGCGCTCGGGGAGGCCCTGCAGCCGGAGTTCAAGGAGTATTCCGCGCGGATCATCGCCAACGCCAAGGCGCTGGCGGACACCCTGCTGGAGGAAGGACTGAATCTGGTCTCCGGCGGCACCGACAACCACCTGATCCTGGTGGACACGCGGAACCTGAATATCACCGGCCGCGATGCGGAGCGGGTGCTTGATTCCGTCGGCATCACCGTCAACAAAAACGCCATCCCCTTCGACCCGGCCAGCCCGGCGGTAACCAGCGGCATCCGCATCGGCACGCCGGCGGTCACCACCCGCGGCATGGGCGTCGAAGAGATGAAAATCATCGGCCGCACCATCGCCATGACGCTGAAAAATCCGGGCGACGAAGCCACCCTGCAAAAGGCGCGGAACGCGGTGCGCGAGCTGACGGCCCGTTTCCCGATCTACCCGGATCTGGAGTATTGAGGCCTATTGAGGCCTGGCGAAAAAAAGGGACGGAACTTCCGGGCATGTCCCGGAGGGGTCCGTCCCTTTTATCTTTCGCCATCTCCGCCGCCGGGGATTTGCCGCCAGTATTCCCCTCTTCCCGCACCGCGTAGCCGAGCTTCGCCAGCTCTTTCCGCAAGTCTTCGGCGTCTGTCTTGTCCTTTTTCCGCAGGGCGAGTTCGCGGGCTTTCAGCAGCGCGTGCGCCGAAGCCGGAAGGTCCGGCATGTCCGGCACCCATCTTCGGTAGAGGTCCCGATGGGGATCGCCATCGTCGGACCACGGATAACCGTGTTTCCGGAACGCTGCGGCCCACGCTTTTGCCGGTTCATCGGTGTTTTCCCGGAGCAATTCGTGTCCGGACGTTCCGAGCACCACCAACTGTTTGCCGTCGACAAAAACGGCCGCGATTTCCGATCTGGCGAACGCTCGCCTTTTTCCATCCTTTTCAAAGCGCACTTCCGAATCGTCGATGACGGCGGTGAGCAGTTCCCGCACCGCAATAAAGGCAACGGCGAGACCGGCGATGCCGCCGAGCGCCATGAGCGCAAGGCGCAACCATGTGCCGTCAAAATGGGAAATCAGCCGTGCCGGCCCCTGGAAAGGCGCCCAAGGCAGCCGGGCGAGCCAGCCGGCAATATACGGGACCAGAAATCCGAGCGCAACGCCGGCAGCGCCGAATCCGCCGAACAGAATCATTCCCGCGGCCGCGCCGAAGCTCACTGCGGTCCGGCCGCCGTCTGAAGTCGTTGATCCGGTCGTCATTCGTCTCCCCTCCGATCCTTGACCACCATCCGGTCGACCAGCCGCTTCAGTTCCGCCGCGTAGGTGTCCGGGTCCACTTTCCCTGACAATCCGCGATTTGAGGCGTATTCGAAAACGGCCGACTGAAGGATGCTTGCCACGACGTCCACGTGGAATTCCCGGAATTCTCCCGTTCGACGGCCTTCCGTGAGGATTTGCCTGAGCGCCGACTCGAGCGGGTCTTCCCCGTCGTCCGCGAGTTTGTAATACGGCACATTGTCCGGTGTCCGGGCGTGGAAAACAATTTCGATCAGCGCAGTCGCCCGCTGGGGATGGAGACATTGATACGCCAAACCGGCGTCAATAAAGGCGTGCAATTTTTGCTTCGGCGTATCGGCCTGTTCCACGCGGCGGAGCACATATTCGGCCGATTCCTCCAGCAGTGTCGCCAGCGTCTGGTCCATAAGTTCGTTTTTGTCGCGGAAATGGTACGCGATGAGCGCCGGGCTGATGCCGGCTTCTTTCGCGATCTGCGCCAGGCTCGCGCGCTGGAACCCGATCCTGTCCAGCGTCGCGATGGCGGCGTGGATGATCTGGGCGCGCCGCGCTTCTGAGATGAATGTCAGTTCCTCTTTCGTCCTGCGATTATCCATGGATCAAGCCTCGGTCGGGCGCCGGAAGATAACCAGGCGCGGGTTTTGAATGATCGTTTAATATTTTGAATGACTATTCAAATTTTATCACGGATGGATGGTCGATCGCAAGCGGCGGAGGATCCGGCAGTCGGGGCCAGGGCGCATAACGACAAAAGTGCATTTATTTTTCCATGAAAAGAGACTTGTGGGAAAAATAAATGCACTTTGTGCTTTTGAATTGGAAAAATCTGTGCGATTTCGCGTTCAGGGCCGGAAAACAAACGCATTTTTGTCCTTGTTTCGCCCGGCTGGCCATGAAAACGGGAAAATAAAGGCATTTTTGGCGTTGTGCTCCGTCAGGGGGGTGCCTGAATCCGGAGCGGAACAAGCGCGGGGGACCGGCCCCGGTCAATAGCCCCGCAGGTACGGCTTGACCACCGGCGCCGGATCGCCCAGGGCGCGCAGCGCGTCGACCGCCCAGTACGGATTGCGCAGCATGCCGCGGCCGACCGCGACCAGATCCGCGGAGCCGCTGGCCAGCACGTGTTCCGCCAGGGCGGGCTGGTCCAGCAGGCCGACAGCGATGACCGGCACGCCGACGTGCTCCCGGATTGCGCGGGCGTAGGGCACCTGGTAGCCGGGGTAGGTACGGGGCGCTCCTTTCGGATGCTCTCCGCCGCTGGATACGTCGAACATGTCCACCCCGGCGTCGCGGTAGATCCGGCAGAAGGCGATCGCATCTTCAATGCCGTACCCGCCTTCGGCGTATTCAACCGCGGAAATGCGCATGAACAAAGGCATGTCCCCGGGAAGGACGGCCTTGATGGCGCGGATGGCTTCCGCCGCGAAACGGGTCCGGTCCTTCCCGTACTCGTCCGTCCGGCGGTTGGTCAGGGCCGAATGGAACTGATGGATCAGGTAGCCGTGCGCCCCGTGCAGTTCCACCGCGTCCGCGCCCGCTTCCGCCGCCCGTCGGGCCGCCTGGGCATATTTGTCCACCAGGGCCCGGACCTCCTCTGTGGAGAGTTCCCGAGGCGTCCGGTACCTTTCGTCGAACCGGATCGGCGAAGGCGCCACCGGCTGCGCGGCGTCTTGCGCCTTCCGCCCGGCATGGGCGATCTGCACGGCGACTTTCGCGCCGAAGCGGTGCGCGTTGTCGATGATTTTCCGGAAATGGGGAATATGCTCGTCCGACCAAAGGCCGAGGTCGTTCTTCGAAATGCGGCCGTCAGGTTCGATTGCGGTCGCTTCGATGATGATCAGCCCGGCGCCTCCGATGGCACGGGACGAATAATGCACGAAATGCCAATCGGTCGGAATTCCGTCCTCGGCCTCCACCATGTACTGGCACATCGGGCTCATGACGATGCGGTTGCGCAGTTTCAAGCCCCGGAGCTCGAACGGTTCGCCCAAACGGCTCACGATGTCCCCTCCTCTGCGGCAGGTCTGTCTTCATTATTTTACAGAAAACCCGCCCCGTTGCCCAAACCATCCAAAAAAAATCCGGCGCCGCGGACGCGCGCCGGCAAGGCATAAGGGCGCCCCTGCGCCGGCCGGATCAGGCCGGGACCATCATGTCAGGCGAGGAGGGTGATGACCAGAAGCTCATAAAGCACCAGCGTCAGGATCGCGCTGGCCGCGAACGGGCCGAAAAACCGCGCGCCGTATACGCCCGGTCCGCATCCGTGGGCGAGCGCGTCGGGTCCCGTCGCGAGGTGCAGATGGCAACCGTCGGCGCCAAGCACGATGCCCTCGTAAACCATGCCGTCGACCGTCTGCACGCGGACCCGGCGGTGCACGCATTGTCCGCAAACGGCGGACAGCTGCTGGCGGATTTTGCGGGCCTGATGGGGCCAGTCCCGGGGCGCCTGGTACAAGACGACCTCTTTCGGCATTGCGGCGTGTGGCATGGGCATTCCTCCTTGGTGCATGGTATGCGTTTGCCCCGGATTTGGTGCGGGTGCCCGGGCGGAGACGCCGTACCGGTCGGGCGGCGGCAACGGGCGGGCGTCGGGCGAACCGGAAGCCGGGGATGGGAAGGTCCCGGGCAAATCGGCTGCGGGGAATCGGTGCGGAGACCGGAAGGATGCCGGACGAACCGGCCGCGGAGAGGGAGAACCGGCGGGAACGGCGGAGCCGCGCGTCTGTTAGAGTAAAATTTGCGTGGGGGTAAAGTCTGGAAAAAGCGAACATAGAAAAAAGAGCTTCTCCCTTGGTAAAGTGAATTTGGTACAAAACACACACCAAGAGGAGGAAGCTCCTGTGCAGCACTTTACCACAATCATTCCCACAATGAAAGAGCTTGAGCAGTGGATGTTCCGGGAGATGCAGGAAGCGTTCGCCAGCGCGATGAAGACAGCGTTGGAGATGTTGGATCAGATCATCCTTGAGCAAAGGGATCGCCAGCGTTTTCGCGTCAAGGCGGAACGGGAAACCAGCGTCAACACCGTGTTTGGCAGCATTCGCTTCAAGCGGAGGTTGTACATGGATCGTCAAACCGGCAAACACGTGTACCTGCTCGATCAGCACTTGCAATTTGAGGGACGAGGGAAAGT
>LZRV01000096.1 GCA_002159065.1 Paenibacillaceae bacterium ZCTH02-B3 | reverse complement strand
AGCCGCTTTGCTGACAGCTGTGGAGAGCGTGTCGGCAGAGGACATCGCGCCAAAGCAGCGGAAGGACTGGGAGGAATACAAGCAGTTTCTGAAGCAACACCGGAAGCATCTGGAGGACTACCGGAAGACGCTCCAGGCGGCGGGCATCGACACGAGCGGCATGAGGCCGATGGGGAGCGCGGAAGCGCAGATGCGGATCTTTGCCAGACGGACGAAGCGAGGCGGATACAGCTGGAGCGAGCGAGGCGTCAGCGCGATGCTGCGGACAATCATGAGAGGCCGGGAAGCCGGAGTGGTCCTGGTTACGTATGGAGGCAAGACTCCAACGCCGCAGCGCTCCGTCAGCATTCGGAAGTTGCTAAGGGACGTTATACGACCGACCAAAGGATACGTTAACGGGATGATCCGGTTGCTTAGGGGGCCGTGGCAGAGTAGCACAACGGGCATGGCATTGAAAGGGCTTAGAGGATACTAATACCAGAAAAATGAAACGCCAATCCCATAAGGAAGAACACCAAAAGCGCTTACAAGGGAAAGGTTCTTTTCAAGTCCGCATCCAGAATCCAAAAAAGGTGCCCACACTAGCTTGACTCAGACGAGGCATTTTTTGGCGTTTGCGCTCCAAAGTTCTATCAAGTACAATTACTTAATCAATCCCCGGCTCGATCGGAGAGGCATCCTTGCGGCTGCGTGCAGATGGGGGGCTGACCGGCGATGAACACCATCCTGGAAAAAATCCAGAAGCCGTTGGTGCACAACGTGAACGTGGAGAAGCAGCTCCGCGCTTTTCCGATCTACATGTTCAACCAGTGCGTGCCCGGCCATGCCCCGAAATCCAAGAACAGGCCCCAATGGGCGGGATTGTACACCAAGCATGTGCAGCCCGGGCTGGAAATCAACATCACCCATGAAGGACGGGCGATTTACGCCGTCGGGAAAGATCTGATCGCCCACATGCCCCGGCATCTCATCATGCTGAGCGGGGACGTTCCCCACCAGATCTTTGCGGACAGTTCTCTCAATTACACGCGGACGGTCATCTGTTTCGAGCACCATTTCCTGAAGCAGATTCCCTTCGTTTCCGATCTGGATTGGTTTGCCGGCAAGACCCACATCAGCATGCCGCTGGACCCGGATACCTATATCCGGATGAATCAGTTGATCCATCGGATTCTGGAGGAGTTTTCCGAACTGAAAACCGGCTGGAAACAGATGGTGTTGTCCCTGCTGTCGGAATTCATGGTCTTTCTGGAAAGGGGGTTTGAGGCCCACCGGAAAAACCAGCAGGTGCTCAAACGGAGCAAGGGGCATCAGCTGGTCGAAGAGTGCTGCAACTACTTGCGGGAAAATTTGCACGAACCGATTTCCTTAAGCAAGATGTCGGAGCTCTTTTACGTCAGTCCCGAGCATCTGACCCGCCTGTTTTCCAGGGTAAAGGGCATGAGCTTCTACCAATACGTGCAGATGCAGCGCATCATGGAAAGCGTCAAGATCATGGAAAGCCGTCCCGACCTGTCCATCACGGATGTGGCATTGTCAGTCGGATATGTGGATTCCTCGCACTTCATCCGCGTCTTCAAAAAAATCATGGGACAAACCCCTTCGGAATACCGGAAAAATATCGCGCGAACGAAAGCCGCCGGCCAGTGAGCCGGCGGCTTTGTCGCCGCAAGACTTTCCGCCGCCGCGCCGCGCCGTTTCGTTCAGCTCCATGTGAGGCCGTCCGCGGCCGATGAAATCGTTCCGCTCTTCATACCGGGCAGGAAGCTCCTCATGGGGGTCCCGCTCCTTCGGCGGACAAAAAGAGAAGGGAGCTTGCGCTCGCTTCGCTCAGGCTCCCTTTTTCCACTTGATGTTGCAGCCGAGGCTGGGCTTCTGGTCCGCCGGCACGGGCCGGCCTTCCAGAAGGCAATCGAGGGCCGCGCGCAGGTCGCTCCCGGTGACCGGAACTCCGCTTCCCGGCCGGGAGCCGTCAAACTGGCCGCGGTAGACGAGGCGCAGGTTGCCGTCGAAGACGAAGAAATCCGGCGTGCACGCCGCGCCGTACGCCTTGGCCACCTCCTGCGTGGCGTCAAACAGGTAGGGGAAGGGAAATCGCTTCTCTCCCGCCCATTTTTTCATCTCTTCCGGCGAGTCTTCCGGATACTGCTCCGCGTCGTTGGAGTTGATGGCGACAAACCGGACGCCTTTCGGTATGTAGTCGTTTGCGGTCTGCACCAGTTGGTCGATGATGTGGCGGACATACGGGCAGTGGTTGCACATGAACACGATGACGGTGGCGACGTCGGATTTCAGTTCGGACAGCGACATCGTTTTCCCCGAAACCGCGTCCGTCAGCGCAAAGTCGCCGGCGACGGTTCCGAGCGGAATCATGTTGGAAGGCGTTGCCGCCATGACAATCCCCGCCTTTCGCAGCAATGTCAACCAATATTATACTACATGCCGCGGCATTTGCGAAATCCGGGCCGTCACGGCCATTCCACGACGGCTTTGATGACGTTGCTTTCCGGCCGGAGCCAATGGGCGAACCGTTCGATCATGTCATCGTGTTTGGCGCGATGGGTGATGTAGCGGCCGATGTCGACGGTGCCGTTCTTTACGGCCCGCAGCACCCGATCGAAGTCTTCCCTTGTGGCGTTGCGGCTGGCCATCAGCGTCGTCTCCCGTTTGTGGAATTCCGGATGGGAGAACGTGATGCTTCCCTGTGTCAGGCCGACAAAGACGAGCGTTCCGCCGTGGGCGAGATATCCGAACGCGTCGGTCATCGATCCGGCGTTTCCGGTGGCGTCGATGACGACGGCCGGGAATTCGCCGTCCGTCAGTTCCGCCAGTCGCTTCACCATTTGCGGCGCCGCAAGTCCGGCCGCATCGAGCGAATGCTCCACGCCCGCCCAAGTGCGGCAGAATGCGAGGCGTTCTCCGCTGACGTCCATGGCCAGGACGCGGGCCCCGGCCAGTCTGGCGAAAACCATCACGCCGAGACCGATCGGCCCGGCGCCGATCACCAGCACCGTCTGTCCCTCGCCGGCGCCCGAACGGCGCACGGCATGGGCGCCGATGGCCAGCGGCTCCAGCATGGCCGCCTGGTCGAACGACAAGCCGTCGGCCCTCAGCAGATTGGTGACCGGCACGGAAACCGGACCCGATCGTGTCCACGGCGGTGTTTTTTGCTCCGGGACTCATTCGCTCCGATCCGTATGACGGCGATTACGCGCCGTTGACCTGTTTTGAACGGGCCCGCCGGTTGCACGCTTACAAGTTGGCCTTGCCCGGCGAACTCCCGAAACAGGCGGTTGCGTTGATGGACAGGATGCATATGGAGTGGCGCGGCGGGGAGGCGGGGCGCCGGCACGCGTTCTGCCTCCTGCTGCAGCAGCTTTTGCTTTTGCTGAACCGCCATTTGTTTTCATTGCGCGCGACGGAAACCGACCGGTTTTCGGCGGGACAGGGGGCGGCGGTGGGGCCTGTGTGGCTGCGGGATGCGCTCCGGCAAATCGACGCCGGTCCGGAGCGCGGTTTCCGGCTGTCCGAACTGGCCAGGCGGGCTTCCGTCTCTCCGGCCCATTTCTCGCGCGTGTTCAAAGGGATGACCGGCATGAGCGTGACCCATTACGTCAACGTCAAGCGTGTGATGCGCGCCAAAGAACTGCTGTCGGACACGGACGAGACGATCGCCCGCATCGCGGAGCGGTGCGGGTTCGAGACGATTCCCCATTTTTACGGGACGTTCCGGACGGTCACGGGCACGACGCCCGCCCGCTACCGGCGGGAAACGCGGGGAAACGGCGTCTGAAGCCGGCCAAAATTTGGATTGACAAACACAAGATATTGGGTGTATATTTGATCTCGACAACTACATATTGATGTTCGGACAGGTGCCTTGCCCGCGGGCAAGGCTGAAAAGGGAAGACCGGTGCAAGTCCGGCGCGGTCCCGCCACTGTGAGGGAAGAGTTTCGCCCCGGCAAAGCCACTGGCCTGTGAAAGGCCGGGAAGGCGGGGCGAGGCGATGAAGCCCGAGCCAGGAGACCTGCCTGTCCGAAGGCGCTGCGGCCTACGGAGGATAGGGAAGGCGCCGGAAACAGGCCAATGCCGGCGGCAGGGCCCGGGTCATGCCCGGGCGGACTTGCCCGTCCGGTTGGTATTGGGGCGTTTCCGGAGCCCCGAGGCTCCGGAGGCGCCCCGCTTTTTTCCCATCAACCCTGGAGGTGGAGAGATGCTCATCGTCTACGATTCCAAAACGGGCAACGTGAAGCGGTTCGTCGCCAGGCTGGATCTGCCCGCGGTGCCGGTGGAGGAAGACGCCGTGCTGGAGGAGCCCTTCGTGCTGGTCACCCACACCACCGGATTCGGCCAGGTGCCCCCGCGCTCGGCGGCGTTTCTGGCCCGCAACGGCGGTTTTCTGCGCGGCGTGGCAGCCAGCGGCAACCGCAACTGGGGCGAAAATTTCGCCCGGAGCGCGGACCGGATCGCCGCCGCCTACGGCGTGCCGGTGCTGCACAAGTTCGAGCTGTCGGGGACGGCGGCGGATGTGGAGACGTTCCGCGAAAGGGTGGTCCGGCTTGCGGCACATTGAGCTGAACAACGAAATCATGCGGCGGGGTCCGGACGGGTTTTTCCGGCTGGAGAAGGACCGGGAAGCGCTCGAGGAATACCTGAAGGAAGTCCGCGCGGAAAGCGTCCGGTTTCCGGATCTGAAAAAGAAGCTGGTCTTTTTGATCGAAAACGGCTACTACGAAAACTTTTTCGAGCGGTACTCCGAAGCCGACGTGCTGGACGTGTTCGAATGGACCCGCGCGTATCCGTTCGCGTTTCCATCCTACATGTCCGCTTTCAAGTTTTACACCGACTACGCCCTGCGGACCAACGACAGGAGGCGCATCCTTGAACACTATCCCGACCGCGTCGCCGCCGTGGCCTTGCATCTGGCGCAAGGCGACGCCGCGCTGGCGAAGCGGCTCGCGGCGTCCATGATGGAACGGCGCGTGCAGCCGGCGACGCCGACGTTCCTGAACGCCGGCCGCAGGCGGCGGGGAGAGCTGGTGTCCTGTTTTCTGCTGCAAATGGACGACACCCTCAACTCCATCAACTACGTGCTGGGCACGTGCATGCAGCTGTCCAAGATCGGCGGCGGCGTGGCCGTCAACGTCTCCCGGCTGCGCGGCCGCGGCGAGCCGATCCGCGGGGTGGAAGGCGCGGCCAAGGGCGTCGTGCCGGTGCTCAAGCTCCTGGAGGACGCCTTCTCCTACGCGGACCAGATGGGACAGCGCAAGGGTGCGGGAGCGGCGTACTACCACATTTTCGGCTGGGACGTGGTGGAGTTTCTCGATACGAAAAAAATCAACGCCGACGAAAAATCCCGCCTGAAAACGCTGGCCATCGGCCTCATCGTGCCGGACAAGTTCTACCAGCTGGCGCGGGACAACCGGCCGCTGTACGTGTTCGCTCCGTATTCCGTCTACCAGGCCTACGGCGTCCATCTGGACGACATGGACATGGACGAAATGTACGAGCGGCTGCTGGCGGACGACCGGGTGAAAAAGAAGGCGGTCATGGGCGCCCGCGACATGCTGGTGAAAATCGCCACCATCCAGCTGGAATCCGGCTATCCGTACATCGTCAACATCACGAACGCCAACCGCGCCCACGCGCTGAAGGACATCGGCAAGATCAAGATGTCAAACCTGTGCACGGAAATCTTCCAGCTGCAGGAAGTATCCGAGATCGGCGACTACGGCGAGCCCGACGTCATCCGCCGGGACATCTGCTGCAATCTGGCGTCCCTCAACATCGCCAACGTGATGGAGACGGGCAAGCTGCGGGAATCGGTGCACGAAGGGATGCTGGCCCTTACGGCGGTGAGCGACATGAGCCGCATCCGCAACGCGCCGGGGGTGGCGAAGGCCAACGCGGAGCTGCATTCGGTGGGCCTTGGGGCGATGAACCTGCACGGGTATCTGGCGAAAAACCGCATCGCCTACGAAAGCGAGGAAGCCCGGGAGTTTGCGAGAGCCTTTTTCATGGCCGTAAACTACTACTCTCTCGAAAAAAGCATGGAGATTGCGCGTGAGCGCGGCGCCGTTTTCCGTGACTTCGAGCGGTCCGAGTACGCAAAGGGGACGTATTTCGACCGCTACCTGGATACGGATTTCCGGCCCGCGTCGGAAAAGGTGCGGCGGCTGTTCGCGGGGATTTCCCTCCCCGGTCCGGAGGACTGGCGGCGGCTTCGGGACGACGTGATGCGGCACGGGCTGTACCACGCGTACCGCCTTGCCATCGCGCCTACCCAGAGCATTTCGTACGTCCAGAACGCCACTTCCAGCGTCATGCCGGCGGTGGCGCCCATCGAGACGCGCACCTACGCCAACATGACCACGTACTATCCGATGCCGTACCTGAGCAAGGACAACCTGTTCTATTACAAATCCGCCTATCACATGGACCAGTTCAAAGTGCTGGACCTCATCGCGGAGATCGCCGCCCACGTGGACCAGGGCGTGTCCACCGTGCTGCATGTCAACAGCGACGTCACCACCCGCCAGCTGGCCCGGTACTACCTGTACGCCGCCCATATCGGGCTGAAGTCGCTCTATTACACGCGCACGAACCGGCTGTCGGTGGAAGAGTGCCTCAGCTGCGCCGTTTGATCTGAAATGTTGAAAGGGGAAAGGGGATAAACGCCATGACAACGACGGGCGCATTCGCGGTTCCGCTCAAGGCGGTGAACTGGAACCGGCCGGACGACGATTTCACGTACATGTTCTGGAACCAGAACATCATGCAGTTCTGGACCGACGAGGAAATCCCCCTGTCCGACGACAAGATGTGCTGGATCACGCTGGATGCGGCGGAGCAGGAGACTTACGTGAAGGTGCTGGCCGGACTCACGCTGCTCGATACGCTGCAGGGAGGCGTCGGCATGCCGAAGATCCTGGAGCGGGTGGACGGGCTGCAGCGCAAGGCGGTGCTCGGGTTCATGGGCATGATGGAGCAGATCCACGCCAAGTCGTACAGCAGCATTTTCACCACCCTCGTCTCCGGCGAGGAAATCGACCGCCTGTTCCGCTGGGTGGAAACGCACCCCATCCTGCAGCAGAAGGCGGCGATCATCGCCGAACGGTACGAAGGCATCCGGACGCCGCGCGACCTGTACCTCGCCATGGGGGCGTCGGTGCTGCTGGAAAGCTACCTTTTCTACAGCGGGTTCTTCTATCCGCTCTATCTGGCGGGGCAGGGGAAAATGACCAGCTGCGGGGAGATCATCGACCTCATCCTGCGGGACGAAAGCATCCACGGGCTGTACGTGGGCCTGCTGGCGCAGGAAATCGCCCGCGCGATGCCGGAAGGCGAGCGCCTGGAGGCGGAAAAGGAACTGCGCGGTCTGTTCGAGCGGCTGCACTGCCTCGAGGAGGCGTACACCGCCGAATTGTACGAATCCGTCGGCCTTGTGGACGAAGTGATGCGCTTTGTGCGGTACAACGCCAACAAGGCGTTCATGAACCTGGGTCTTGAACCGGCGTTCGCCGAAGAGCCCGTGAACCCCGTGGTCTTCAATGGCATCCGCACCCATACGAAACAGCACGACTTTTTCTCCAAAAAAGGAAACGGCTACATCCGCGCCATTCGCGTCGAGCCGCTTCGGGACGAGGATTTCGTGTTCTGAGGCGGGCCGGGGAGGCCGTCGCGCCGGTCCCGGGACCAAAGTCCGCCGGGTTCACGCCGGAATGCATGTCACTTGGTCTCGCCGTCTTCGCCAGAGCGAGGCGGGGACTGACGGGGGCGGATGCGGGAAACGGAGTAATTGCGCTTGCGGTCGCGGTAGAAGATCCATCCGCCGATGAAACCGACGCCCGCGAGGAAAAGCACGGCTCCCGTGATGAATTGCCCCCAGGGGAAGTGCGGATCGGCCACGTTAAGGTCGTCCAGCGAGGCGAAATATTCGAGAAAGGCCAATCTCATTTCATTGAAGCCGTAAGCCGCCGCCAGGCCGGGAATCGCCAGCAGCAGCAGGGCGACGATGCGCTGAGCCGCATTCCTCACAATGCCACGCTCCCCTCGGTCTGTTAACATGATAACGTTTTCTGCGAATTCTGTCCATGCGGTCAAGCTCCGTTTGGTTCCCCGCAAAAAAAAAGGTAAAATAGAATCCGTCGAGAGAAGGGAAAATCCCGAATCGGAGCGAACCTTTTCCGGCGGATGAAAGAATGCGGAGGGAACCGTTCATGCCGATGGAAGCCGATGTCGCCGTGCTCGGGGGCGGACCGGGAGGATATACGGCGGCGGTGCTGGCGGCCCGCGCCGGCAAGAGCGTCGTCCTGATCGAGCGGGACAAGCTGGGGGGAACCTGCCTGCACCGCGGCTGCGTGCCCAGCAAGGCGCTGCTGCGCAGCGCGGAAGTTTACGCTACCGTTCGTGACGCGGAAGCGTTCGGCATCCGCCTGGGCGGCGGAGAACCGGCGCTGGACTGGTCCGCGGTCATGGCGCGCAAGGCGGCCGTCGTGGAACGGCTGCACGGGTCGCTCCGCTCCCTCGTGGAGGGCAGCGGGGTGCGGATCGTGCACGGCGCGGGGCGGATCATCGGACCGTCGATTTTCTCGCCGCGCAGCGGATCGGTGGCGGTGGAGCTGGCGGATGGAGAGCAGGAGACGGTCGTGCCGCGCCATCTGATCATCGCCACCGGTTCCCGGCCGATCCGGATTGAGGGGCTGCCGTATGACGGCGACCGGGTGGCGACGGGGGAGGAAGCGCTGAACTGGGAGACGCTGCCGTCCTCCGTGCTGATCGTGGGCGGCGGGGTCACCGGCACGGAATGGGCGTCCATGCTCACGGATTTCGGCGTCCGGGTGACCATGGTGGAGACGGCGGAGCGGATTCTGCCCGGCGAAGACCGGGACATTTCCGCGGAGCTGAAGAAAGCCCTTGAACGGCGCGGCGCTGAGGTGATCACGGGCGCACGCCTGCTTCCGGAAACCTGCCGGGTGGAAGACGGGGCAGTGTCCATGGAAGTGGAAGCGGACGGCCGGAAGCGGCGCCTCAAAGGAGAGCGGATGCTCGTCTCCGTCGGCCGGCAGGCCAACATCGAGGACCTGGGGCTGGAAAACACGGACATCCGCACGGAACGCGGCTGCATCGCCGTCAACCCGGCCACGCTGCAGACGGACGAGCCGCATATTTACGCCGTCGGCGACGTCATCGGCGGCGTGCAGCTGGCCCACGCCGCCATGCACGAGGCGGCGGTGGCCGTCGACCACCTGTGCGGCCGCCAGGCGAGGCGTTCGGCGGACCGCGACGTGCCCCGCTGCATCTACTCGCGGCCGGAAGCGGCGGCCATCGGCTGGACCGAGGACGCCGCCCGCGAGGCCGGCTTCGACGTCATGACGATCCGCATGCCCATGTCCGCGTTCGGCAAGGCGCACGTCGCCGGAGAGACGGAAGGATTCATCAAGGTGGTGGCCGACCGGGCGACGGGGGACTGGCTGGGGGTTCACATGGTGGGTTCCCACGTGACGGAACTCATCGCCGAAGCTTCCCTGGCCCGCGTCCTGGACGCGATCCCCTGGGAGCTGGCGTATACGATCCATCCCCATCCGACCCTGTCGGAAGCGCTGCAAGAAGCGATGCAGGCCGTGGAAACCCGGAGGAAGGCGAAATGACCGCGCGGGAGGCGTTCCGCGCGGTCCCGTCTCCCGCCGGGTTTTGTCCATTTTTTTGCGGCCACCGTTTTCATTTGCCGGGGCGAGGAGTATAATGGATTTACACCAAGTATTAAGACCTGGTTATAAAATCTCCGTTCCAGGAGGGACCTGCCATGAGGCAGTCGGGCGTCGTCCGGCGGACGCTCAGGCACCGCGAACTCGGTCTGAGCGACGAACAGGTTCTCGCGATGTATGAAAACATGCTGCTCGCCCGCCGCTACGACGAACGGGCGCTTCTGCTGCAGCGGGCCGGCAAGATCAATTTCCACATCTCCGGACTGCTGCAGGAACCGGCGCAGGCCGCGGCGGCGTTCGCGCTGGATCGCGAACGCGACTGGTTTTTGCCGTATTACCGGGATTACGCCTTCGTGCTTTCCATCGGCATGACGATGAGGGAACTGATGCTGTCCCTCTTCGCCAAGGAGGAAGATCCCAACAGCGCGGGCCGGCAGATGCCCGGTCATTTCGGGTGCAAGCGGCTGCGCATCGTGACGCATTCCAGCCCCGTGGCGACGCAGATTCCGCATGCGGTCGGGTTCGCCCTGGCCGCCAAAATGCGCGGGGAACCCTCCGTGGCTTTCGTATCTTTCGGCGACGGGTCGAGCAACCAGGGCGATTTTCACGAAGGGCTCAATTTTGCCGGGGTGCTCCGATTGCCCGTCATTTTTTTCTGCGAGAACAACCAGTTCGCCATTTCCGTACCGTACCACAAGCAGGCGGCCGCCCCGATCAGCGAACGGGCGCCCGGTTACGGATTTCCCGGCTACCGGGTGGAAGGGGACGATCCCCTGGAAGTGTACCGCCTCGTCCGGGAAGCGCGGGAGCGGGCCCTTGCGGGGGAAGGGCCGACGCTCATTGAAGTGATGACGTACCGGGTGGCGGCGCACTCCACCTCCGACAACGACCTGGCCTACCGGACGAAGGAAGAGGTCGAACGGGGCTGGGAAAGGGACGGCATTCCGAAATTCCGGGACTATCTGATCGAGTGCGGACTCTGGTCGGAGGAACAGGACCGGGAGCTGGAGGCTCGCATCCGTGCCGTCATCGACGAAGCCACGGCTTACGCCGAACGCGCGCCATTCCAGTCGCCGGAGGATTCGCTCCGCTACGTCTACGCGGAAGACGGGGAGGATGCGTAAGATGCCGGTCCTGGAATACATCGAGGCGATCCGCCTGGCCATGAAAGAGGAAATGGAGCGCGACGAGCGGGTCTTCGTGCTCGGCGAGGATGTCGGTGTGAAAGGCGGCGTCTTCGGTACGACCAAGGATCTGCAGCGCCTGTTCGGCGAGTGGCGGGTGCTGGACACCCCGCTGTCGGAGTCGGCCATCGCCGGGGTGGCCATCGGCGCGGCGATGGCGGGCCTGAGGCCCATCGCCGAAATGCAGTACGCCGATTTCATTTTCCCGGCGACGAACCAGATCATCAGCGAGGCGGCCAAAATCCGCTACCGTTCCAACAACGACTGGGACTGCCCCGTCGTCATCCGCGCGCCCATCGGCGGTGGCGTGTTCGGCGGACCCTATC
>LZRV01000095.1 GCA_002159065.1 Paenibacillaceae bacterium ZCTH02-B3 | reverse complement strand
GCATCACGCCGTTCGCGATGGGCTCGAAGGGGGCCTGGGTGCCGCTCATGATGGTCAACACGCTGATCGGCCGCTACGCCGGACCGGAAGCGATCGACGGGTTCTCCGCCGGCACCCACAAATGGAACGATCCCGAAGTGGTGGCGGCTTTCGCCAAATATGAGGAATGGGTGAAAAAAGGCTACTTCACCAAAGGCGAACTCGGCCTGGAGTACGCCGACATGCTGAACCAGTTTTTGACGGGCAAGGCGGGCATGATGTTTGACGGCAGCTGGCGGGCTTCGGTGTTCAAGGATCCGGAGCAGGCCGGCGAACTGACCGGCAAGGTCGGGTTCTTCGCGATGCCGCCCGTGCCGGGGGGCAAGGGCGACCAGACGTTCGTCAACGGCAATTACAGCAACGGATACGGGTTTTCCGCCGATCTGAACGAGCGGGAGCTCATGGCGGTCAAGGGCTTCATCAAAAACATGTACAACGAGGACATCCAGCTCCGCGGCCTGCTGGAAGACGGCGTGCTGCCGTCCATGAAGCTGTCGGACGACGCGCTGGCCAAAGTGGAGGATCCGCTCGTCAAGAAAGTCATGCAGATCATGTCCAACGCCGGCGGCGCCTTCTCGCACTTCGATTCCACGGTGCCTTCGGATGTGTACAAGGAAACCGAGGCCGAAATCCAGAAGCTGATTGCCGGCCTGACGACGCCGCAGGCGATGGGCGATGCCCTGCAGGCCGTGCAGGACGCGGCCAACGCCAGAGGGGAATGACGCGTTCGCCGCGGCCGGCGGACCGGGCGCCGCCCGCCCGAAAGCGGGGGGCGCCCTTCACATTCGGGAGGGAGAAACCATGAGAACCGCGCTGACAAGTCCGGTCGCCTACGCGCTGTTTGTCCTGCCGACGATCCTGCTGTACGGGCTGTTTTTTCTGTACCCGATGCTGTCCTCGTCGTTTTACGCCTTCACCGACTGGAACGGGCTGGACGATTACCGTTTCGTCGGGTTCGACAATTTTCTCCGGGCCCTGCAGGACGAACGGTTCCACAAGGCCATCCTCAACAATCTGGCGTTCATCGGGTTTTCCGTGTTCGTCCAGATCCCCGTGATCGTGCTCATGGCGATGCTGATCAGTTCGGTGAAACGGCTGCAGCGGTTCTACAAGACGGCGGTGTTCGTGCCGTCCATTCTGTCCACGTCGGTGATCGGGATTTTGTGGGGCTTTCTGTATGAGCCGGAAATGGGGCCGGTCAACCGACTGCTCGGCGTTTTCGGCATCGAGCCGATCTATTGGCTGGCCGATCCGCGCTGGGCGCTGCTCTCCGTGCTGATCGCGAACGCCTGGCAGTGGATGGGGTTTTACATCGTGCTGGTGCTGGCCGCCATTCTGGCCATTCCGAAAGAACTTCACGAAGCGGCGGTGGTGGACGGCGCAAACGGCTGGCAGCGGGCGTTGAGCATTACGGTTCCGCTCATCATGCCGCTCATTTCCGTGGTGGTCATGCTGTCGATCGCCGGCGGCATGCGCGTTGTCGACATCGTGCTGGTCATGACGAAGGGAGGGCCGGTCGGCGCGACGGAAGTCATGGCTTCGTACATGGTGAATGAAGCCATGGGCATCGACCCGAACTACGGGTTCGGAACGGCGATCGCGCTCATCATCTTCGCCTTTGCGCTGCTTTTGACTTCGCTGTATCAGATGACATTCGGCCGGCGGATGGAAGGGGGCTGGTTTTGATGGCCCTCAAACGGGTCGTGCCGCACGCGGTGCTGATGGCCTATGTCGCCGTGGTCCTGTTTCCGTTCGTGTTCGTGCTGTTTTCTTCGCTGAAAGGGAGCAATGTGGAAATCGCGACCGACCCGTTCGGCATCCCGAAATCCTGGCGCTTCGAAAATTACGCGGAGGCCTGGGTCAAGGCCAAAATCGGCGTCTATTTCTTCAACAGCGTCTATCTGTCGCTTGCGTCCGCCCTGGCCGCCGCCCTGCTGGCCGCCGCCACGGCGTTCGCCATCGTCCGGATGCGGTTTCCCCGCGTCGGCCGGGGGATCTACCAGACGGTGCTGATCGGCATGTTCATTCCGGGAAACGTGCTCTTCATCGCGCAGTATATTCTGGTCATGAACCTCGGCGTGCTGAACACGCACTGGGCCCTGTTTCTCCCCTACACGGCGGGCGCGCTGCCGCTCGGCGTGCTGCTGCTGGCGGCGTTCATGAAGTCGCTGCCCGGCGAATTGGAAGAAGCGGCGATCATGGACGGATTGAGTTCCGCCGGACTGTTTGTCAAAATAGTTTTACCGCTTACATTGCCGGCGTTGGTCACCGTTTTCATCGTCAATTTCCTGGGCGCGTGGAACGAGTATTTGCTCGCGAACTTTTTCATCAGCAAGGACGCGCTGCGTACGCTGCCGACCGGGATGGTCGGCTTCCGCGACGCGTTCCGGACGAATTACGCGCTCATCTGCACCGGCATCGTGTACAGCGTGGCGCCGGTGCTCCTGCTGTACGCCTTTTTGCAGAAGCAGATCATCGAAGGGATGACCGTCGGCAGCGTCAAGGGGTAAACGGTCCGAAGGGGTACGGGTGCGATGTCGCTGAGGTCCAAGCTGTTCGGCGCGTTCCTGGTCCTTATCCTCGTGCCGCTGGCCGTGCTGGCCGCCGTGTTCCTGAAGCTGGTGACCGGACTCATCGAGGAGAAGCACTCCCGCCAGACGGAACTCACGCTGCGCGCGCTGAGCCAGTCGGTCGGCTTCATTTTCAGGGAAATGAACCAGGTGACCGACAGCACGATCGCCAGCAACGCCATCCAGGACGTGCTGAACAACGCTTACGACGGGGACGTGGAGGGCATCGACTACCTCAACCTGAACGAGGTGCAGCAGAGGTTCCGGGAACTGCTCGTCTACCATCCTTCGGTCAGCTACGCCCTGATGTACGCGCTTGACGACGGGCGGATCCACCGGATTTTCACGAAAGAGCGGTTTCAGGCCATGCCGTTTGACCGGTTCGTCGGAACGGAACTTTACCGGCGCGTGCTGGAGCGGGGCGGCCTGCCGCTGTGGGTGGGGCCCTACGAGTATCCGGAACTGACCGGCGCGGAGCCCGTGTTCACGCAGATCCGCGTCGTGAAAGACATCAACACGCTGCGCGACAAGGGCGTGCTGCTGGTGCAGATCAAAAATTCGGGGCTGGAGTCGGTGTTCCGGTATTTCCGTTACCGGCAGGACCAGATCGCCACCCGGTTTTTCATCGTGAACGGAAACGGACTGGTGCTGTACGACAGCGGCGGCGCGTTGAACGGCAGCCGGTTGGACGAACTCGCGGAGCGGCCGCTCGCGTTCGACGCCGCGTACCGGAGCGTGCGCAGCCGGTTTGACGGGGAGGACAGCGTCATTTCCAGCATCGGGCTGGACATCGAAGACTGGCGCCTGGTGTCCGTCACGTCCTGGCATGCCCTGTCCAGCGAAGTGCTGCTGTATTTCCGCTGGGTGGGGGGCGTCCTGATGCTGTGCCTCGTGTCGGCGCTGGCGTTCATCTGGTTCTTCGCCAACCGGATCGCGCGGGCGATCGTGGAAACCGTGCGCGTGATGGGACGGGTGGAACGGGGCGATCTGACCGCCCGGCTGCCGCTCGCGGGCAACGACGAGACGTCGCTCCTGGCCCGGGGGTTCAACCGGCTGGTCAGCCGGCTCGAGGAACTGCTCGAGGAAGTGAAACGGCAGCAGGAGCGCAAGACGCGCGCCGAGCTGCAGGCGTTGCAGGCGCAGATCAAACCGCATTTCCTGTTCAACGCGCTGGAGTCGATCAACGCGCTGGCCGTGCAGAACGAGGGACAGAAGGTCAGCCGGATGGTGACGCGGCTCGGCAGCATGCTGCGCATCAGCATCCTGCAGCGGGAAGAAATCACGGTGGCGCAGGAACTGGACCACCTGCTCAGCTATCTGGAAATTCAAAAATACCGCTTCGACGACCTGTTCCAGTTCGAGATCGACGTGCCGCCCGAACTCATGAACCGCCTCATGCCCAAGCTGACGCTGCAGCCGCTGGTGGAGAACTGCATCCAGCACGGCTTCGAGGGCATCGGGTACATGGGCCTGATCCGCGTGACCGCGCGCGAAGAAGGGGAGCGAATCGCGTTTTATGTCGAAGACAACGGCATCGGCATCCCTCCGGAGCGGCTGGCGGCGATCGAAGCCGGCCCGGACGATGCCGCCGGGACCGGCGACGCGCCGGAGACGGGCGAGCGGCGCGGGCTCGGCGTCCGCAACGTGGCGGACCGCATCCGGATTCGCTACGGCGACCGCTACGGCCTGTTCATCTGCAGCGCGCCCGGGCAGGGGACCGTGATCAAGATCGCCGTTCCGAACACGGCGGGAGGTGTGGACCGTGAAGCTGAAGGCCCTGCTCGTTGACGACGAAAAGCCGATTTTGCAAAACCTGCATGCGGTGCTGCCCTGGGCGGACCTGGACATCGAGGTCGTCGGGCTGGCGCGCAACGGCGTGCAGGCGCTCGACCTGGCGCGGGAGCATCGCCCGGACCTGATTTTGTGCGACATCCGCATGCCGGTCATGGACGGGATCGAGTTTTTGCGGCGGCTGCGCGAGACGGACGGGGAAGCGGAAGTGGTCATGCTGACGGGGTACCAGGATTTCAACTACGCCCGTTCGGTCATTCCCTACGGCGTGCGCGACTACGTGCTGAAGCCGATCCGGTACGACGAGCTGACCGCGCTCATCGAACGGCTGTCCCGGGCCATCCGCGACCGGAGGCGGGCCCGGGACAGCGAGCAATCGCGCCTCGATCAGGCGATGTATCTGGCCTATGAAAAAATGCTGCACGACCTCCTGACGGACAACGCTCCCGTGCCGCCGCAGCGCTGGATTGACGGCGAGGAACCGGAGCGGTGGCGTTTCGTCATGATGCTGGCCGACATCGACGGCTATGCGCAGCGGTGCCGCGGCGTGCCGGAACGCGAACGCAAGATGTGGCTGGTTGCGGCGCGCGACGCGATGCGGGACGCGCTGGCGGCGGAAGGGCTGCGGCACGCCGTCCTGCCGATGCGCGAAGGCGAGTGGTGCGTGCTGGTCGAGCTGGCGGGCGGATCGGGCGCCGGAGACGGGGCCGCCGCGCCCTCCGCCCGGCGCGAGGACGATCCGCGCGCCCGCGCCGGGCGATGGGCGGCGCTCTTGCAGGAAGCGGTTGAGATCCATGCGGGCTTTCCCCTGACCGTCGGCATCCATCCGGCGGAAATCACGATCCACGACCTGTCCCGGGTGCTCCGGTCGCTGCAGCGGGCGGTGCATCTGGCCGCGGACCGGGACCGTTCGGTGCTGTGGCATGACGGCACGGCAGGCGAAGAGGCGAGCCGGGAAGGGCTGTGGGAGCCGGTCGGCCGGCTGATCGCCGCGCTGAAGCGGGTGGATCGCGGCGGCGTCGAAGAAGCGCTGCGCCTGCTGACGGCGCGCCTGCAGGCGGTATCGGCGCGGTCACTGGCCAGGGCCGAAAAGGCGGCCCATTTCATCGCGCTGTATCTGCTGCGCGAAATGCGGGCGCTGGGCGCGCTGACCGCTGAGCAGGAAGACGAAATCTGGCGCCTCGTGGAGCTGGCCGACCGGATGAGCGACATGCTTGCCGCCGTGCGGCGGATCACGGAACTGAGCCTGGAAACGACGGAACGCCAGAAAACCGGCGACCGGCTGATGCACATCGCGAAGGATTACATCGACCGGAATTTGTCCCGGGATCTGGGCGTCGACGAAGTGGCCGGGCACCTCGGCATCAGCGCCAGCTATTTCAGCCTGCTGTTCAAGCAGCATTTCGGCGTCACGTTCCTCGAATACGTGACGGCGGAACGGGTGGAGCTGGCCAAGTCCCTCCTGCTGCTCACGGACAGGAGCATCTCGGACATCGGCCGGTCGGTCGGATACGCCGAGCGGAGGTATTTCAACAAGGTGTTCCACAAGGTGACCGGCGAACTGCCGTCGGCCTACCGGGAACGGATGAAATCGAAGAGGGAGAACGGACCGAATTGAGCGGAACGGAAACGCGGCGGGCAACCGGAAACGGGAGCGGGGCGGATTTGGCCGGCTGGAGCCTGCGGGACAAGATCGGGCAGATGGTGATGGCCGGTTTCGACGGCAGGGAGCCGACGGAAGCCGTCCGCGCGCTGATCCGCGACCGCAAGCTCGGCGGGGTGATCTATTTCCGCCGGAACGCGGGAACCGCCGAAGAAGTCGCCCGCCTGTCGGCCGCGCTGCGGGAACTGGCCGCGGAAGCGACGAAAGCGCCGCTGTGGATCGCCGTCGATCAGGAAGGCGGCATGGTGGCGCGCCTGGACCGGGGGGTGACGGTCATGCCGGGCCAGATGGCGCTCGGCGCGGCGCGGTCGGCGAAGTGGGCGCGGAAGGCGGCGCGCGCTTCCGGCGCGCAGCTTGCGCGGCTGGGCATCAACCTGAACTTTGCGCCCAGCCTTGATGTCAACAACAATCCGGCCAACCCGGTGATCGGCGTGCGTTCGTTCGGCGAACGTCCGGAGCTGGCGGCCGAACTCGGCGTCGCGGCCATCCGCGGGTACCGGGAGGCGGGAGTGGTCGCCTGCGCCAAGCATTTTCCGGGCCACGGGGACACCGTGGCCGATTCCCACCGGGAGCTTCCGGCGGTGCCGCATGACCGGAAACGGCTGGAAGCGGTGGAACTCCTGCCTTTTCGCCTGGCCGTCGCCGCCGGCGCGGAAGCGATCATGACCGCGCACGTTCGGTTTCCGGCGCTGGAGCCGGACGGCCTTCCGGCGACGCTGTCGCCGCGCATCCTGCGCGGCCTGCTGCGGGAGGAATGGGGGTTTGACGGCGTGGTGTTCACGGACTGCCTGGAAATGAAGGCGATCTCCGGCACGGTGGGGGTTGCCCGGGGCGCGGTGATGGCGGTGAAGGCCGGCGCGGACGTCGTGCTGGTCAGCCATACGCCTAAACTGCAGAAAGCCGCTCTGGACGCGCTGTACGATGCGGTGGTCGACGGGGAAATTCCGGAGGAGCGGATCGACGAGTCGGTGCGGCGGATCGTGGCGCTGAAGACGGCGTACGCGACGGATCCGGCCGGCCGGGGCGATGTCATGTCCGGGCGGGAAATTTCCGGCCTTGCGGATGACGCGGCTGCTCTGGCCCGTGAGATATGCCGGCACGCCGTGACGCTGGTGCGGAACGAACACGGCGCGCTGCCGCTGCGGCGGGACCTGCCGACGATCGTCGTCTGGCCCGAGGTGCGGCAGGGAACGGAAGTGGACGAAGCCGTGGTCCGGGAACTGACGCTGGGCCGGGCGCTCGCGCCGCATCTCGGCGAAGTGAAGGAATGGATGATCGGCACGGTTCCCGACGAAGCCGAAATTCGGCACACCTTGGCGGAAATCGATAAGGCCCTGAAGGAGATTCGCGGGCGCCATCCAAGCGCGGAGTCTGGAGACGGCCGGGCGTGCCTGCAGGTGGTGGTCGGGACGTACAACGCCTCCTTTGCTCCGGGACAAGCCGAGCTGGTGCGCCGTCTGCTGGACCTCGAAGGGGTGAAGGTGACGGTGGCTGCGCTTCGCGATCCGTACGATTTGCTCGCGTTCCCGGACGTGCACGCCTTCGTCGCCTGTTACGAGAACACCCCCCGCATGATGGAGACGGCGGCCGAAGTGCTGGCCGGGAAGGAGCGGGCCCGCGGCCGGCTGCCGGTCACCCTGTCCGAACGGTATCCTTTCGGATACGGCATGACGGGGATTCCGGAAGAAGCGGACCGCGTTTCGGACAAGTCGGCGGGACGGTGAAACGCCATGAAAGGATTGTGGATTCGCAACGCCAACGTCTATTTGCCCGACCGGGTGCTGGCCGGAGGTTCGGTGTACGTCTCCGGCGGGCGGATCGCGCGCATTTGCGGGCCGGAAGACGGAGCGCCGGAGACGGCGGACGACGACGTGTGGGACGCCGGCGGGCTTCACCTTGTGCCCGGCTTCGTCGATCTCCATGTGCACGGCGGCGGAGGAGCCGACGTGATGGACGCGGCGGAAGACGAGGGGGCCATTGGCCAAATCGCGCGGTTTCATGCGGCGCACGGGACGACATCCTGGCTCGCCACCACGATGACGGCGCCGCGGCGCGAGCTCGCCCGCGCGGTGGAAGGCGCCGCGCGCGCGATGGAACGGGGCGCCGCGGACGGCGGCGCGGAAATGCTCGGCCTGCATCTGGAAGGTCCTTTTCTGAACCCGCGGCGTTGCGGCGCGCAGAATCCGGCGGCCATCCGGCCTTTTGACCGGGTCGAAATGGAAGAGTTGCTGGAGCGCGGCCGCGGCGCGGTGCGCCTGGTGACGCTGGCGCCGGAATGCGGCGATGCGCTGCGCGGCATCGGCGCGCTGCGCGGGCGCGGCGTCACGGTGTCCATTGGCCATTCCGAAGCCGACGCGGCCACGGTGCGGAGGGCGATCGAGGCGGGGGCGTCGCACGTCACCCATCTGTTCAACGCCATGAATCCGTTGCACCACCGCGAGCCGGGCATCGTCGGCACCGCGCTGATCCGCGACGAACTGACGGTGGAGCTGATCTGCGACGGGTTCCATGTGCATCCGGACGTGGTCAGACTCGTGTTCTCGGTCAAACGACGCGACCGGATCGCGTTGGTCACGGACGCCATTGCGGCGGCCGGCATGCCGGACGGGGACGGCTACTGGCTGGGCGGCCTGCCCGTAATCGTGAAGGAAGGAAAAACGGTGCTGCGGGATGGCGGAAACCTGGCCGGCAGCTGCCTGACGATGGACGAGGCGCTGAAACGGACGATCGCCTTCACCGGCCTGACGCTGGCCGAGGTGCTTCCGGCCCTTACCCTCAATCCCGCCAGGCAAATCGGCGCGGACGACCGCAAGGGATCGATCGAGGTCGGCAAGGACGCCGATCTGGTCGTTCTCGGACCGGATTTGTCCGTGGTCCGAACGTTTGTCGGGGGAGTGCCGGTCCATGGCTGATGGAGCGGAAGCCGTGTACATCGGCATCGACGTCGGCGGGACGAACACGGCGGCGGGCGCGGCGGACGCGGAAGGCCGCCTGATCGCGACCGTAAGGCGGCGGACGGAAACTTCCGGCGGCGACGCGCTGGTGCGGCAGCTGGCGGAGATGGTGCGGGAGCTGCTGGCGGTCCGTCTGCCGGAGGCGGGCTTTCCGCAGGCGGCGGACAGGGGCGCGCTTCGTGCGGTCGGCGTCGGCATCCCCGGGTTTCTGGACACCCGGCGGGGCTTGGTCCGCCACGCGGCGAATCTCCGCCTGCGGGACTTTCCGCTCGCCGACCGGCTGGGCGGGCGGCTTGGCGTTCCCGTCGTCCTGGACAACGACGTGCGGATGTACGCCTACGGAGAAGCGACAGCCGGCGCGGCGGCGGGATGCGGCACGGCGCTGGTCGTCGCCGTGGGCACCGGCCTGGCGTGCGCCGTCGTGCATCGCGGCCGCGTGTGGCGGGGCGGCGGCCTGGCCGGCGAAATCGGCCATGTCCGGGTGGAAGGAAATCGATATGCGTGCGGCTGCGGGAGGACAGGCTGTCTGGAGACGCTGGCGTCGGCGGGCGGGATCGTGCGGCAGGCGCAGGCGCTGATGCGGCGGAAACGCAGCGTGCTCGCCGAATGGTTTCCCAAACGGCCGACACCGGAGAAGACGGGATGGGAGCGGCCCATGACGGCGGCGGACGTGGCCCGGGCGGCGGACCTGGGAGACGCGGTGGCCGCAGGGGTGTTCGAACGCGCCGGACGGGCGCTGGGGAGCGCGCTGGCCGTCGCCGTCGCGCTGCTGGACCCGGACGCGATCGTGATCGGGGGCGGCGTGTCGAAGGCCGGCGAACGGCTGCTGGCTCCGGTGCGGCAGGCGCTCAAGGAGCGGCTGCATCCGCTGCAGGCCGCGAAGGTGAACGTGACCACCGCCCGATGGCCGGACGACGCGGGCGTCATCGGCAGCGCCCTCGCAGCCAGGGCAAGGGGGGAACATCCGGCTTGAAGATCCACGTTTTCGCAAACGAGGAAGAACTGCACGAAGCGGCGGCGCAAACGATCGTCCGGCTGCTGAGGCGGAAGCCGGACGCGGTGCTCGGCCTCGCCACCGGCGGGACGCCGGTCGGCATCTACGCGAAGCTGGCGGCGGCGTTCCGGAGGGGCGAGGTCAGTTTCGCGCGCGCCACGACGTTCAATCTCGACGAATACGTCGGCTTGCCGCCGGACCATCCGGAATCGTACCGCAGCTACATGGAACGGCACCTGTTTCGCCACATCGACCTTCCGCAAGAACGCGCGCACATCCCGGACGGCAACGCGGCGGACCTGGAACGCGAATGCGAACGGTATGAACGCCTGTTGCAGGAGGCCGGACGGATCGATCTCATGCTGCTCGGCCTTGGCCACAACGGGCACATCGGTTTCAACGAACCGGGACGCCAGTTGCACAGCCGAACGCACGTGGCCGTCCTGCATCCGAAGACGCGGGAGGCCAACGCCCGTTTTTTCCGCTCGCCGGAAGAGGTGCCGGCCCGGGCCGTCACCATGGGGTTGGGCGGCATTTTCAAGGCCGTGACCATCCTGCTGGTCGTCAAGGGGGCCGACAAGGCGGACATCGTCCACCGTGCGCTGACCGGTCCGCTCACGACGGAGTGTCCGGCTTCCCTCTTGCAGCTGCATCCCGATCTGGTGGTGATGCTGGACGAAGGAGCGGCGGCGCGTTTCGGGCGGCCGGCGCCGGGTGAAGCGCAGCCGGTGAACGGTCTCCGGTAGACCGCCTCCGAGGCGTGTCCAGGGTGTCCGGACGTCGGCGCTTGGATATCCGGCCCATTTCGCGAAAAGCGTCCCATTGGGATGCAAAAATGAGTTCGTACGGAACCGGTTATGCCGATCGTTTGACGCTTTGCCTTTCGGCGGCAAAGCGCTTTTTGTTTTTGGCAGTCCCGTGAAAAGGGCGCGTTTGTCCGGGAGTTTTTTTTGGCGGGATTATTGACCGGAGCCCGTCAGGTATGATAGTTTGTTGATACAAAATATAATTCATATAGGAATAATCATAATTAAAGAAAACAGGCCTTTCAACCGGCACAGACGAGGTGGAGAGGATTGCTTCTTCCGAACAACGGTCCGTTCACGCAGGAACAGGCGAATTGGCTGAACTTGCTGTTGCCCACGCTGACGGAAGCGCAGCGGATATGGCTGAGCGGATATCTGGCCGGAGCGGGCGCGGTGCAGGGGGTGCCGCTGCCGGCGGTGGCGGCTTTGGCGGGCGGCGCGCCATGGCCC
>LZRV01000094.1 GCA_002159065.1 Paenibacillaceae bacterium ZCTH02-B3 | reverse complement strand
GTTGCTCGCGGATCGCTTTTTTTTTTTTTTTTTTTTTTTTGCCGGTTCCGTTTCGATTTGACCCGGGGCCTTCCAAGTGGTACGATACGAAAAAGCGATTTCGCAAGACCATTTTTCCATTCATGGAGATCGGAGGAACCCCATGAGCGACCATGTCCACGACGAAAACGGCGTCCACGGTCACGAACACGACCACGAAGAGGACGTGTTCATCCTCACCGACGAAGAAGGCCGGGAACACGAGATGATTCTCGTCTACTCCTTCGAGACGGGAGACCGGACGTACGCCGTGCTGCTCGACCGCAACGATCCGGAAGAGGACGGCGTCATCCTGCGCGTCGAGCGCGAAGGCGACGACGAAGTGCTCGTGAACATCGAGGACGAGGACGAATGGAACCGCGTCGTCCGCGTGTACGAGGAAATCGTCACCCGCGGGTCCGAATGAGCCGGGGAACGAAAAAACGAAGGCGCCAGGCCTTCGTTTTTTCGTGTGGGCGGTTTTTATTTGAGCGGCTGAAAACGCATGATCCTGCCGTTGAACAGCTTGACTTCCGCCTGAAGCCGCCTGCCGAGCCACTTGCAGATTTCGTTGGCTTTCGCCTTGTCCCCGTGCGTGGCCCCGTCGGGAAGGACGACCTGGATGTACGGAACGGTCGCTTCCCCCTCCTGCCGCTCGCCGACACCGAAAATGATATATTTGTACAGGGGATTCGTGCCCTTCAAATAAAACCATTTGTCCTCTTCGCCGGGACGGGTCTCGATGGTGTACGGAAAAGCCGCGTCCTCGTAGTTCCACCCCAGCTGCCGCCCCGTGAGCGATGTCTGTTCCCGGTAATGTTCCAGCTCCTGCTTTACCGTGTCCAGGGTAAGCGTCCGATCGGGCTGCCGGACCACCAGGGATATGTACGCGCTTTGGCTCATGCAAGGCACCTCCCCGCCCATCATAGCAAATCGGAACGCCCTTGACAACGACCGGCCCCGGGCGGCGTCGCCGTCAGGAAATCGGTTTTTCTTCCACGATCACCTTGATCCTGCGGATGTCGGGATCTTCCGGCCCTTTGACCGGCAGGCCGACTTCGAGATGTTCCCGGATGTAGTCGATGATCTCCCGGGAAATGACTTCCCCCGGCAGCAGAATCGGGATTCCCGGCGGATAGACGTAGATGAATTCCGAGATGATCCTTCCGGCCGATTCTTCGAAGGGGATTGTTTCCGTTTCCCCGAAAAACGCGTCGCGGGGCGTCAGGGACAGCTGCGGGATTTCGGGAATTTTCACCTCGATGTCGCGGACCTGGCGGGTGTGGCGGAACTGACGGGCCAGCGCCGCCAGCGCGTCCACCAGGGCCCGGATCGTGTTTTCGTCGTCGGCCGGCGTCACGAGGCACAGGATGTTGTACAGGTCGCTGAGTTCCACCTCGATGCGGCGGTGTTCGCGCAGCCATTCTTCCGCTTCATATCCCGTGATGCCGAGATGGCGCACGTGGATCGTCAATTTGGTCGGATCGTAGTCGAAGGTCGCTTCGCCGCCCAGAATTTCCTCCCCGAAGCAGTACAGGCCGTCGATGTCGTTGATCGCCCGGCGGGCCCGCTGCGCCAGCTCCAGGGCCCGTTCCGCCATTTCCCTGCCGTGCAGGGCGAGATGGCGCCGCGCCGCGTCCAGCGAAGCGAGCAGCGGGTAGGAGGTGGAGGTGGTGGTCAGCATGCTGAAAATCGTCTGCACGCGCCGAAGATCCACGCGGCCCGCCCGGACGTTGAGCACCGCGCTTTGCGTCATCGAGCCGCCCAGCTTGTGCACGCTGGTGGCCGCCATGTCCGCCCCCGCCTGCATCGCGGAAAGCGGCAACCGGTCGGAGAAATGGATGAGGGCGCCGTGGGCTTCGTCCACCAATACCGGGATGTCGTATTCGTGCACCAGATCGACGATTTCCTTCAGATTGGCGCACACGCCGAAATAGGTCGGGTTGATCAGGAACACGGCGGCCGCGTCCGGATGGCGTTCCAGAGCCCGCCGCACCGCCTGCGTCGTCACCCCGTGGTCGATGCCCAGATTCAAATCGCGCACCGGCGACAGGAATACCGGCCGGACGCCGGCGAAAATGATGGCGGTCAGCACGGATTTGTGCACGTTCCGCGGCACGATGATCTTGTCGCCTTCCCGGCAGACGGACAGGATCATCGTCATGATGCTGGTGCTGGTCCCCTGGACGGAGAAGAACGTCGCATCCGCGCCGAAGGCGTCGGCCGCCAGCTCCTGGGCTTCGCGAATCACGCCGGCCGGCTGGTGCAGGTCGTCCAGCGGGGCGATGTTGATAAGGTCGATGGACAGCACATTGTCCCCGACGAACCGGCGAAATTCGGGATCCATGCCGGCGCCCCCCTTGTGGCCGGGAATGTGAAATTGCAAGGGCTTGCGCGCGGCATGGCGGCGCACCGCCTCGAACAACGGCGCGCGGGAATGATCCATGGCGGGTCACCGTCTTTTCTTCCGGACTTTCAGTCCCGGCGGTTGTCAAAGGTTCCCGCAAACGGGACAAGCTGAGTATAGCAAAAAGACCGGCGATTGCAACGGCCCGCCCGGCGCGGCCGCCGCGGGTTCACAAAACCGTCACGGCGGGGCATTTGGAACCGGGTTGTCCCTATGCTACCATATGGATTGTTACGGATTCGGGAAGGAGGTCCGCCGCATGGACCGCAGGCTGGCCATAGCCGCGCTGATGATCTTCACGGTGTTTCTCGGGTTTGGCATCATCATCCCCGTGCTGCCGATGATGGTCGCCGACATCGACCGGAGCGTTGCCGAGTGGCATACCGGCCTTCTGCTTTCCCTTTATTCCCTCATGTCCTTTTTGCTGTCCCCCTTCTGGGGCAGCCGTTCGGAACGGGTGGGGCGCCGCCCGGTGATTCTGACCGGCGTGCTGGGATTCTGCGTCAGCTTCATCCTGTTCGGCCTCGCGGAAGACCGGCTCTGGCTGATGTACGTGTCCCGCTTGCTCGGAGGACTGTTTTCCGGCGCCGTGACGGCATCCATCGTGGCGTATGTGGCGGACATCACCGAGGACCGGGACCGTACCAAGGGGATGGCCGTCATCGGCATGAGCATCGGCCTCGGCT
Organism: Paenibacillaceae bacterium ZCTH02-B3; assembly: GCA_002159065.1. Lineage (GTDB taxonomy): Bacteria > Bacillota > Bacilli > Paenibacillales > Paenibacillaceae > ZCTH02-B3. Next base: position 8,158 of record LZRV01000094.1, on the reverse strand, counting down.
TCACCTTCGGTCCCTTCGTCGGCGGCTTGCTCAGCGAAGTGAGCCTGGGCACGCCGTTTTTCGCGGCGGCGGGCCTGTCGCTGCTGACGTTCGTCCTGGGATGGACGCAGCTTGCGGAATCCCTTCCCGCCGAAATGCGGCCGGCCCGGCGGGCCGAACCCCGCGTTTCCCGCTGGACCGCCTTTCGCGGGTCCGTCAAATACTTGTATGTTCTGGCGTTTTTCGTCACCTTCTCCCTGGCCATTCTTGAAGCCACGCTGCAGCTGTACGGCATGGACCGTTTTGACGCCACGCCGCGCAACGTGGGCATCATGTTTTTCTTCTGCGGCCTGATCGGCGCTTTGGTCCAGGGGGGATTCGTGCGCCGCTACGTGAAGCACGGCCGGGAAGGATGGTATATCGGCGCCGGCCTCGTCCTTTCCGCGGCCGGATTTTTCCTGCTCTTGACCGCCGACAGCTGGATCGCCGCCACCGTCTTCCTGTGCGTCTTCGGCGTGGGCAACGCCATTCTTCGCCCGTGCGTGACGTCTCTCATCACCCAACGGACGACGGTGGGCCAGGGCTTGGCCTCCGGCGTGAGTTCCTCGATGGACAGCCTGGGGCGCATCGCGGGACCCATGCTCGGCGCGGCGCTCCTTTGGCTCGCCGACTGGCTGCCCTACGCGGTGGCGGGGGCGCTGTCGCTGGCCGCCCTGGGGCTGCTCTTCCGTTTCCGCCGGCTGGACCGGGTTTCTTCGCTTTCCGCCTGAACCCGGAAGGCCCGGGTCCGGACGTCCCCGAACCGGGACGCGGTCCGATCGGCCGCGCGACCGGTTTTTCCGCAACCGGTTTTTCAAGGGAAAGATTCCCGCAAAAACAGGCAAGAAACCGTGTTGCCAGAACATAAAATGAGGTTGTAAGATAGGTTTGAGGGGATGTCCGAACATTCGGCCGCTTCCGGACGCGACCGCACGGCGGAGGTGAAGGGCATGGAACACCGGACGCTCTATCCCAACCGGTCCGGGCGCCCGCAGGTGACGGTGGAAGAGATGCTGCAGGCGTTTCGGTCCAAGAGGGCCGAGCAGCGCGCCCGCGTCCTCCGGATGGAAATCGACTACGAACTGGCGGTGTTGTACGAAGCCCTGCAGAACGGCCGCATCGAGGAAGCGGACGCGTGCAAGCAGCGGCTCAGGGACATGCGCCTCGAGATGATGCAGCTGGAGATGTGAACGGCGCCGGCCGCCGAAAGGCGGCCTTTTTTTTGCCTTCAAACCCGCAAAAAGATTTGCAGCCGGCGCATTTTCTGGTACTTTTTATTCATGTGCGGGTTTTTCACAGAAAAAACCGGATGGGAGGGGAGGGTTCGGCATGAAATTGAATCGGCGCGACAAGCTGCTCATGATCGGCGATTCCATCACCGATTGCGGACGGCTGAGACCGGTGGGGGAAGGGCAGCCCGAAGCCCTTGGCAACGGCTATGTGGCGCTGGTCGACGCGATGCTGCGGGCGGCGCGTCCCGATCTGCAAATCCGCGTGGTGAACATGGGCATCAGCGGCAACACGGTGCGGGACCTCAAGGCGCGGTGGGAGACCGACGTCATGAACCTGAGCCCCGACTGGGTGTCGGTGATGATCGGCATCAACGACGTCTGGCGGCAGTTCGACCGGCCGCACATTCCGGAAAGGCATGTGCATCCGGATGAATACGAAACCACGCTGGACGAGCTGGTGCGGCGGACGCTTCCGCGCGTAAAGGGCATGGTGCTGCTCACGCCGTTTTACATAGAACCGAACCGGAATGATCCGATGCGGGCCATGACGGACCGGTACGGAGCCATCGTCCGGCGGACGGCGGAGCGCCACGGCACGCTGTTTGCGGACACCCAGGCGGCCTTCGACCGGCTGCTGGAACACCTGTATCCGGCCGTCCTGGCGCCGGACCGCGTGCATCCGAATCTGACGGGCCATTATGTTCTGGCCAGGGCGTTCCTTGAAGCGATGGACTTTCCGTTTTAGACCGGAAAGGGTAAAATGAAAATCGTCGTGAAAAACGGAGGATGAAGGGATTTATGTCGAAAGCACACATCGGCGTCATGGGCCTTGCGGTCATGGGACGAAATCTTGCGCTCAACATCGAAAGCCGCGGGTACACGGTGGCGGTCTATAACCGTTCCCCGGAGAAAACCCGCGACCTCCTGGAGACGGACGGCCGGGGCCGCAGGCTCCTCGGCGCCTTTTCGATTTCGGAGTTCGTGGGCCTTCTGGAGAGACCGAGGAAGATCATCGTCATGGTGCAGGCGGGCGCCGGCACGGACGCGGCCATCGAGGCGCTGGTGCCGCATCTTGAGGAAGGGGACATCCTGATTGACGGCGGCAACGCCCATTTCCCGGACACGCAGCGCCGCTTCCGGGAATTGTCGGCGAAGGGCATCCGTTTCCTGGGCATGGGAGTCTCCGGCGGCGAGGAAGGGGCTCTGAAAGGCCCGGCCCTTATGCCGGGCGGACCCGAGGAGGCATACCGGGCGGTGGAGCCGATTCTCACGGCCATCGCGGCCAAGGTAAACGGCGATCCGTGCTGCACGTACATCGGCCCGGACGGTTCGGGGCATTTCGTCAAGATGGTCCACAACGGCATCGAGTACGGCGACATGCAGCTCATCTGCGAGGCGTACCACTTGCTTCGCGACGTAGCGGGGCTGTCCGTGGAAGAGTTGCATGAGACCTTTGCCGAATGGAACAAGGGCGAGCTGGACAGCTACCTGATCCAGATCACCGCCGACATCCTGTCCAAGAGGGATCCCGAGACCGGCAAGCCGATGGTGGACGTCATCCTGGACGCCGCCGGCCAGAAGGGCACCGGCAAATGGACCAGCCAGAACGCCCTGGATCTGGGCGTGCCGCTGACCATTGTCACCGAAGCGGTGTTCGCGCGTTTCCTGTCGGCATTGAAAGAGGAGCGCGTCGAAGCGTCCCGGCGTCTGGGCGGACCCAGACCGGCGCCTTTCACGGGAAACCGGGCGGCGTTCGTGGAGCAGGTGCGCCGGGCGTTGTATGCCAGCAAGATCTGTTCCTACGCCCAGGGCTTCGCGCAGATGCGCGCCGCCTCCGAGGCGTACGGCTGGAACCTGCGTTACGGCGATATCGCCATGATCTTCCGCGGAGGCTGCATCATCCGGGCCCGTTTTCTGCAGAACATCCGCGACGCTTTCTCCCGCAATTCGGATCTGAAGAATCTCTTGCTGGACGACTATTTCAAGGGAGTCGTCGAATCGTATCAGGACGCGTGGCGGGAAGTGGTGGCCGTTGCGGTGAGAAGCGGCGTTCCGGTGCCGGCGTTCTCCAGCGCGCTGGCCTACTACGACAGCTACCGCTCGGAGCGGCTGCCGGCCAACCTGTTGCAGGCGCAGCGTGACTACTTCGGCGCGCACACCTTCCAAAGGGTGGACAAGGAAGGCGTGTTCCACCACAACTGGCTGGAAAGCTGACGGGCGCAAAGGCACGGCGGCAAGCTTTCCCCATTGATCACACGAACGGGAAAACGGAGCGAGGGCATTGGACACCAGGCTGGAACGCGGAAGACGACCGCGCAACATCGTGCTGGTCGGCTTCATGGGCACGGGCAAGACGACGGTGGCCCGCCTGCTCGCCGGACGGCTCGGTTACGCCGCGGTGGACACGGACGAAGAAATCGAACGGCGGGCGGGCAAGACCATCGCCGAGATTTTCGCCTCGGAAGGGGAGGCGCATTTTCGCGACCTGGAATCGCGCGTGCTGCGGGAGATGCTGGCGGGCGAAGGCCGGGTGGTGGCCACGGGCGGCGGGGCGGTGCTCCGGGAAGAAAACCGCCGCCTCATGCTGGCCTCGGGCTGGGTCGTCGCCCTGACGGCGGACGCGGAGACCCTGATCGCCCGCCTGGCCCGGCCCGCGGAAGCGGGGGTCCGGCCCCTTCTGGCCGGCGACGCGGAAAAGCGCGTGCGCTCGTTGCTTGAGGAGCGCAGGCACGCCTATGATTTTGCGCATTGCATGATCGACACGTCCCGGCGGACGCCGGAGGAAGTCGCCGGCCTCATGATGCGCTGGATTTCTTGATTCCCTGGCCCGTGTGCAGCACGGTTTGCGGGTCGGTCCGGATCGGCGGAGGGGATGCCGCATGGGCAAATTTTCCGCAGCGGAGTGGATGGACGCGGCGGCGGTCTTCGCCGGCGGGTGTCTCGGGTCGCTGGCGCGGCATGGCGTCGGCTTGCTGATCCCGGACGGTGGCGGAATCCGGTTTCCATGGGCGACGTTCTGTGTCAATCTGGCGGGATCGCTGGCCTTGGGATGGCTGGCCGGTTATGCCGGCAGGCGGGCGGTTCCGGATTGGCTGAAGGAAGGGCTCGGCACCGGTTTGTTGGGCGGATTCACGACGTTTGGCGCCGTGGGCGCCCAGCTGTGGGAACTGCTCTCCGCCGGCGCGTACGGCACAGCCGTTGCCTACGGGGCGGGGAGCGCCATCGGCGGGTTCGCTTTGGCCTGGTACGGCGTTCGTCTGGGTGAAAACGGCATGCGATCCCGGAAGAAAGGCGAATCTTCATGACGCTGTGGATTCTGGCCGCGGTCGGCGCGGGAGGCGCCGCGGGTTCCCTGCTCAGATACGCCGTCGGGAGATGGATGGCCTCCCGGAACCGCCGCGCGTTTCACGCCACGCTGCTGGTGAACGCGTTCGGTTCGTTTGGCACCGGTCTGCTCGCCGGAACGCAGGCGGCTTCCGATAATCCCGTTTGGTACGCGCTGCTCGGGACGGGTTTTCTGGGCGGACTCACCACCTATTCGACCTTGAACGTGCAGAAAGTCCTCCTGTGGCGTTCCAATCGGCGCCGGCTGTTTCGTTACGCCGCCGCCGTTTACGGATTCGGCGCCCTTGCGTTGGCAGCCGGCCTGGCATTTGCGCGTTTGGCCGCTTGGAGCGGTTAGCGACCGGGAAAGGAGCGATTGTTCGCATGGATGTCATCGTCAACCCGACAAGGCGCCTGCGGGGGGAAATCCAGGCGCTGTCGTCGAAAAACTATACCACGCGATATCTTCTGGCGGCGGCGCTGGCGGAAGGGACCAGCGTCGTTTTGTACCCCGCCCGCAGCGAAGACGGCGAAGCGATGCGCCGATGCCTGCGGGATTTGGGCGCGGCGATCGAGGAGACGGAGGACAGGGTCGTCATCACCGGTTTCGGGAAGAATCCCCGTCCGGTCCGCGAGCTCGACACCGGCAACGCGGGAGCGGTGCTCCGGTTTCTCATGTCGGTGGCGACGCTGCTGCCCGAGGTGACCTTCGTCAATTCCTATCCGGAATCCCTTGGCAAGCGGCCCCACAGCGACCTGATCGACGCGCTGGAACAGATGGGGGTGCGGGTCGAGCACCGGGACGGCAAGCTCCCCGTCACCATCCGCGGCGGTCGGCCGCGGGGCGGCCGCATCAAGGTATCCGGACGTGTCAGTTCGCAATACCTCAGCTCGCTGCTTTTTCTCACCCCGCTTCTGGACGAAGACAGCGAGATCGAAGTGCTGCACGAATTGAAATCGAAGGTGGCCGTCAGCCAGACGCTGGAAGTGCTGGAGGAAGCGGGTATCCGGGTGGAGGCCTCGGAGGACATGATGTTCTACCGCGTGCCCGGCCGCCAGAAATACCAACCGCGCACGTACACCGTCCAGGGGGATTACCCGGGCTCGGCGGCGATCCTCGCGGCGGCGGCGGTGACGGATTCGGACGTGACGGTGCACCGCCTGAAGGCCGACAGCCGCCAGGGCGAACGGGCCGTCATCGATGTGCTGAAGGCCATGGGCGTGCCGCTGGTCCACGAGGGGGATGCCGTGCGGGTCCGGGGAGGCGGACCGCTGAAAGCCGTGGAGTTCGACGGCGACGCCTTCACCGACGCGGTTCTGGCGATGGTCGCCGCGGCGGTGTTTGCGGAAGGCACGTCCAGGTTTTATAATGTGGAGAACCTGCGTTACAAGGAATGCGACCGGATCACGGATTTCCTTACGGAACTCCGCAAGGCGGGGGCGAACGTGGAAGAACGGCGCGACGAAATCATCGTGCACGGCCGTCCGGAAGGCGTGGAAGGCGGCGTCGAGATCGACGCCCACTTCGACCACCGGGTCATCATGGCTCTCACGGTGGTGGGCCTGCGCGCCAAGAGCCCCATCCGCATCCGGGACGCGCACCACGTCGCCAAATCGTATCCGCAATATTTTGATCATTTACGCGAGCTTGGCGCGGCGGTAGAATGGGTGTAAGACATCCCGCCCGCCGCGCGGACGGGACGCGACAAGGAGGCGAACCGGACATGGCTTTCGAGAACCCCTCGCGCGAGGAGATCAGAAGGATTCTGGAGAACGCGGGAGCCATCGCCGTGGTCGGGCTGTCCGACAATCCCGGACGGACGTCCTACCAGGTGGCCGCGGCGATGAAGCAGAGGGGATACCGGATCATTCCGGTCAACCCGAACGCCGAAAGCGTCCTGGGAGAACGTTGTTATCCATCGCTTAAAGATATTCCCGAACCGGTGGACATCGTCAACGTGTTCCGCCGGCCGGAGCATACGCCGGAGATCGCCAGGGAAGCGGCCGGGATCGGCGCGAAAGTGCTGTGGCTGCAGCTGGGCATCGTGAACGAGGAAGCGGCGGAAATCGCCCGGAGTGCGGGCATGACGGTGATCATGGACCGCTGCATCAAGGTGGAGGATTCGCTCCTCTTCCCCGGAGGGAGACGGGGCTGAACGCTTCGGCTGCACGCAGGATGCCCCTCCGAGGCCGTGATGCCGGTCCCGGCCGGCGCAGCGGCGCCGGCCGCCGTCCGCGAAAGGAGGACGCAAGCCGGTGACGGGTTACTTCCAGCGGCTGGGAAGGGCCCTGATGCTGCCGCTCACGGTGCTCCCCGCCGCGGCCGTGTTCCTGATGCTCTCCCGCCTTCCCTGGGAGGCGGCGGGATGGCCCGTGGCTTCGGAGTTGCTCTGGGCGGCCGGCATGTCCGTTTTTCACTATGCGCCTTATCTGTTTGCCGTCGGCATCGCCCTCGGGCTGGCCAACCAGTCCGTGTACGCCGGGCTTTCGGCTCTGGCGGGCATGTTCATCTACATGCTGGTCACCCACACCTACAACCCGGACGGCGTGCAGCCCGTCATGTTCGTAGCGGCGGTGATCGGCGTTCTCTCCGGCTGGGCGTACGAACGGTTCAAGACCCTGAAGCTGCCCGAGTATCTGCAGTTTTTCGGCGGGTCGCGTTTCGTGCCGATTCTGATGAGCCTGGTGTCCCTCGCCTTCGCGTGGGTGATGATCCCCGTCGGCGAGAGCGTGCGGGCGTGGATCGCCGCCGCCGGCGACATCGTCTATTCCGCCGGCGGCTTCGGCGTCTTCCTGTACGGTTTTCTGCACCGGATTTTGGTCGCCTTTGGGATGCACCATGTGCTCAACCACATATTTTGGTTTCAGATCGGTCAGTACACGGCTCCGGACGGCAGCGTGCATTTCGGCGACATGATGCGCTTCTTCGCCGGGGACCCGGCGGCCGGCATTTTCATGGCAGGGCTCTACCCGATCATGATGTTTGCTCTGCCCGCCATCGCCTTCGCCATCGCCGCGGAAGCCCGCGAGGACATGCAGCCGACCACGCGCAGGCAATTCAGGGCCGCGGCGCTGACGTCGTTCATGACCGGCGTCACCGAACCGGTGGAATTCGCCTTCCTGTTCGCCGCGCCTTACCTGTATCTCGTCCACGCGGCGCTGTCCGGCGGGGTCATGTGGCTCGTGTATGAACTCGATATCCGGCACGGTTTTGCGTTTTCCGCCGGTTTTCTGGAATACATGGTCAATCTCCACCTGGCCACGAACGGTCTTCTGCTCCTGCCGGTCGGGCTGGGCGTGGGTCTCGTCTACTACGTGCTGTTCCGCTGGAGCATCCGGCGGTTCCGCCTGACGACGCCCGGCCGGGAGGAAGCCGTCCGCCTGGACGATTGGGAAACGGACCTGCCCTACCACGCGCCGCTGGTGCTGCAGGCGCTGGGCGGCAAGGAAAACATCGCGCAGCTCGATTCCTGCATCACCCGCCTGCGCATCACCGTGCATGACGAACGCAAGATCGACGTCAAGGCGTTGCGCGACCTGGGAGCGGCGGGGGTCATCCGGCTGGGAGGCGGCCACGTGCAGGT
>LZRV01000093.1 GCA_002159065.1 Paenibacillaceae bacterium ZCTH02-B3 | reverse complement strand
GCGCCCCGCTGATCATCACCCCGATGTAGCGCATCCTGTTGACCTTGATCCCCATCGTATCGGCGGCCGTCGGATGCTCCCCGACCGAGCGGAGGCGCAAACCGAAGGGGGTTTTGAAAAGGATGACCCATCCGATCACCGCGGCCAAAATCGCCAAATAGGAAGTCAGATAAACGTTTTGGAAAAAGATCGGTCCGATGACCGGAATATCCTTCAGGACCGGAATGTTAAAGCGGGTGATCGCCTCCTGCACCATCGGGGTTTGGCCCTTGCCGTCGAAAATCTTCTTCACGAGGAACAGCGTGGCGCCCGACGCCAGCATGTTCAGGGCGGTACCGGCGATGATTTGGTCGGCGCGGAAGGTGATCGACGCGACGGCGAGCAGCAGGGAAAAGGCGCAGCCGGCAGCCATCGCCACCAGAATGGAAACCCAAACGGTCATGAAGCCGAAGATATGGGCCGTAAACAGATTAAAAATGATCCCGGTGAAGGCGCCGACTTGCATAATACCTTCCAAACCGATGTTGGTGACGCCCGAACGTTCCGTAAATACTGCGCCCAAACCGGTGAAGATGAGGGGAGCCGCGAAAAACAGGGCGTTGTAAAAGATAAAGGCGACGATGTCCAAAAAGTCCACCCTACTTCACCCCTTTCTTTTTCAGGAACTTTTCATACAGCCAAAGGAACAAATATCCGCTGGCGACGAAGAAAATGATGATCGCGATAATGATCGAGATCATTTCTTCCGGGATTTCGGCAGGGGGGTTCGGCATGTTCAGGGAACCGTATTTCAGCGCCCCGAACAAGGTTGCCCCGAAAATCACGCCGATCGGATGGTTCGCCCCGAGAATCGAAACCGCGATCCCGTCAAAACCGATGCCGGTCATGGCGCTTTTCGTCCCGACATATTCAAAGGTGCCGAGACCTTCCATCGCTCCGGCCAGCCCGGCGAGAAATCCGGAGATGACCATGGCCGTCACGATATTTTTGGGGACGTTCATCCCCGCATATTGGGAAGCGTCCCGGTTAAAACCGACGGACTTCAATTCGAAACCCAACGTGGTCCTTTCCAAAATGAACCAGACGATAAAGACGGCCAGAAGGGCGATAAAAATCCCGCCGTGCAGCCGGGAATAATCGGTGATCTGCTCGAAATAGGGGACCCGGAGAGAAGCGGTTTCGTGAATCCGTTCCGTCATATCCTTTCCGGCCACCTGACGGATCAGCGCATTGGTCACATGGAGGGCCACATAGTTCATCATGATCGTGACCACCACTTCGTTGACCCCCAATTTTGCCTTTAATATCCCGGGGACGAAGGCCCAAAGGGCGCCGGCCAAACCGGCGGCCAAGAGGGCGAGCGGCAGATGGATGTAGGCGGGCAATTGGAAAGCGATCCCCACATACACGGCGGCAAACCAGCCGACGATCAGCTGCCCTTCCACCCCGATGTTGAAGAGGCCGGTGCGGAACGCGAAGGCGACGGCAAGACCCGCCAACAGATAGGGGGTGATTTGCCGGATCGATTCCCCGATCACATACGGATCGCCGAAAATCCCTTGCCACAAGGCCTGATAGCCCATAACGGGGTCATAGCCGCTGACCAGCATGATCAATGCGCCCACGAGCAGTCCCAAAATGACGGCAAGAACCGGAATGACGACCTTTGTCACACGTTTTGCCACGTTATTCACCTACTTTCCCCGTCGTCCTGTCTTTTTCCCCGTCGCTTCCATCGGGTTTATGGCCGGCCATAAGCAAGCCGAGTTCTTCCTCGTTCGTTTCTTTCGGGTCGACGATATCCAGGATCCTTCCGTCAAAAATCACGGCGATCCGGTCGCTGACATTCATGACTTCATCCAATTCAAAAGAAACTAAAAGAACCGCTTTTCCGCTGTCCCTCATTTCGATCAGCCGTCTGTGGATGTACTCGATGGCGCCGACATCCAGCCCCCGCGTCGGCTGGGAGGCGATGAGCAAATCGGGGTCCCGTTCCATCTCCCTGCCGATGATCACCTTTTGCTGGTTTCCGCCTGACAGGGAACGGGCGGGCTCGTATTCGCTCTGGGTCCGGACATCATATTTTTCGATGATTTCCCGCGCCTTCCGGTAAATTTCCTTATGCTTCAAAAAACCGCGGCGGGAAAAAGGCGGTTTATAATAAGTTTGCAGGGCGATGTTCTCGCCGACCGAAAAGCTCAGGACAAGCCCGTGTTTTTGCCGGTCCTGCGGAATATGGCCCAAACCGGTTTCGGTAATTTTCCGCGGCGGCAAATTCGTAATGTCCTTTCCGTTGAGATAGATTTTCCCCGACTCGACAGGCCGGAGGCCGGTGATCGCTTCGATCAGCTCCGTCTGCCCGTTTCCGTCGACGCCGGCGATTCCGAGGATTTCTCCCCGGCGGACGGCCAAATCGAGCCCCTTAACCTTTTCGACCCCGCGATAATCTTTCACGACGAGGTTTTCGATCTTCAACACTTCTTCCTTCGGTTCCGCCGGCTTCTTTTCCGTCGTGAAAATCACGTCCCGGCCGACCATCAGACTGGCCAGCTCCGACGGGTTCGTTTCCGAAACGTTCAAGGTTTTCAGCGCTTTCCCCCGGCGGATGACGGTAACCCGGTCGGCCACTTCCATAATCTCTTTCAGCTTATGGGTGATGAGGATAATCGATTTTCCTTCGCCGATCAATTTTTTCATGATTTCCATCAGTTCGGCGATTTCCTGGGGCGTCAAAACCGCCGTCGGTTCGTCGAAAATCAAAATATCGGCGCCCCGGTACAGGGTTTTCAAAATCTCGACCCGCTGCTGCATGCCGACGGAAATGTCCGCGATCTTGGCATCGGGATCGACTTCCAGCCCGTACAGTTTGGAAAGGCGCAAAATCTCCTCCCTGGCGGATTTGATGTCGATCGTTCCGCTATGCACCGGCTCTTTTCCCAGGACGATATTTTCCGTCACCGTAAAGGTGTCGACAAGCATGAAGTGCTGATGGACCATCCCGATCCCCAAATCGTTGGCCACGTTCGGATCGGTGATTTTGACCGGCTTTCCGTGAACCCGTATCTCGCCCCCGTCCGGCTGGTATAAACCGAACAAAACGTTCATCAGGGTGGATTTCCCCGCGCCGTTTTCGCCCAGCAGGGCGTGGATTTCCCCCTTTTTCAGCTGGAAGGTGATATCATCATTGGCGACCAAATTCCCGAAAACTTTCCGGATATTCAACATTTCAATCGCATATTCCACAAAGAGTCCCCCTAGCGCTTCTGCTAATTTGAATGAAAGATGAACGATTCCATTTAAAAAAAAGCAATTGGTTTTCGCCAATTGCTTAACTCCCGCTGCCGCACCCTTGCGTCCGATTCGGGCGGAGAAAGGGGGTCAGGGGATCGGCAAAACTCGTCAGCGCATTGCAAAGATGGCACAAAAGGCATACATAAAAAGTTTTAATCGGACGATCGCCAATTAAAGCCTTTTATGTATCGCTTTTGGCGGACCCTTTTTATGGGAGGGGATGCGGCGGCCCGTACCGCCGCATTCCCGGTTTGTCCATTAAGGTTTTACCCCGAGATCGCTCAGGAATTTTTCCATTTCCTCTTGGGTGCCGGGAGGCGTGATTTCCCCGTTGATGATCTTGTTTTTGTAATCTTCCACGGCCTTCAGCGTTTCAGCGGAGAGATGGTTTCCGGTTTTCGCCAATTCCACGCCGTTGTCCTTCAGCCCGTAGGTGATGGTCTGCCCTCCCGGGAATTGCCCGTTTTTCGCCTTTTCGGCCACGTCATAGACGCCCACGTCGACCCGTTTCATGGCGGACGTCAGGGTCACGTTATATTCCTTGCCGTCCACTTTTACCGTACCTTCGTCATATTGGTCGCTGTCGACGCCGATCACCCAGATATTGGCATTCGGATCCTGTTGTTTTCTCTCTTTCGCTTCGGAAAACACCCCGTTGCCCGTGGCGCCGGCCGCATGGAAGACGATATCCGCGCCGTTGGAGTACATTTGGTTGGCGGCGGATTTGCCGAGATCGGGTTTGTCGAAGGCGCCGGTGTAATTGATCAAGACCTTGATCTTCGGATCGACGGAAGCGACGCCTGCCCGGAATCCGGCTTCGAAACGTTTGATGACGTCACTTTCCATCCCGCCGACAAAACCGACAACCTTCGTCTTCGTTTCCATCGCCGCGGCCACGCCGGCCAGGAAAGACACTTCCTGTTCCTTGAACATAATGCTCGCCACATTCGGCTGATCAACGACCATGTCAACAATGGCAAAATGGTTGTCCGGCCGTTGCTTCGCGATCTCTTCGATCGGCTTCGCCAGCATGAACCCGATTCCGAAGATCAGATCAAAATTGCGGCGGGCGAGGGTGTTCAAGTTCGGGACATAGTCGGCATCGGATTTGGACTGCAGATAATCATAGCCCCCGTTGCCCTTTTTCAGCCCGTTGTCCTTCCCGAACTTTTGCAGGCCTTCCCAGGCCGATTGGTTGAAGGACTTGTCGTCTACGCCGCCGACGTCGGTGACCATCGCCACCGAAAACTTGTCTTCGGAACCGCTTTCACCGCTATCCTTGCCCCCTTCCTCCTTCGAGCTTCCGCAGGCGCTTAACGTCATGGAAAGGACGAGAAGCGCGGCCAAAAGCATACTGAATTTGTTCAGTTTCAAGAGAGAAACCCCCTTCAAATTTTTTAGCAGAACCCCCGGCAGCCCGAACTGTGGCGGCCAAAGTGAATTCTACTTTAACTAAAGTAAATATATCATGTCTTACTGAAGAAAGGAACATTCTGATTGAAATTTCCTGCAAAAAATTCGGGATAACATGAATTTTATTTTACAAAATATTTACAATATACGAATTAAGATCCGAAACACGAACAAATTCATTGGCTTGGGTTGCTAACTAGGAGCAAATCACGAACTTTTCAGATCGTCCTCGGAAGGCTTGGGAATGAGCACCGCCCGCGGTTTGCTGCCTTCATAGGGACCGACGATCCCCCTCCTTTCCATTTCGTCGATCAGCCGGGCCGCCCGGGTATAGCCGATCCGGAACCGCCGCTGGAGCATCGATACGGATGCGGTCTGCATTTCGGCGACGAGCTGGACGGCCTGTTCATACAGTTCGTCATCCACTTCCTCCCCGTCTTCCGCCGGATCGTCCGGAATCATTTCTTCCTGGTACCGGGCCCGCTGCTGGGAAATGACGAACCGGACGACTTCCTCCACTTCTTCATCGGAAACAAAGGCCCCTTGAACCCGGATCGGTTTCGACGCGCCGACGGGGAAAAAGAGCATGTCTCCCCGCCCGAGCAGCTTTTCCGCGCCGCCCATGTCCAAAATGGTGCGGGAATCGGCGTGGCTGGAAACGGCAAAAGCGATGCGGGACGGGATATTGGCCTTGATGACCCCGGTAATGACGTCGACGGAAGGCCGCTGGGTGGCGAGGATCAAATGGATGCCGCTCGCCCGCGCCATTTGGGCAAGCCTCGTGATCGCTTCTTCCACGTCCGAGGAGGCGACCATCATCAAGTCGGCAAGCTCGTCCACGATGACGATAATATAGGGCAGGAGGGGCTCTTGTTCGCCGTTTTCCAAATTCTTTCGGCGGATGTATTCATTGTATCCTTCGATATTCCTCGTCCCGGTATGGGAAAACAATTCGTAGCGCCTTTCCATCTCGTTGACGACTTTTTGCAGGGCCTGGGCCGCCTTTTTCGGGTTGGTGACGACGGGCGCCAGCAGATGGGGGATACCGTTGTACACATTCAATTCCACCATTTTCGGATCGATCAGCATCATCTTGACTTCATGGGGTTTGGCCCGCATCAAGATGCTCGTGATGATCCCGTTGATGCAGACGCTTTTCCCCGAACCGGTGGCCCCCGCCACCAGCAGGTGGGGCATCTTGTTCAATTCGGCAAAAACCGCCTCACCGGTAATGTCCCTGCCCAGGGCGATCAACAGCTTGGAGTCGGATTGGTCGAGGCTTTCCTCCAGCACTTCCCGCAGGCTGACCGTGGCCACCTCCGAATTCGGCACCTCGATGCCGATGGCCGACTTTCCGGGGATCGGAGCCTCGATGCGGATATCCTTCGCCGCCAGGGCGAGGGCAAGGTCGTCCGTCAGGCTGACGATCCGGCTGACTTTCACCCCCACATCGGGATGGACCTCGTATTTGGTGACGGCGGGCCCGATATGGACCTGGGTGACGCGGGCCTTGACGCCGAAGCTTTGAAAGGTGCGTTCCAATTTGGCCGCGTTGGCGTGGACCAATTCATATTCGCTGCTTTGATCCACGGGCCTGGGCGGCTTTAACAAATGGATCGGGGGCAATTGATAGTCCTCGTTCTCCACTTCGGCCACATTCAGCGGCTCCCCGGAAAGGTCGTCGGAAGGATGGCCGCCGTCTTCATCCGCCGTTTCCGGAATGCGGGCGATGGTCGGCGGAGATTCCCGGAAAGATTCTTCTTCCCGGTTGGTCCGCTCCAAAAAGTTGGATATGATCGGTTCGGAAACCCGCTCTTCCCCTTCCGGTTCCGTTTCCTTTTCCGCAGGCGGCAGCGCCTTCTTCCTCTCCGTTTTCGACCGGTTTTTCTTCAGGCGGGAAAGATCCTTCCTCGCCTCGGTGTACGTGTTTTTGAAAAAGCGGGCGATCCAGCCGAATACCTTTTGCAGGTCTTCGCTCAACGAGCGCCCCGTCAAGAGAATGGCCCCGACGAGGATGGAGAACCAGGCGATGATCCGGGTTCCGGCCGAGTCGAATAAAAAATGGAACAGGGAAAAGAGGCCGGCGCCCGCCATTCCTCCCGGCCCGACGCCGGCCTGTCCACCCGGCATCGCGCCTTCGGGTCCGCCCGGCGCCGTACCGGCAGTTGCACCCGGATTCACGCCGGGGCTTCCGCCCGGTTCGGGTCCGTACGGATTGGGCGGTTCCCAGGACGGAGGAGGCGCCATGTGAGGCTGAGGAGGCGGCTCCACCGTTTTCCAGCCGTTCGGCGGCGGCGGTTCCCGTTTCGACGACCGCGTCCCCCTCGTGATCATGCAGAGGCCGGCCACAATGATCCCGACCGGGAAAAGCAGCGTAAAAAACTCTCCCGGACTGATGTGGACCAGGCCGAGATTGAGTCCCAGAAAATAAAACCCGACCACAATCAGGAGCAGGTTCCACCAGGAACCGGAACGGCGCTGAAGGAGAAGCCCCTGCAAACCGAACAGGATGACGAAAACCGGCCAGAACGCGCCGATCATCTCGCCGATGTCCATGCTGATGATGCCCAGCCGGTTGAGCAGGAACCCGGCGCCGAAGGCGATCAGGACGATGCCCCAGAACATGCGATGCGTGTATCCCTGCCGCATGGCGTAAAACCCCCGGATGTCTGCTGCGGCTACGAGTCTTGTCGAACCGCTCGTCTACAGTATAGAACAAGGGGATCGCTTTCGCACAGATACGCGGGATTGATTTTCGCCTCGGTCCCGGGACGGAGAAGGCCGCCCCGCCGGCGGCGGGACGGCCTTCGGAGCGGCGTCCGTTTGTCAATTGGCAACGGCTGCGTCCATCGTGATGTCCAGGCCGACAACGCCGACGGGCTTGCCGTCCGCGCCGGGAATCGGCATCGACACGGTGCGGCAGGGACGCTTCGTAATGGCGGAGATGTAAATATCCGAAACGAACGTTTCCCCTTCCATCGCCCGCCGCCACCATTCCCGGCCGCGCGCGTTGAGCAGCCCCGCCGGCGGCTCGGAATAGATGAACGTTCCGTCCGCGCGGTTGGACCACACCGCCTCGACGCCCGGCTTGCCGTAAAGGCGCCCGGTCAACACCCGGCGGTGCGTCTCGGGATCCAGCGTGAGCAGCGCAGGGTCGGCGGCGGCCGCCGACAGCCAGCCGATCCAGAGGCTGACATCCTGCGCTTCTTCGGCGACCCTTCCTTTCCGCCAGTCGACGCCTGCCTGCTGCACGGCGGCGACCATCTCTTCCGCCGTCACGCGGAGCGCGGCGGACACGCGGGCCAGATTGTCGGCTTCCTCCCGCTGCAGCCGATAGTGATCCAGCGTTTCCTCGATGCTGGCCGCCATGGCGGAGACGGCATCGACCACCCGGTTCAGGGTTTCCGAAGCGGAGGACATCCGGGCGGTCTGCGCTTCCGAAGCCGCCACCGTCAGCGATACCCGGCGGTCCACCTCTTCCATGTGTTCGAATATCGTCCGGATCCTTTCGCGGTTGCGTCCCATTTCTTCCAGGCCGCGCCGCACCGACCGCTTTTCGGCCTCCATGGCCGTCAGCACTTCCCGGATTCCCTTATCGATGTTTTGCACGAGGTCCGTGGAACGCTTCACCGCTTCCCCGCTTTGATCGGCCAGCTTGCGGATTTCCTGGGCCACGACGGAAAACCCGCGGCCATACTGGCCCGCGCGGGCCGCTTCGATGGCCGCGTTGAGCGCCAGCAGCGACGTTTGCGCCACAATTTCCTGGATGAAACGGTTCATTTCCCCGATCTGGGCCAGATGGCCGATCAGCCCGCGCACGTGCCGGTCCATTGCCTCGTGGCTTCCGGCCAGATCGCCCATGACGGCGTCCGTTTCCCCGAGGGAACGGCTGACCTCGAGCACCGTGTCGCGGGCTTCCGCGCTCCGCTCGCCCATTTCTTCCGATGTCGCCCGTATTTCCTGGGAAGCGGCTTCCGCATCCTGCAGTTTGGTAAACGCCTCTTCAAGCAGGCCGAGGGCTTCGCGGCTTCTTGCGGCAAGCCTTTCCTCCAGCGAGCGGGAACGTTCCGCCACGGACTCCAGCTTCCCCGAGCTCAGGTCCACCTCGCTGACGGCGGCTTGCAAACGGTCGGCAATCACGACGGCTTCGCCGATGATGCGCATCCATTGGTCGTCCTGCGCCGACGCCTCCGCAACGGCCGTCGCGGACGATCCGTTCATGGCCAGTCTCCGGAACCATGGTCCTTTCATTCCGCCTCTCCCCTCCCGCAGTTGTGTCATCTTTTATAACATTATAGTAGGAAAAACGGACAAGAAAAAGGGGAATTTTTTAAATTCCCCTGGATTTTGTGTGAGGTTATCTTACATTCCCTTCATTGTTTTGTGAGTTTTTTATCGATCCCGATCCTGTCTGGGCGGTTTCGGCGTTTTGACGGTTTCCGGGTTCCGCTCATCGGCGAATTCCGCGTCCGCGATGCGGACGCGCCTTTTGTTCTTGGCCACGGCGGGATCACCTCCCTTTTGATCAGCATGATCCGGAAGGCGCTCCCTTATGCGGCATTGGCGGCGCGGTCCCCGGCAGGCTCCCGTCAATCCACCGTGCGCGACTCGATTTCCTCCCGGATGCGGCGGATGAAATCCTCCAGCGGCTCCGCGCCCAGGTCGCCCCGGCCGCGCCGGCGCACCGCCACGGTGCCGGAGGACGCTTCCTTCTCGCCGACCACGAGCATGTAGGGCACTTTCTCCAGCTGCGCTTCGCGGATTTTGTACCCGAGGGTCTCGTTGCGCAGGTCGGCCTGCACCCGCACGCCGGCTTCCCGCAGCCGGTCCGCGACCCGGACCGCGTAGTCTTCGCAGGCGAGGCTCACCGGCAGGACCTTCGCCTGCACCGGAGCCAGCCAGACCGGCAGCGCGCCGGCGAAGTTTTCCAGCAGGAAAGCGGTCATCCGCTCCATGGTGCTGATGATCCCGCGATGGATGACCACCGGCCGGTGTTTCTGGCCGTCGGCGCCCACGTATTCCAGCTCGAACCGCTCCGGCATCAGGAAATCCAGCTGCACCGTGGACAGCGTTTCCTCCCGTCCCAGGGCCGTCTTGATCTGCACGTCCAGCTTCGGGCCGTAGAACGCCGCCTCTCCTTCCGCCTCGAAATAGGGCAGTCCGAGCTCCTCCACCGCTTCTCGGAGCATGCGCTGGCTCGTCTCCCACATCCGGTCGTCCGGGTAATAATTTTCCTTGTCGTTCGGATCCCGGCAGGACAGGCGGAAACGGTATTCCCGGATGCCGAAGTCCTTGTACACGCGCTGGATCAGCTGGATGACGCGGGTGAACTCCTCCTTGATCTGATCCGGCCGGCAGAAGATGTGGGCGTCGTTCAGCGTCATCGCCCGCACGCGGTGCAGGCCCGTAAGGGCGCCGGACAGCTCGTACCGGTGCATGGTGCCAAGCTCGGCGATGCGCAGCGGCAGGTCGCGGTAGCTGCGCATCTCGCTCTTGTACACCATGAAATGGTGCGGGCAGTTCATCGGGCGCAGCACGAGCTCTTCATTGTCGAGCTTCATGGGCGGGAACATGTTTTCCTGATAGTGTTCCCAGTGGCCGGAAATCTTGTACAGCTCCACGTTGCCGAGCACAGGCGTATAAACGTGCTGGTAGCCGAGGGATGTCTCCAGGTCGACGATGTACCGCTCCAGGACGCGGCGCAGCTGCGCGCCGTTGGGCAGCCAAAGCGGCAGTCCCTGGCCGACCTCGCGGGCGAAGGCGAACATTTTCAGCTCCCTGCCCAGCTTGCGGTGGTCGCGTTTCTTCGCTTCCTCCAGCAGCCTGAGATGTTCTTCCAGCTCGCTCTTTTTGGCGAACGCCGTGCCGTAGATGCGCTGCAGCATCTTGTTTTTGCTGTCGCCCCGCCAATAGGCGCCGGCCACGCTGAGCAGCTTGAACACCTTGAGCCGCCCGGTGGAAGGCACGTGGGGGCCGCGGCACAGGTCGAAAAATTCCCCCTGCTCGTAGATGGTGATCACCGCGTCTTCCGGCAGGTCGTTGATGAGCTCGCGCTTGTAGGGGTCATCCACGACCTCCGTGTAAAGCCGCAGGGCTTCTTCCCGGGAGACGACCCGCCGCGCGATCGGCAGATCCTCCTTGACGATGTTCTCCATTTCCTTCTCGATGTCGGCCAGATCCTCGGGGGTAATCGAACGGTCCAGATCGATGTCGTAGTAAAACCCGTCTTCAATCGCCGGCCCGACGCCGAGCTTCACCTTGTCGGCGCCGTACAGGCGCTTGAGCGCCTGCGCCATCAGGTGGGCGGTGCTGTGGCGGATCACCTCGAGCCCGTCCCTGGACTCCGGCGTCAGAATTTCCAGGCGCGCGTCCCGCTCGATGGGCGCAAACAGGTCCACCGGCTGTCCGTCCAGCTTGCCGGCGATGGCGCTTTTGCGCAGGCCCGGTCCGATGGAAGCGGCCACCTCCCCGACCGTCGTTCCCGCCGGATACTCGCGGACCGAACCGTCCGGCAACGTCACGCGAACCGTCATGGTTTTCCTTCCTCCTCGCCATATGATCCTGTTTTTCGCTTTTCATCGCCCGCCAACAAAAAAAGCACGCGCCCCAAAGGGACGGTGCTTTCAGCCCGTGGTTCCACCCTTCTTCGACCCCGGCCCGGGCGGCGCCGCCCAAACGGCTGCGCTTCCGGCTCCACAGGCCGGGTCCTCTGCATGCGTAACGGGCATGGTCCGGCGCCGCATACTGGACCCCGCGATTTGTGTCCGCCGTCCTGTCGGCTTTACGCGGCGGCGTCCGGGGCGTTCCGCGGCGCGGCTCGAAAGGGGTCGGGGCCGGCCGGTTGCGGGAGGACCTTGCAGCCTCGGGTTCCTCTCTCTGGACCGTCCGTTTCCGGCTCCGGTGTCTTTCTCATCGCCTTTGCGGTTTTGGCGGGTTTGCTATGAGCCCGATTATAATGCCGCCCGACGGCCGCGTCAAGAGACCGGCGACCGGACGTGTTGTTGTTCTGTGATATTGTCAGGGTGTAACTGTTCCGAGAAAATGTCAGTATGAGCAAGGAGCAGATCACCTTGACAAAGAGCGAACTGAAACGTGCTATGGTTGTCGAGAAGTGGATGGAGGGCTGTCTCACGGAACAGGATGTTGCGCGCACGCTCGGCATCAGCATCCGGCAAGCGTATCGGCTCAAGGCCAAATATCGTCACGGAGGTGCAAAGGCCATCGCTCATGGGAATCGGGGCCGAAAGCCCGTTCACACCTTGGCCGACTCGCTCAAACAACGCGTGATGTCCCTGTACCGGGATCGCTACTTCGGAAGCAATTCCACCCACTTTGCCGAGCTTTTGGCCGAACACGAGGACATCCATTTAAGCGTCTCTTCGGTCCGCCGCATTCTGCTGGAAGGCCGCCTTCGTCCCGCACGCTTGCGCCGTCGTCCAAAGGCTCACCGATCGCGGCCCCGTAAACCTCAAGCGGGCATGCTGTGGCAGATTGATG
>LZRV01000092.1 GCA_002159065.1 Paenibacillaceae bacterium ZCTH02-B3 | reverse complement strand
ACTTTCCCTCGTCCCTCAAATTGCAAGTGCTGATCGAGCAGGTACACGTGTTTGCCGGTTTGACGATCCATGTACAACCTCCGCTTGAAGCGAATGCTGCCAAACACGGTGTTGACGCTGGTTTCCCGTTCCGCCTTGACGCGAAAACGCTGGCGATCCCTTTGCTCAAGGATGATCTGATCCAACATCTCCAACGCTGTCTTCATCGCGCTGGCGAACGCTTCCTGCATCTCCCGGAACATCCACTGCTCAAGCTCTTTCATTGTGGGAATGATTGTGGTAAAGTGCTGCACAGGAGCTTCCTCCTCTTGGTGTGTGTTTTGTACCAAATTCACTTTACCAAGGGAGAAGCTCTTTTTTCTATGTTCGCTTTTTCCAGACTTTACCCCCACGCAAATTTTACTCTAACGCTGACCGCGGCGGGCGGCCGCGGCGGGAAAAAAGATCGAGGCCGCTCTTGAGGGCGGCCTCACGATTGGATGCCCGTCCCGAAGGCGGCCTTACGTTTCAGAAAAGGCCGCGGAATCCGCGGCTTGTTCCAATTCCCGCAGGACGTTGCGGAAATCCGGGGGAGCGTCGGGGGCGATCCGGTTTTTCAGCCCCGCGTCGGCCAGAGCCTTCAGTTTCGCCCTGGTGGCATGGGACATTTGAGCGGGAATCCCGAGGGAATCCAGCGTCCGGATCACTTCTTCCATCTCCGCCACCCGGCGTTCGGCGTGGATGGCCGACCGGGTGAGCAGGAAGTGGGCTGTCTCCTCCAGGGACCTCTGCCGCAGGGTTTCTTCCAGCGACGCCAGGATGTCGGACGAGACGCCGTACTTCTCGCTGGCCTGCACGGTTTCGAGCAGCAGCATGGTGAAGCCCTTCATGAATACGCTGCGGAACATCTTGAGGGCGGAGGCGCTCCCGGCGCGCGGCCCGGCATAGGTCAACCTCATGCCGTACTTCTGGCCGAACCTGAGGAACGCTTCCGCGCCGTCGCCGCTGACCAGGATCGGGACCCGGTGCTTGTGCGGCGGCACCGACCCCATGACGGCCGCGTCGGCAAACAGGGCGCCCGTGCCGGAGATGACGGCGGCGATGTTTTCCTTGGTCATCGGCGACGCGGAGTTGAGGTCGACGTACAGGTGGCGCGGCTTGAGGAAGCGGGCGGCTTCCCGGGCGACGGGTTCCGACACCTTGGCGTTCGTGGCGTTGAGGATCAGGTCGCAGGAGGCGACGAGTTCCTCCAGGGAAGATTTCAATTCCACTCCCAGGCGTCCCGCGCGTTCCCGCACCAGCGGGCCCAGCGAAGGATGGTCCATGCCGGCGTCAAAGGCGCGGATGTCCGCAAGTCCTTCGGAGCGCAGCCCTTCCGCGATGGAGGACGCCGCCTCCCCGAAACCGATGAATCCCAGAACGGGAGCCGCCATGTCAACTCCTCCTTGCGAGATAGTCCTCCACTGTATCGTAATACACCACGTTCTCCCGTTCCAGCACCTGGCGAAGATTGTAATAGTCCAGGCTCAGCTCGCCGCGCCCGATTTTTTCCATGGTGCCTTCTTCTTTCTGCACTCTCTTCCGGGATGCCTCAAGGGCGGCCTGCACGTCCCTTCGCTTCACCACGACGACGCCGTCGTCGTCGCCCAGGATCAGGTCGCCGGGGTCCACCGCGACACCTCCGCACACCACCGGGGCGTTGACCCATCCGCCCCGCGATTTGGTGGTGCCCAGCGAATGGACGCCCCTCGCCCACACGGGAAAACCGAGCTCGCGGATTTGCCGGACGTCGCGTATGCCGCTGTCGATGACGACGCCGGCAACCCCCCGTTTCATCAAAGCCCGGACGATCAGCTCGCCGATCATGCCGTAGAGGTTGTCGCCGCCCGTGGCCGTGACGACCAGCACGTCCCCGGGGCGGACCACCTCGATGGCCGCGTGGATCATGAGATTGTCCCCGGATTGGCAGGTGACGGTGACGGCGGGGCCGCACACCGCGCTGCCGGGGGCGACGGGTTTGAGCGCGGGGTCCATCAGCCCGATTCGGCCCTGCGCCTCGTATACCGTGGACACGCCGATGTCCCGGAAGGCTTCGACGATCTTCGCATCCGGCCGCTCAATGTTGCGGATCACGTACTTTTCCATCAGATCAGTTCCTCCCCTACCAGCGGGAAAAACCGGCTGAACGCTTCGGCGTATTTGTAGCGGCCGATCCCCGAACATCTGCGGGCGTGGTTGCCGCGAAGCGCCGCCTTCGCCGCGTAGTAGTCGATGAGGTGTCCCTGCGCCTTGAAGCAGTTCATCGCCGCCCATTTTTGTTCGTAGGTCTCCGTGATGTCGACGATGACGTCCGGCTTGAAGGCGCTGATTTCGGGTTGGTGCGGTTCAAAGCCGAAGATCTTGGCCTGCTTGGCCGTCTGGGTGCCTTCCATGCGCACGCCGTTCGAAGTGGACAGCACGGAGGCTTCGAACACGTACCGCGAGACGGTCTCGTGGTCGGGATTGAACGCGTCCTTCGGGCCGTGGGTCAGGATGATGTGGGGCCGCACTTCCCGGATCTTGCGGACGAGCCGGTCCATCCGTTCCGGTGTGATCGTCATGTGGTAATCCTCGAAGTCCCAGATTTCGTAATGTTCCACGCCAAGCGCTTTCGCCGCGGCTTCGATTTCGCTCCGCCGGATCGCCTTGACGTTTTCCAGCGTCTGGCTTTCCAGGTTCCACAGGTCGTTGGATTCGCCCCTGGCGCCGTAGCTCAGGATGACCAGATGGACGTTGGCGCCGTGCTTGACATATTTCGCGATGGTGCCGCCGCCTCTCCACACGAAGTCCGCCGCATGCGCGCTGACTACCAGAAGATTCGTATTGGGATCGATCATGGCCGATTTCTCCTTGTCTCCTTATGATTCCACCAGATAAGAGGTGTTTTCCGCCGTCATTCTGCGGATTTCATCCTTGCGGAAGCCGCCTTCCAGAAGCTTGCCGACGAAGTCCATCAGCCCTTCGTCGGGATACGGCCCAGCCGGCTGTCCGAGGTCGGTGGACAGGATGCAGCGCTCGGGGCCGACGTGGCGGATCTGTTCGCAGACCGATTCCCAGGTGTCCTTGCCTGTATTCGGCGTGGTGTAGCAATGTTCCATGAAGGCTCCCAGTTCCGCCAGTTCCTTCTGCTCTTCTTTGGTGAGCCGCAGGGAAGGGAAGTTGGGGTGCGTGACGACGACTTTGCGGATGCCGCGGCGCAGCGCTTCCTTCACCAGCACCAGCACTTCTTCTTTCCCCAGATGGCCGGTGGCCAGGATCAGCCCGTGGCCGGCGATCACCTCCAGCACCTCGGAAGCGGCCTTCGTCAGGCGGCCGTCCTCGAGGATGCGGATGGTGGGGAGCGGCTTGCCCAGGCGTTCGTATTCCATCCTCAGCTGCGCCCAGTGCGGCAACTTGTCCGGCGGGCTGCGCCGGATGTGCTCCTGTTCGTTCGCCGAATCGAAGGTAGGCATCCAGACGATTTTCGCCCCGTCGCGCGCCGCCATCTCCACGGCGACGGGGTTGAGTCCGCCCGAGGTGTTGTTCAGGCAGAGACCGCCCACGGCGTTGTAGCCGGGACGGAAGGCGTTGAGGAGCCTGGCCCGTTCCGCCGTGCAGAAATAGTGGTTTTTGATGCCGTGGCCTTTCATGCCGATGCGCATGAGCCGGTCGGCCATCTCCAGGTCGTCCAGCTTCCGCGGCAGGACGTCGGGGCCGGTGTGCACATGGAGATCGTATGCGCCGGCGAGAATATCTTCGTGCATCGTGCAGCAACACCACCCAGGAAGTATGGTTTCTCAAAATTGTTTAACAATAATGAGTATCATCTTGAGTATACTTCTTGTTTTTTCAGTCTGTCAATACGGCAGACGGCGCTTGATCTTGTTCATCCGGCAGCGGCCCGGCACCGGCGGGCGCCGGCGGTCCGGTCCGGGCGGCGTTTCATCGGGTGCGGACGCATGTCCGGCGGCGCGCGACGGTGTCGGGATTGGGGCGATGATTGATGCCCGTCCGGAAACGGAGCGGCTGATCCCGAGAAAGCTGCGGGAAGAAGACGAGGAGGATCTTTTCCGGTACGCGTCCGACCCCGAAATCCATAATGAAAACGCGGGGCGATTCGCCCCGCGTCAGACGGTGGAGGGTTTTTTTTCTTTTGGGCAAGTTCCGGTCCACATGGTCGGAAAACAGCGGCTTGAACCCTTCCTCTTCATGATGGAGGATGACGTTGTCTCGGGAGACTATACCACCTCTTTAGAATAAAGGTTTCGGCAACCCGCCGTATCAAAATAACCTTCGCTCCATAAAAACAGGCTGTCGAAACTCCTCGATGGATCGACAGCCCGAAAATCAGACCAGCAAAGAGTGGTGTTCGTGAATGGTCTTGCGGATGTTGCCCACGTGCCGGCGGATCCGCTCTTCCGCCAGGGCGGGATCGCGCGCCTTGAGCGCTTCCAGGATTTGCCGGTGTTCCTCCAGCGAATCCCGGTTCCGTCCCGGCACGAGCACCGTGCGAAGATGGTAGCGGAGGAGCTGGGTCTTGATGACATTGACCAGTTCCACCGCCTGCCGGTTTTCCGAAGCGTCGTAGATGATTTGGTGGAACTTCCGGTTCAGGTTCGAATATTCGTCCAGCCGGTTGTTTTTCAGGTGATCTTCCATCTGCAGGTACACTTCCTCCAGCTCGCGGAGCTTCCCGTCCGTGATGGAGGCCGCCGCCCGGCGGGCCAGGAGTCCTTCCAGCACTTCCCGGATTTCCAGATAGTTCAGAATTTCGTCCAGGGTGTGGGATTTGACCGTTGCGCCCTTGTTTTCCTCAATTTCCACCAGATTTTCCCGTTCCAGCTTCAGGAGGGCTTTCTTGACCGTGTTGCGGCTGACGCCGATCAGGCTGGACAGGTCGCTTTCGTTGAGTTTCTGCGACGGACGGTAGGTGCCGTCGAGGATTTTGTCCTTGATGAACTGATAGGCGTATTCCATTGGTCTCGTCATGGCCGTTTTCCCCATTTTTTCAACATTTAATTTTATTTATATCATTGACATGCAAATGGATTCAACGGCAAGAATGAAGATGCTTCGGCGCGCCGTGCCGGAAAGTTTCTCCCGGCGGACGCGGGCCGTTCACAAAATGGTCACCATTCCGTGCAAAAAAATGCTGTCCTGCGGTTCGCAAACCGTTGAAAAACGGACACAAAAGCACGTTGACGCTTTCAAACATGTTGTTTTATATTATTGTTAAACAAAAATGTTTACATTAAACGAGGAGAGGGTGCCCATGGCCGAACATCCGGCGGAACCGATTTTTGACATCGCCCATCTGGGGCATGTCGAGCTGCTCACCCCGAAATTCGAGGAAAGCCGCAGGTTCTTCCTGGACGTGATCGGGCTGCAGGAAGTCGAAAGAAGGGGCGATTCGTCCTATCTCCGCTGCTGGGGCGACTGGGAAAAGTACAGTTTGAAGCTCACCGCCGCTCCCCAGGCGGGCATCGCCCATGTGGCCCTGAGGACAATGAGCCCGCAGGCGCTGGAGCGGAGGGTTCAGGCCATCGAAGCCGCCGGATACGGCGGGAAGTGGACCGAAGGGGACTTCGGCCACGGACGGTCTTACCAGTACCGCGGACCCGATGGACACCTGATGGAACTCTACTATGAGACGGAATTTTACGAAGCTCCGGAACATCTGCGTCCGACGCTGAAGAACCAGCCGCAGAAATTCACCGGGCACGGCGCCGCCGTCAAGACGCTGGACCACATCAACCTGTTCTCCTCCAATCCGACCGCCGACGGCGAATTCGTCGAAAAAGTGCTCGGCCTGCGCAAGTCCGAGGAAATCGTGCTGGACGACGGGCGGCACGGCGCGGTCTGGTACCGGGCGACCAACAAATCTTACGACATCGTGTATTCCCTGGACGCGACAGGATCGAAGGGACGGCTGCACCACATTTCCTTCGCGGTGGAATCCAACGACTACATCTGGCGGGCCGCCAACCTGTTCGTCGATGCAGGCGCGTACATCGAGTTCGCGCCGGCGAAGCACGCCATCAACCAGACCTATTTCGTGTACGTCATTGAACCGGGCGGCAACCGGGTGGAAATCTGCGCCGGCGGTTACCTGATTTTCGCCCCGGACTGGAAGCCGATCACCTGGACGCAGACGGAACGGGCCCGAGGCCAGGCGTGGGGCAACAAGACGGTGGAAACGTTCCACACGTATGGCACCCCCGTGGTCGGCGATCCGGTGGTGTGAAGGCGACCGCGATCACATCCCTTTTCCGGATAAAGGAATCCCCCGACAAAGACACAAGGCCGCGCGGACGCATGCCGTCCGCGCGGTCTTGTGCTTCAGGGGAGGATCGAAATCAGATCAGGATCTGGTAGTTCTCTTCGATGACCCGCCTTACGCTGGCGATGTGGTGTCTGACCGCTTCCTCGATCCGGTCGGGATCGCGGCTTTTCAGGGCCTCCAGAATCCGCTCGTGCTCCCGGTAGGATTCCAGGTTCCGGCCGGGAACCAGAATGGTGCGGAAATGGTAGCGGTTGAGCTGCGTCCTGATGATGTTGATCATCTCCACCGCCTGCCGGTTCGTGGAAGCGCCGTAGATGATCGAATGGAACTCGCGGTTTTTCGCGGAATATTCCTCGAATTGATGTTGTTCCAGATGGGCGCGCATTTCCGCCAGAATGTTTTCCAGCCTGCGGATGTCGTCCGCCGTGATGTGCCGGGCTACGTTGCGGGCGACGATGGCCTCCAGCGCCTCCCGGATCTCCAGGTAGTTGACGATTTCCTCGAGGGTAAAGGATTTGATGGTCGCTCCTTTGTTGTCCTCGATCTCCACCAGGTTTTCCCGCTCCAGCATGAGCAGGGCTTTCTTGATGGTGTTCCGGCTAACCCCGATTTCTTCCGCCAGCTGGCTCTCCACCAGCTTCTGGGTCGGCTTGTACGTGCCGTCCAGGATGCGGTCTTTGATGAGCCGGTACGCGGTTTCAGACTGTTTTCCCATATCGGTGTCCCTCGCTTGCGACGTAATGCGGGATCAGTGGTGCGTCATCTGCGGCAGCCATAGCGTGAGCTGGGGCACATAGGTCAGCAGGAACAGCACCAGGATCGCCACGATGACGAAAGGCACGATGGCCCGTATGAGCTTCTCCAGCTTGACTTCGCCCACCGCGGAGGCGATGAACAGCCCCGCGCCCACCGGAGGCGTCAGAAGCCCGATGGTGGCGTTGAGGCAGAGCACCACCCCGAAGTGGACCGGATGGATGCCGTATGCGTGGACGAGCGGCATGAAGATGGGCAGCAGGATGACCATGACCGCCAGCTCGTCGATGAAGATGCCCGTAATGAGCAGAAACAGGTTGACCAGCAGCAGGAACATCCACGGCTCGGCCGCGATCGCCCCGATCGCTTCCACGGCTTTTTGCGGAACCTGTTCAAAGGCCAGAATCCATCCGAACACGCTCGCCATGGCCATGAGCATCGTCACGGTGGCCGTGGCGACGGCGGCGTTGGCGAGGATGCGCGGGAAATCCCGCAGCTTCAGTTTCCGGTAGACGAACATGCCGAACAGGATCGCCAGCACGCAGGCCACGCCGGCCGATTCCGTCGCCGTGAACGCGCCGGACATCGTGCCGCCGATGATGACGAGAGGCACGGTAAGCGCCGGCACCACCCTCAGGAAACTGGCGAGCACGGATTTAAGCGACGCTCTTTCCGCGCGCGGGTAGTTGTGCCAATAGCCCAGCAAGGCGATGAGCCCCGCGAGGGAAAGCGCCAGGATGATACCCGGAATGATCCCGGCGATGAACATTTGGCTGATGGAAGTTCCGGAACCCACCCCGTAGATGATGAACAGCATGCTCGGCGGAATGATGGGGCCAAGCAGCGCCGCGGAGGCCGTGGTGGCGGCGGCGAGCTCCCGCCGGTAGCCTTCCTTTTCCATCTGCGGGATCATCACGCGGCTCATCATCGCCGTCTGGGCGGTCGCCGAACCGATGATGGAGGCGAGAAACATGTTGGCCATGACGTTCACGTACGCCAGCCCGCCGCGAAAATGTCCCACCGCCTTGCGGGAAAAGTCGATGAGCCGCTCCGTGATCCCCGACGCGTTCATCAGCTCGCCGGCCAGCATGAACAGCGGAATCGCCAGCAGGCTGAAGCTCTGGACGCCGGAGAACAGCCGTTGCGGAATGTTGAGAAACAGGCCGTGCTGCGCGCTGAGCAGGATATAGGCCACGCTGGTGAGGCCCAGCACCAGGGCAATCGGAATCCGCATGAGCAGCAGCACGATGAAGACGAGCAGCGCGATGGCCATCAGGCTTCCTCCCTGCCGGCGCGGACGAGCAGATCAAGGGCATGCACCGCCATGCCCGCAAAGCCGACGGGCACCGCCAGATAGGGATAAAACATGGCGAACCCGAGCGACGGCGAGATTTGCAGAAACATGGAGGGCAGGCTCAGCCAGCGGACCGAAAGATGGATGATGAAGACGGCGAACGCCAGGATCAGCGTCCAGCCGAGGTACAGCACCACCCGGCGGGCGCCCGGGGAGAGCCGGTCGAAAAGAAAAGTAACGGCAGCGGCCTGCTGCCGTTTGATGCCCATGCTCCCTCCGATGAAGGTCACCCACACCAGGGTGTAGATGGCCAGTTCCTCCGGCCAGTGAAGCGGATGGTTGAGCACGTACCGGAACATCACCTGGGCAAAGATGGAGACGAGCATCACCGCCATCAGGATGATCACCAGCACGCGTTCCACCTGGAAAATGGCGTTGCTGAGTTGGTGCAGCAGCTTCATGACGGGCCTCCTTACAAGCCTCGCGGCAAGCCGTCAGGTTGTCATTTTTTGTTTTGTTCGATAAAGGCTTTGATGACGGCGTTCTTCTCGGCGTACGCGTCGTGGATTTCCCGGGCGACTGGCAGGAACGGGGCGATGTCCGGCAGCGTGGTGACCGTAAGTCCTTTGGCCTTCGCTTCCTCCACGCGGGACGACTCCAGTTCGATCCCTTTTTGCACGCCCCATTCCACGGCCGCGAGCATCGCTTCCGTGACGATCTGCTGATCTTCCGCGTCCAGTTTGTCGAACACGATCTTGCTGCCGATGGCCACTTCCGGGAATGTCATGTGGTTGGTCAGGATCAGGTATTTGCTGATTTCATAATACTTTTGCGACAGGAGCGCGTCCAGGTCCACGTCGATGCCGTCGATGACGCCCGTCTGGAGCGAGGTGTACACTTCCGGCAGCGGCATCGGCGTCGGTCCCGCGCCGATCTTGTTCCAGAATTCCTGGAACACCGGGCTGCCCGGGACGCGCAGCTTCTTGCCCTTCAGGTCGTCCAGCGTCTTGACTTCGGTGTTCTTCATGAGCACGTGACGGTTGCCGACAAAAAACACGTCGAAACCGACCAGGCCCTGGGCCTCGAGATCCTTCATCATCTGCTTCGCCGCTTCGCTTTGACGCGCTTC
Source organism: Paenibacillaceae bacterium ZCTH02-B3 (assembly GCA_002159065.1). GTDB lineage: Bacteria > Bacillota > Bacilli > Paenibacillales > Paenibacillaceae > ZCTH02-B3. Next base: position 3,330 of record LZRV01000092.1, on the reverse strand, counting down.
GGCTGCTTCCGACAGGTTCTCGAACATGAACGGCATGAACCATCCGTTCATCGATTCGGAACGGCTGCTCATGTAGCCGTTGCTGATGAGGGCGAAATCAAGGGTGCCCGTTTCCACCTGCTGCACCATTTCCGCTTCGGTGCCGAGCTGTCTGGAAGGGTAGATGTCGACGGTCATCCGGCCGCCGCTTCTGGCTTCCAGTTCTTCCTTGAACTTTTCCGCCGTCATGTGCTTGACGTGGGTGTCGTTGGCTTCGTGGCCCAGCTTGAATTTGTAGTTCGGTTTTTGCGCCGCGGGAGACGACGGCTGTTGGGTCTGTTGCTGCTGGGTCGACGGGGAAGAAGAAGGCGTCGAAGCGGATTGCGAACCGCCGCCGGACCCTCCGCCGCACGCCGCCAGGAGGGAAAGCGTTAACATGAGCACCAGGCCGACAACCAGTTTTTTCACGGCTTTGTCACCCCGTTCATAGTTGATGAGTTCATTTTTGTTGAACAATTTTGTTACAACTAATTATATTGCAACATGGGTCACCTGTCAATGAAAAAAACACGCCGTTCATCTTGATCCTAACATGCCCGTGACGGATGACGAACCGCATTGCGGCTTTGACGCGGAACCGATACAATTTTCTTGATATGGAACCGGATGTGCAGCGAATCCATAAACCGGAAACGGCAAACCGGCAACCATCCGGGGGATTAATCCGAAATAAAGCCGATGAGGGAAAACCGGGGATTCCCGAAAACGCTCCAAACGGGGGATGGTCATGCGCAAGGCGTACTGGAAGGAAGCCGTGGTCTACCAGATTTATCCCCGCAGTTTCATGGACTCCAACGGCGACGGCATCGGCGATCTGCGGGGCATTCTGTCGAAGCTGGATTACATCCGGGAGCTGGGCGCCAACGTCATCTGGCTCTGCCCGGTGTACAAATCGCCAAACGACGACAACGGGTACGACATCAGCGATTACCGCGCCATCATGGACGAATTCGGCACGATGGCGGACTGGGAGGAACTGCTCGCCGGCATCCACCGGCGGGGCATGAAACTGATGATGGACCTGGTCGTCAACCACACCTCCGACGAGCATCCCTGGTTTATCGCGTCCCGTTCTTCCAGGGACAACCCCTATCGCGACTATTACATCTGGCGCCCCGGAAAGGACGGCCGGGAGCCGAACAACTGGCTCTCCTTCTTCGGCGGATCGGCCTGGGAATACGACGAACGCACGGGCGAGTACTATTTGCACCTTTTTTCCCGCAAGCAGCCCGACCTCAACTGGGAAAACCCCCGCGTGCGGCAGGAAGTCTACGACATCATGCGATTTTGGCTGGACAAGGGCGTGGACGGGTTCCGCATGGATGTCATCAACTGCGTCTCCAAAACGCCCGGCCTGCCGAGCGTCGGGGGAGCCCGTTACGCCTGGGGAGGCGAGCATTTCCTGAACGGGCCGAGGGTCCATGAGTTCCTGCAGGAAATGCACCGGGAAGTGCTGTCCCGTTACGATGTCATGACCGTGGGCGAAACGCCGGGGGTCACCGTGGAACAAGCCCGGCTGTACACGGGGGAGGATCGGAACGAACTTCAGATGGTGTTCCAGTTCGAACACATGGATCTCGACGCCGGTCCGGGCGGCAAATGGGACCTGAAGCCGTGGACCCTGCGGGAATTCCGGGCCGTCATGCACAAATGGCAGGCAGGCCTTGCGGGCGTCGGCTGGAACGCGCTGTACCTGAACAACCACGACCAGCCGCGGATGGTGTCGCGCTTCGGGGACGACGGCAAGTACCGCAAGGAATCGGCAAAACTTCTGGCCACCCTGCTGCACACGCTGCAGGGGACGCCATTCATCTACCAGGGCGAAGAACTGGGCATGACCAACGTCAAGTTCGGTTCCATCGAGGATTATCGGGACATTGAAACGCTGAACATGTACCGGGAGTACACCCTGGAGCGCGGCCTGCCGGCGGACTGGGTGCTCAGGCTGATCCACGCGAAAGGGCGGGACAACGCCAGAACGCCCATGCAATGGGACGACTCGCAGGCCGCCGGCTTCAAGTCCGGGACGCCCTGGATCAAGGTGAATCCCAACTATCCCGCGATCAACGTCAAAGAGTCTCTCGCCGATCCCGATTCGATCTTCCATTATTACAAAAAACTGATTCGCCTGCGCAGGGAACACGACATTGTGGTCTACGGCAGGTACGATCTCATCCTGGAGGACCATCCGCAGATCTACGCCTACACCCGCACGCTGGGGCGGGAGCAGTGGCTTGTCATGCTCAATTTCTCCAGGCGGGAAGCGCGGTTCGAACTGCCCGGGCATTTGCGCCATTCGGGCCGCCGGCTCATGATCGCCAACTACGCCGATGCCGACGAACGGGAACCCATCGACCGGCTGGAGCTCAGGCCTTACGAGGCGCGGGTGTACCGGCTGCTTCGGTGAAGGGACGTCCGGTCCGGCGCTTTCCCCGGGAAGGAGAAAACGAAGGGCGGCGCCGCAAGAAACGACGCCGCCCTTTGTGTTTTTTCCGGGTCGTGTTCCGCCTGCCGCGGACCCGCGTCCGACGTTCTCGACGGTCCGCTCAGGAGAGCGGGAACTGCAGCGGATTCCATTCGCGCAGTTCCAGCGTGCGCGCGCCTTCGGCCACCACCGGATCGGCTTCGGCGAGGCGCCGGGCTTCCTCGGGGGATTCGGCGCGGTAGATGACCATGCCGCCTTTTCCATCCATGAACGGTCCGGCCATGACCACCTTGTTTTCCTTGTACAGCCGGTTGAGATAGTCGAGATGGGCCGGGCGCACCCTGGCGTTCAATTCCGCGTCGACGATGGTGAGGATGGCCACATAGTGCATGGTTGACTGGATCTCCTTTCCGGCGGCGCAAGGGCTTTTTGAGCCCGGGCCGCTTTTCGCGTTGGTGGCGCTTCTTGCATTGTACACGATGGAGCGGCCCGGGGGAAGTCCGAATCAGGGCGCTGCCGGAGGATCTTTATGCGATCGGCCGTCAGGACTCGTTCCCCGCCTGGCAGACGGCTTCGCCCGGCTGTCCGTGTCTCTGCCGGGAGGCACGGGCGGCTTTGGTTTTCATTCCGGCCAGCACGACGGCCAGTCCGGCGGCCGCGATGCCCGCGGCGGCGAGGAACGCCGCCCGGAATCCGGCCAGGGGAATCGCATCGGCCGCGCCGCCGGCCGGGCTCTCCGCGGCGGTGACAACCGCGGCCGCCGCATGGGCCGGGTCCAACCCGCCGTCCGTCTGCAGGCGGGCCAACGCCACCAGGGCCTCCAGGCCGATTGCCGTGCCGATCTGCGGCGCGGTGTTCCACAGGCC
>LZRV01000091.1 GCA_002159065.1 Paenibacillaceae bacterium ZCTH02-B3 | reverse complement strand
AGCCGCTTTGCTGACAGCTGTGGAGAGCGTGTCGGCAGAGGACATCGCGCCAAAGCAGCGGAAGGACTGGGAGGAATACAAGCAGTTTCTGAAGCAACACCGGAAGCATCTGGAGGACTACCGGAAGACGCTCCAGGCGGCGGGCATCGACACGAGCGGCATGAGGCCGATGGGGAGCGCGGAAGCGCAGATGCGGATCTTTGCCAGACGGACGAAGCGAGGCGGATACAGCTGGAGCGAGCGAGGTGTCAGCGCGATGCTGCGGACAATCATGAGAGGCCGGGAAGCCGGAGTGGTCCTGGTTACGTATGGAGGCAAGACTCCAACGCCGCAGCGCTCCGTCAGCATTCGGAAGTTGCTAAGGGACGTTATACGACCGACCAAAGGATACGTTAACGGGATGATCCGGTTGCTTAGGGGGCCGTGGCAGAGTAGCACAACGGGCATGGCATTGAAAGGGCTTAGAGGATACTAATACCAGAAAAATGAAACGCCAATCCCATAAGGAAGAACACCAAAAGCGCTTACAAGGGAAAGGTTCTTTTCAAGTTCGCATCCAGAATCCAAAAAAGGTGCCCACACTAGCTTGACTCAGACATGCCCGCGCAAAACGCTTGACGGGGAGATCGTTTTCGGGTACATTTGATTGTAAATTGCGAGCGACAATCGAATACCAAGGCAGCCATCTTATCAAGAGCAGGCGGAGGGACTAGCCCGATGAAGCCCGGCAACCGGCGCATGCGCCTCGAGGCGGTGCGCACGGTGCTAATTCTTGCGGAAACGGTAGCCGTTTTCGGGAGATGAGAGAGGCGCTCCGAGATGACGATATCGACGGCCCTTTCTCACCGGGTCGTCTTTTTTTGCCTCCGAGACGTTCCCCCCGGCGGCAAGCGGCGCCGCGCAAGCCAACCTGTCTCACGGGGAGGGAAATCGACATGCCCATCAAGATTCCGGACAAACTGCCGGCCAGGGAGATTCTGGAGCGGGAAAACATCTTCGTGATGGACGAAACGGTCGCCTACCACCAGGATATTCGGCCGCTTCGCATCGCGATCTTGAATCTCATGCCGACCAAGGAGACCACGGAAACCCAGCTCCTCCGGCTCATCGGCAACACGCCGCTGCAGGTGGAGGCGGTGCTGCTCCATCCGAAGACGCACGTGTCGAAAAACACGCCCGCCGAACACCTGGCGACTTTCTATAAAACGTTCGACGACATTTCGGACGAACGGTTCGACGGCATGATCATTACCGGCGCGCCTGTGGAGCACCTGCCATTCGAGGAAGTCGACTACTGGCGCGAGCTGCAGGACATCATGGACTGGACAACGGTGAACGTGACGTCCACGTTCCACATCTGCTGGGGCGCGCAGGCCGGTCTGTACCACCATTACGGCATTCCGAAATACCCGCTTGGCAAGAAGCTGTTCGGCGTGTTCCCGCACCGCGTGACCAAGCCGAACACGAAGCTGCTGCGCGGATTCGACGAGGTGTTCTGGGTCCCGCAGTCGCGGTACACGGAAGTGCGCCGGGAAGACATCGAGAAGCGGCCGGAGCTGGAAATCCTGTCCGAATCCGACGAAGCCGGCGTGTACATCGTGGCTTCCAGGGACGGCAAGCAGATTTTCGTGACCGGCCACTCCGAATACGATCCGACGACGCTCAAATGGGAATATGAACGCGACAAGGCCAAGGGACTGCGGATCGATCTGCCGAAAAACTATTTCCCCGACGACGATCCGACGAAAACGCCGGTATCGACCTGGCGGGCGCACGCCAACCTGCTGTTTTCCAACTGGCTCAATTATTATGTGTACCAGGAAACGCCCTATATCCTGGGCAAAGCCTTCAAGCCGGTCAAACAGGGGGGGCAGGCATGAACATCGAAAGCAGGCTCGCGCAAATCGGTTCGAACTGCGATCCCGACACCGGGGCGGTAAGTTTTCCGATTTACCATGCGACGGTGTTTCGCCACCCCCGGCTGGGACAGAGCACGGGTTACGACTATTCGCGCACGAAGAACCCGACCCGGGAAGTGCTGGAGAGGACCGCGGCCGAGCTGGAAGGCGGAGACGGCGGATTCGCCTGCAGCTCCGGCATGGCGGCCTTGCAAACCGTCTTTGCGCTGTTTTCCCAGGGCGACCATCTGATCGTGTCCCTGGATCTGTATGGCGGCACGTACCGCCTGCTGGAACAGGTGATGCGCCGGTTCGGCCTCACCGCGTCTTACGTCGACACGGGCGACCTGAAGGCGCTGGAAGGCGCCCTCCGGCCGGAGACGAAGGCGTTGCTCATCGAAACGCCCACCAATCCGCTCATGATGATCACCGACCTGGCCAAAGTGTCCGCCTGGGCCGCCGAACGCGGGCTGCTCACCATCGTGGACAACACGCTGCTGACGCCGTATTTCCAGCGGCCGATCGAGCTTGGCGCCGACATCGTGGTGCACAGCGCCACGAAGTATCTGGGCGGGCACAACGACGTGCTGGCCGGCCTGATCGTCAGCAAGGGCCGGGAGCTCACCGAGCGGCTGGCGTTCCTGCACAACGCCATCGGCGCCGTCCTGTCGCCCCAGGATTCGTGGCTGCTCATGCGCGGCATGAAGACGCTCGCCCTGCGCATGGAGCGCCACTGCGAGAACGCGCTGCGCATCGCCCGGTGGCTCAAAGGCCACCCCGCCGTGGAAACGGTGTACCATCCCGGCCTGCCCGAACATCCCGGCTACGAAGTGCAGCGCCGGCAGGCCACCGGCAACAGCGGCCTGTTCTCCTTCCGGGTGAAGGACGCCCGCATGGTGGAGCCGGTGCTAAGGAACATCCGGCTGATCGCCTTCGCGGAAAGCATGGGCGGGGTGGAATCCCTCATGACTTTCCCGGCCGTGCAGACCCATGCGGACATTCCCGAGCACGTCCGCCGCGCCATCGGCGTGGACGACCGGCTGCTGCGCCTGTCGGTCGGCATCGAGCACGTGGACGACCTGATCGCCGACCTGGAGCAGGCCCTCGACGCCGCGATGCGGGAGACCGGCGCCGCGTAGGACCCGCGCAGGACCGCGGGAAGCCGGCGACGCGCGCGGCCGCCCTGCGACCGCTCGACCCGGTTTGCCCAAAGGCAAGCTGGCGGGCGGTTTTTATTTGGTGTACGATTAGGGAAGAGGAAAGGAGGAGCCGCCGTGGGAAACGTGGACCGCATCCTGCAACGGGCGCTCGGCGGGGAACGGCTGGACGTGGAGGATGTGGTGGCGCTTTTTGAATCGGACCAGGTCGAAAAGATCGGCCGCGCCGCCGACGAGATCATGCGCCGCCGCCATCCCGAGCCCATTACGACGTTTGTCATCGGCCGCAACATCAACTATACCAACATCTGCGACAAATATTGCCGGTTCTGCGCGTTTTACCGTCCGCCCGGTTCGCCGGAAGGATATGTGCTGCCCAACGAGGTCATTTTCCGCAAAATTCAGGAAACCATCGACGTCGGCGGCACGGAAATCCTGATGCAGGGCGGGACGCATCCGGATCTGCCGTTTTCGTACTACCTCGATTTGCTGCGGGAAATCAAGAAGCGTTTTCCGGACATCACCATGCACTCCTTCTCCCCTGCGGAAATCCTGAAAATGCAGGAAGTGGCCGGCGGCATCCCGCTGGAAGACGTCATGCGCCAGCTCAGGGACGCGGGGCTGGACTCGCTGCCGGGCGGCGGCGCGGAGATCCTGGACGACCGCACCCGGATGCGCATCAGCCGGCTCAAAGGCTCCTGGCGGGACTGGATGAACGTCATGAAGACGGCGCACCGGATCGGCATGAACACGACCGCGACGATGGTCATCGGCTTCGGCGAGACGATGGAGGAGCGCGCGCTGCACCTTCTCCGCATCCGCGAGGCGCAGGACGAATGCATCCGGAACGGCTATCCGTCCAAAGGCTTCCTCGCCTTCATCGTCTGGACGTTCCAGCCGGAAAACACGCGCCTCCCCCGCGAGAAGCTGCCGCCGGAGGAGTATTTGAAGGCCCTGGCGATCAGCCGGCTCACCCTGGACAACATCGAGAACTTCCAGTCGTCCTGGGTGACCATGGGCCCGGAAATCGGCAAGCTGTCCCTTTCCTACGGGGCCAACGACTTCGGCAGCACGATGATCGAGGAAAACGTCGTTTCCGCCGCCGGCACGACGCACAAGGTGAACATTTCGCTCATCCTGCGGCTCATCCGCGAGGCGGGCAAGATCCCCGCGCAACGCAACACGCGGTACGAAATCCTGCGCATTTTTGACGAAAACGCCGTGGTGGAACGGGACTTCGTGATGGAAAACTGAAAAAAGTGTCAGCCCCGCTCCCTGATCGCATATTCCTTTTCCGGCCACCATAAACATAAGCAAAACCGACGGAAAAGGAAGCGGGAGCGCGCATGGGCGAGACATCGCTGCGTATTGTCACGGAGGGCGGTCCGCGGGCCGCCCTCCGTTTGCTGGAGCTGTTGAACGACGGCGGGGAGGAGGGAGCGTGGCGCCTGGAACCGGAAGGCGCGTCAGGGGACGGCCGCTTCACGCTGACGCTGCCCGCCGGCGCCGCCGATCCGGCGGCCCCGCGCCGCGCGGGAGCCGCCCTGGCCCGCTACGTGCTGGAGGCGGCGGAACCGGGGCTGCTGAAGGAATTGGCGCGGACGGAACACGGCGTCGAGGACGACGCGGAAGCGGACCAGTTATGCGCGTTCGCCGCCAGACGCCTGGCCGCCTCCGCCGCGCTGCGCGCGGGCTATCTCGCGGACGCCTTCGCCGGTTATCTGGAGCGGGAGCTGTCCCTTCATCTGGAAGGTTTCATCCGCTTCCGGCTGGGACCCGTGAAGGAGGAACTCCGCGAGGCGCTGCGGGCGGCCGTGCGGGAGCGGCTGCCGGAGCGGCAGTTCGAACAGTTCACCGCCCTGCTCCGGGTGTTGCTCGAACATCGGGAAAGCCGCGTACCGGCGGTGCATGTGTTCCACTCCGGCGGACAGGCATTCCGCCTGTATGACGGAAGCATGCGTCCACTCGTGTTCTCGCCCGGCCCGGACGAAAGGGAAGGCGGGCCGGCGGACGGAGAGGAAGCGCGGGAGGAAAGCCGCATCGTCAGTTGCCTGCTTTCCGCCGCGCCGCGCCGCATCTATATTTACACCGAGGAGCCCGAATCCCGGGTCATCCGGAGCCTGGTGGGCATCTTCGGCGACCGGGCGGCGGTGTATTCCGGGCGTCTTCCGTGAACGCCTTCGATCAGGCGAAAAAGAAGAAGCCGGCTGCCGCGGAGCCGCCGGAAGATGCCGCGGACGTGCCGCAAAGTCCGGCAGCCCGTCGCCCCGGCCCACCATAAAAAATTGGTTCTTGCATGCGGACTTGTTGGCCCTTCGGACCCGGTTCCGAAGGTTTTTTATTTTGAATCCTTCCCCAAACTTTGTGATTATTTTCACATATTCGGCCGATCTTCCCTCCTAAGATGAAAGTAATCGGAAAACCTTGCCAACAAGGGTGAAGGAGCCATGGAGAACATCGGGGACCATGAAATCGGCCGGTTTCTGGCGGAGCAGGGCCTCATTTCCGAGGAGACGTTCCTGCGCTGCATGGAGGCGGCAGAGAGAACCGGAGAGAAACTGATCCACATCCTGCTGAAGGAAGGATGCGTCACGGAAAAGCAGCTGCTGGTCCGTCGCATTTGTCCCGAATGCAAAGCCGAAGAGCGCATTCCGGAGCACGTGCTGGAGCGGACGGGCATCCGGCGGCACCCGTGGGCGCCCGCCGCATTCTGCAGGGGAACGGGCTGCAGCTGGTGCCAGTACACCGGCTACAAAGGCCGGATCGCGATCAGCGAGATGATCTTCGCCGACGACGAAATCCGGGAGCTCATCAGCGCCCAGGCCAGCGAACCGACGCTGAAGAAGCATCTGGAAAACCGCGGCTTCCGCACCATGGCGGACGACGGCTTGCGGAAGGTGGCGCAGGGGATCACCACCCTCGAAGAATACCTCCGCGTCATCCATACCTGAGGCGGCCCAAGGGATGGTCCGACCCGGACGCGGAATTCCTCCCCGGCTGCACCCCCGGGGAACGCGAAGGCGGCTGAACCCGCGAACACGATGGCAACGAGGGATTCCCGATGGCCCAGACGTTCCTGTTCAAAGCGAGAAACCCCGGCGGCCAAAAGGTGAAAGGTTACATCCAGGCGGATTCCGAGCGGGAAGCGATCGGCAGCCTCCTGCAGCACGGCTATGCCGTGACCCATTGTTCGGCCGTCCGCGGCGAACCGTCCGTTTTCGAGCCGAAGGTTCCGCTCAAGGAACTGGCCGTCATGTGCAGACAGCTCGGTTCCTTCGTGCGTACCGGCATCCCGATCGTGGAAGCGCTGAAAACGGTCCGCCGGTATATGAACCACGAGAGACTGAAAAACGTGCTCGGTCTTGTGATCGCCGACCTGTCGGCCGGGGAGCCGCTGGCGGACTCCTTCGACCGGCATGGCCGCCTTTTCCCGCCGTTTTTCATCAAGATGCTGCGCGTTGCCGAGGAAACGGGAAATCTTCGGCAGTCCTTCACGGTCCTGGCCGACCATTTCCAGAAAGAATATCAGCTGCGCAAAAAGATCCGGCGTGTGCTCACCTATCCGGCGGCGGTCACGGTCTTCGCCCTGATCATGATTCATTCGCTGATCATGCTGGCGCTGCCGGCATTCATCGGCATCTACGGCAAAACCGGGTCTTCCCTTCCCTGGATCACGCGGGCGCTGCTGGATTACCGGGCGTTTCTGGACCGGCACGCATTCGCGGCGCTTGCCGTTCCGCTGATCGCTTTTCCATTCCTGGCGAAATGGGTCTCGACTTTGCGGAAAAACAAGCAATTCGACGAATTCATCCTGCGCGTGCCCGTCGCCGGCAAAATCCACCGGAAACTCGCGGTCTACCGGTTCAGCAAGACGCTGCGGGACGCCTACGCCGGCGGCGTGCCGATCGACCGGGCCATGCAGATCGCTTCCGAAGCCGCGAACAACCGGGCGATCGCGGAAGCCGCGGACCGGGCGAGAGAGAAGATCCAAAGCGGCGCTTCCATCGCCGAAGCGCTCAAGGAGAGCCATGTGTTTCCGAACATGCTGATTTCCATGATGCACGCCGTGGAGGAGTCGGGGGACATCGACTCGCCGCTCGCCGACGTGGCCGAGTTCAACCGGTTCGAGCTGGAGCAGGACATGGAACAGTTCATTTCCTTCATCGAGCCGTCCCTGATGATCGCCGTTGGCCTGGTCGTGGGATTTGTGGTCATCGGCATCGTGCTGCCCCTGTATGAAGGCATGTTGCTGATCGAATAACCGGTGCGAAGCGGGAGTGTGATCATGATGACAAAAAACATCCGGTTCCGGAACGAAAAAGGCTTCACGCTGATCGAACTGCTGATCGTCATCGCCATCATTTCCATCCTGGCCATTCTCATCATTCCGAGAATCAGCGTGTCGCTGGACTCGGCGAAGCTTTCCACGGACAAAGCCAATGCGAAACTTCTGCAGTCGGCGGTCGAACGCTATTACTTCGACACGGGCCGGTATCCGACCGCCAGCGGCACGGACGGAGGAACCGACGGAGAGGAGATCAACGCGTCCGTCCTCGTGAGCCAGAAGTACATCGACGAAGAACCGGAAGACCCGTGGAAGCAAGACCGCAAATACAAGCTGGTCAACGGCGTCGTGGAAACCCTGGGGAAACCTTGAGACCGGCGGGGGCGCCGCAATGATCAGGCTGAACTGCCGCGGAGAAACGCTGGTGGAAGTGCTGGTTGCGCTCGGCATCGGTTTTGTCGCCCTGCTGGCCGTCCTGTCCGCGCTGGCCGGCAGCAGAGCCGCCGCCGTGGAATCCTGGAGCGGCACCGGGGAAACGGAGCTGGCCGCGCAGATCATGGAGCAGCTCAAAGCCTTGCCGTACAAAGATCTGCTGGATTGGGAGCGGCGGTACCGGACGAACGGACGGGCGGCCGGCCTCGATCCGCGAAACGGGGAGTTTCCGATCGTGATTGACGAGCGGTTTGACGGGATGGAAGCCGAATTCGACCTTTTGCCTTATGAAGATGTTCCCTTGGAGGATTTGCTGAAAATCGTGGTCCGGACCGGAAGCGTCGAGCTTGCCGGCATCCGGGCGAACCGGTGATGCGCCGTGAGACTGGCGGAAACCCTGGGAAACGAAAAAGGCGCGACACTGACGGAACTTCTGGCGTCCATCGCCCTGACCGTGATCCTGGCGGGCATCCTGGCTTTTTTCTTTAAGGAGGGCATTTCCGTCTACGACCGGACGGTCGCGGAGGCGGATGCGCAGCTTATGCTCAGGCACAGGCTGGAAATCCTGAAGCGGGACATCCGTTCGAGCGTCTCCGGGGAAGCGGCGGGGATACGTTATCCGTTCGCGGATGATGCGAATCGCGAACTTGTGCTTTGCATGGGAACCGCCGATCAGCCATCCTTTGTTTCGTATCATTGGGAAGACGGCGTGCTGTACCGGTCTGCGGACGGCGAAGCGCGGGAACCGTTTTTGGACCGTGTGGAGGATTTCCGGGCTTCCGCAAGTCCGGACGGGCGGCTGGTTTTCGTGAAAATCGCGGTGGCCGTGCAAGCCGGTTATCAACCCGGACCCGAAGCCAAAACGGTTTCCGTGATCGCCCACCCGAGGGGGAAGGTGGCGGAAGGTGGCGGAACGTAAAAGCAACGAACGCGGCTCCGTCTCCATCCTGGCGCTGGTCGTGACCGTTCTCTTGATCGCGCTCGCGGGGATCGCGGCGGCTTACTTATTCGAACACGGAGCTCAAAAGCGCGGGCAAGCACCGGGAACAAACCTGCGCGTATTACGTTGCGGAAGCCGGGCTGGACCTGGCGATCCGCGAGATGAACCGGCTGATCGGAACGGGCCTTGCGCCGGAGGAGATTCCGCCGGCGGTTTCGAAGCGGGACGCGCCGTTTCATAACGGTTCGTATTCCGTGCGGGTTAAAGAGCGTTTGAACGAATTCGGCGAAAACGCGGGGTATACGGTGTTGTCCAAAGGGCGCTGCGGGGGAGAGGAGAAGGTGGTCGGCGCCCTGCTGAAACAGCTGCCTTGGGACGGGCCGCCGGAACCGGCGCCCCATGCGCTCCGGTTTGCCGTCTATGCGGAACGGAACCTGTCCCTGCGCACGCTGTCCGGCCTGCTCGGCCTCGGACTTTTGAACACGCATCCGATCAAGGTCGACGGGGACGTGCACGCCAACGGGTCGCTGCGCATCCGCCACGACTACCTGCTGATCAAGCCCCCTCCGCCGACGGTCACCGGGTACGCAAGCAGCACGGCGATCGGCAACATTGCGGTGGACGGACTTGACGCGGGCCGGAAGAAGGTGACTCCGTTCATCCCCAAGCCCGCCTTCGATTTCGACGCCGCCCGCAAAATCGCCAAGGCGGAAGGGGTGTACATCCCGCACAGCGTGCTGGACATTTCCCTGCTGGGGCTGGCGCCCAAGGACAAGCTCATTTTCATTGAAGGGGATCTCGCCTTGATCGGCCTGGATCTGCTCGGCCTCTCCCTCATGGACCGGACGATCGTCGCAAACGGAAACATCACGGGCCTCCTGGAAGTCGGCGGCGTGGACCTGGTACGGACGGAGCTCAATCTGATCGCCAAGAAGGACATCCGGTTCCTCGGGGCGGTCACGGGCCTGCAGGTGGGCGGCGTTCTGTTCGCGGAAGGCGACATCGCCATCGACGGCCACGCCGAAGTGACGGGCTACACCGGGGCCCGGAACATCGACATCGGAGGCGGCATTCTGAGCGGCCTGCTGGGGCTTTTGACCGGAAGCATGCATTTCGGACACGAACTGGAATACGCCGGGAATTTTCCTCCGGGCGCCGGATTCAGGACGGAGCGGTTTTTGGTCGTGGAGCGGAAAGAATTGGACAAGGCGGCTTGGGACAAAGGAGCCTGGTAAGGATGACGGGCCGGTGGCGCACGAGAATTGGAATCCAGATCGGAGAACGGCACATACGGGCGGTGGTCGTCCAAAAAAGGGGAAGCGGCTGGGTGACGGTCCGACAGGCGGCCGATTCCCTGCCCGGCGGCATCGTCCGCGGCGGCGAAGTGCTGCAGCCGAACCTGCTGGGTCTGCGTCTTAAAGCCATGTTGCGGGAAAACGGGATTCGGGCGGGCAGGGTGTCCGTGTTCCTGGAGGATCTGCCCCTGTTCGTCCGCCGATTCACGTTTCCGCCGATGACGAAAAGCGAGCTGGCCAAAGCCGTGGAGTACAAAATGAAGCTCGAACTTCCGGTGGACGCGGACGATTTCTTCATCCGGCACGTTCCCGTCGAAGCAAGGCGCGGCGAAGAAGGCGGGCGTCCGGCGGAATACGCGGTGGCGGCCGTGCGGAAGACGTCGGTGCGCAGACTGGAAGAAGCCCTCCGTTCGGCGGGACTGTCCGCTCTGGCCGTGGGACTCGAGCCGGAAGCCGCCTATTGGGGACTTGCAGCACTGGAAAGGGCGTCCGGAACGGAAACCTTCCGCCGGGAACCGGCCGGTTCCGGCGCCGCCTCCGGGGCGGAAGCCGCGCATCGGGAGCCTGCGGAACCCGCCGTGGAATCCGGGACGGAATCCGTGCGCCGGGCGCCGGCCGCGCGAGCCGAAGAATGCGGGCCGGAACCCGTCCGCCGGCAGTTGCCGGATGCGGAAGCGGACAGCGAAGAAACCGTGATGATTGCGAAAATGGGCGAAAGCCGCCTGATGCTTTCGATCCATGTCCGGGGCAGGATGGTCCATGCGCGCTATCTTCCCGCGGATGGCACGCGGGAGGACCGGGAGCGGGAAATCCGCAGGGCGCTCCTTGCCTGGCACGCCGCGGAACGCGACAAGCCGATCCGGAAGATCGTGCTGCTGGGCCGTGAAGAGGATTGGAAAGGCATCAGGGAAAGCCTAGAGCGGTCTTTGCCGGTCCGGGTGGCGGCGGCGGACGCCCCGTGGGCGGCTTGCCTGGGCATGGCCCTCATGACCCCGGCCCAATGCGATATGCGCCCCCGGCGGACGCCGGCTTCCGCCGCGGCCGATGCTCCCGTTCCGCTCAAGATCGGCATGCTGCTGCCCGTGCTGCTCGCCGCCGCCATCGCCTGGGAATACGGCTCGGCGGTGAAACTGGAGAAAGAAATTGAGGCGTTAAGGCAAAATATCGCTTCCCATCAGACCTTGGAAAGCATGCTGGCCGAACGGACCGCGCTGATCAACCTTTCCCGGGAAATGGAATCCATGCGGGCCCATTTTTCGCAGCAGCATGTCAGCCCATCCTCCCTGTACCGGTATCTGAGAAAACAGGCGCCGCCCCACACCGTCATTTCGCAGATCACGTTCAATCAGGCGGAACTCACGGTATCGGGGGAAGCCGACGGGCTGCGCGGAGCGGTCGGTTTCCTGCGACGGTTGCAGGAAGACGGGCGCTTCCGGGAAGTCCGGCTGATCCATGCCGGCGAAGACGGGGAAAAAACCGCCTTTTCCATCCGGGCGTACGGAATGGGGGAGTTTGCCGGTGCGCAGGCTGAGTGACCGGGAAAAATCGTGGCTGGCGGCGTTCCTGATCATTGCGGTGCTGGCCGCCGGCGTGCAGTTTGCGTATTTCCCCCTCCTGGACAAGTCCCGCGGGCTGAAAGAGGAAAAGGCTCGGTATGCCGCGCAATGGGAGCGGATCGAGCGCAATCTCGCCCGGCAAAGCGAAATACGGGCGGATCTTGACCGCCTGCGCGCGGAAATCGAGGCCGCAAACCGGGTGATGGTTCCGGAAGGCGCATCGCATCTCTACTGGGAACGGATTGCGGAGCTTGCCGGAAAGACGGGGGTAAGCGCCACCGTCATGCAGGAAGGAGAGGCGGGAACAAGACCCGGCACCCGGACGGCTCATC
This sequence comes from Paenibacillaceae bacterium ZCTH02-B3, assembly GCA_002159065.1. Lineage (GTDB taxonomy): Bacteria > Bacillota > Bacilli > Paenibacillales > Paenibacillaceae > ZCTH02-B3. The sequence continues at coordinate 1,034 of LZRV01000091.1, read as the reverse complement.
TTCGGGTCAGCGGTCCCCTTGAAGCGGTGCTGGCCTTCCTCGACGGTCTGGAACGGCTGAATCATCCGCTTGCCGTGACCGGCGTCGACATCCAGGTGCGGGACGGCGAAGCGGAAACGGCGCTCACGTTCCACATCAGCGCCATGTAGCCAATGCATGTTTTCATGCGAAAACCATGGCACATGTGGCGCCGTCCGGTCGCCGGTCTCTGTCAAGCGTCTGTGAAAATGTCAGGTTAACTGTTCTATGAAAATGTCAGGGATGATAGCTGATTAAACGGCCGCTGTCCTCTTGCAGACTAGCCGGATGCTGTGCTACGCTGTAACTGCTTGCTGGAGAATGGTTTTCTCCAGGGATGGTTTGCAGCGGGCTTGCGCGGGGACGCAGGCGCCGCTTCTTTTTTGGCCGTTGTTGGCGCCGGGGTCTGTGTGGCCTGTGTCTCCACACAAGGCCAGGCCCGCCCTTGATCCCACAGCCACACTTGTCCATCCATGCCGACACGCACTTCGACGACGCTCTTCGCTTCCCAACGCGGTACACCGGGGCCGGGCTTTGGCATGTAGCATTTTCCTTTCCAGGAGAAGGTCTGCCCGCCGCTGATTCTCCGGTGTTCCCGTCGGGTAAAAATGTGCTCCAAAGGGGTTTCGGGCAGCGGTCGGTAGGCCGGTTCCGCTTCTTGCGGCTCGACGGCAAACAGGCGGTTGTGCTTTTCGATCAACTCCGGCAGGACCCGGTTGGCTTCCTCCATCGTGCAGACGTTGCGCAGCCGAAGTTCGACCACCAGACGGTCCTGCATGGTTTGCCAGAGCCGTTCGATCCGTCCTTTGGCCTGGGGGGACAGCGCCTCGATATGGGTGATCCCCAGATCGGCGATGGCCTGTCCGAAGGTGGAAAGCGCCTGCGGCTGACCGGCCAGTTCCTGCTCGAGGGTTGGCTTGCCCTTGGGCGGGTGAAAGATGGAGTGTTGGTCGCTGTAGAGCGCAAGCGGTACGCCTTTGCGCCTAAGTCCCTCCATCATGACGGCTACGTAGCCT
>LZRV01000090.1 GCA_002159065.1 Paenibacillaceae bacterium ZCTH02-B3 | reverse complement strand
AAACTCTTGACCAGTGGATACGCCGGCGGCTGAGGATGTGCCTATGGAAGCGGTGGAAACGGATACGGACGCGCTACCGTGAACTGCGGGCGCTGGGGGTACCGGAACACTTCGTCCATATGATGGCGAACTCACGCCGGGGGCCATGGGAGATGTCCCGCAACCTGAACAACGCCCTTGACACCCGATATTTTCAGGCGCAAGGGCTGGTCAGCATGCTTGAATGTTACTTGGCATTTCGTTAACTCTTCGGAACCGCCTGGTGCGGACCCGCATGCCAGGTGGTGTGCCAGGTGGTGTGAGAGGACGGGGGCTAGCCGCCCCCTTCTACTCGATTTGCACGCGCGGCAAGGGCGGGACATATGCATGATGACAAAGACGATCCTTCGGGGCGGGTGGAAACATGAGTCCGGAAAAAGGCTGGGCCGGGTTTGCGGACCTTCCGGTATGGATCGAACCGGAACTGACCGGCGTCGTGCTGGCTTGCTGGTGCCTGGGATTCGCGCTGAAAAAAACGCCGTTCGTGCCGGACTGGACGATCGTCTACGCGGTCACGGCCCTGGCGGTGGCGCTGGTGGGGTTTTCGGAAGGCTGGTCCGTCCGGTCGGCGATTCGGGGCATCCTGTGCGGCGCGTTTGCGGTGTACGGGCACCAGCTGGTGAAGCAGACCCGATTCCGGGACTGAGGGCGCTACTCCAGGAGCCCGAGCGCGCGGTAGTCGTGGAGACCGACCACGCCGTCGACGGGCAGCCCGTTCTGCCGTTCGAAGGCCTTCATCGCCTGTTCGGTGGCGGGGCCGAAGCGCCCGTTGCACGCGCCGTGGAAAAATCCCGCCGCGCGCAGGCGATTCTGGATGAGCAGCACGTCTCCCCCGGCGTCGCCCTTGGCCAGGCGGCGGGGATCCCGGTGGGGTTCCCCGAGCACGTGCCCGAGGATGATCACTTTGGTGCCGATGCCGACGCGCTCGTACAGATCTTCCACGTCCCGGTTGCGCATGCGGATGCAGCCGTGGCTTGCCTCGGTCCCGATGAGGTGCGGCTTGTTGGTTCCATGGATGCCATACGTTCCCCAAGGGACGTTCAGCCCGATCCACCGCGTGCCGAATCCGGAACCCCAGTCTTTGGACTTGCTCACGACGCGGAATTCCCCGACGGGCGTCGGCGTTTCCGGTTTGCCCGGGGCGATCTTGTAGGTCTTGTACGGCACGTTGCCGATGTACAGCGTAAGCTCCCTGGAGCGCGGGTTCACCACGACGGAGGTGTCCTGGCCGCCGGCCGGCCACGGCTTCTCCGCCGGCGGAGCCGGTTTCCCGGACGGGACGGAAGGAATCATCCCGTCGGGTCCGCCGGGACCGGACGCGGGCAGCCACGCCAGCAAGGGGAGCAGGAGGAAGAGAGCCGTTTTCATGGCGCGTTCAGTTCCTGTTTCCGGTCTGTTTTCGTGCCGGGTCTTTTCCGTGACGCCACCAGATACCGTTGCTCGGAAAACGCAAAAATATGCGGGAAAAAGCCTAACACACCGGGGTTCAGATGTAAGCGGCTGTATGATATGATGAAAAGTGTCACTCTGCGGCCCAAGAGAGGTGAAATCATGTCCGAACCGGCAACCGCCGAACGGTCCTTGTCCAATCATTTGCTCAGGCGCGACGTGCGGTTTCTCGGGAACATTCTCGGGGAAGTCCTGCAGCATCAGGGAGGCAGGGGATTGCTCGACCGGGTGGAGAAAATCCGCGAAATGAGCAAGGAGCTGCGCGCCGCGTATTCGCCCGAACTTTTCCGGGAATTCATCGCCACGATCAAGGGACTCACACCGGATATCCGGCACCAGGTCATCCGGGCGTTTGCGATATATTTCCAGCTTGTCAACATCGCCGAGCAGAACCACCGCATCCGCCGCAAGCGCGATTACGAGCGGGCGTCGGGAGACACCGTCCAGCCGGGATCCATCGAAAGCGCCGTGCGCGACCTGAAGGAGCGGAATCTGACGGCCCAGGAAGTGGACCAGATCCTGCATTCCGTCAGCCTGGAACTGGTCATGACCGCCCACCCGACGGAGGCGACGCGCCGGGCGGTGCTGGACATCCACAAGCGGATCGCGGACGACGTGATGGAATTCGACAACCCGATGCTCACCTACCGGGAGCGGGAAAGGCTGCGCGAGAAGCTGCTCAACGAGGTGCTCACGCTCTGGCAGACGGACGAGCTGCGCCAGCGCCGGCCGACGGTGATCGACGAGGTGCGGTACGGACTTTACTATTTTGAAGAAACCCTGTTCGACGTGATCCCGGAGGTCTACGAAGAACTGGAGCGCTGCCTGTCCAAATACTATCCCGAGCGGAAGTGGCACGTGCCCGTTTGCCTCCGGTTCGGCTCCTGGATCGGCGGCGACCGGGACGGCAATCCCGCGGTGACTTCGGGGGTTACCTACAAAACGCTTCAGCTGCAGCGCGCCCTCGTCCTGCAGAAATACGAACAGCTGCTGCGGGATCTGATGCGGCGTCTCAGCTTCAGCGCCACGATCGTGAACATCACCGACGAGCTGCGCGAGTCCATCGAGCAGGATCGCCGGAACGTCAGGCTGACCACGGTGGAGCCGTGGACCAACGAAAACGAGCCGTACCGGATCAAGCTCACGTACATGCTGCAAAAACTCCACAACATGCAAAACGAATCCCTGCGGGAAACGGCCCAGGCCTACCGCCGGGCGGTGGAGCTGCTGGCCGACCTGCAGGTGATCGACCGGAGCCTTCGCCATCATTACGCCGATTTTGTCGCCGATGCCTATCTGAAAAAATTGATCCGCCAGGTGGAGTTGTTCGGGTTCCATCTCATGACCCTGGACGTGCGCCAGCACAGCAGGGAACACGAAAAGGCGATGGCGGAAATCCTGATGGCGGCGGGCATCACCGACCGGTACACGGAGCTGTCCGAGCGGGAGAAAATCGAGCTTTTGCACGGCCTTCTGGGCGATCCCCGGCCACTTCTGCACGAAGAGGCGGACCTGTCCGAACAGGCCCGGGAATGCCTGGAGGTGTTCCGGACGATCCGACGGGCGCAGCGGGAATTCGGTCCGGCCTGCATCCGAAGCTACCTCATCAGCATGACCCAGGGCGTAAGCGACTTGCTCGAGGTGATGGTGTTCGCCAAGGAGGCGGGACTGTACTATCGCCACGCCAACGGACGGGTCCAGTGCACCCTGCAGCCGGTGCCGCTGTTTGAGACCATCGAGGACCTGCACGCCGCCCCGGGCATCCTGCGGGATTTGTTCGCCCTGCCGCTGTATCGCGAGGCGCTGTCCGTGATGGACGACGTGCACGAGGTGATGCTGGGGTATTCCGACAGCAACAAGGACGGCGGCATGATCACCGCCAACTGGGAGCTGCGCGTCGCGCTCAACGAGCTGACGAGGACGGCGGACGAATTCGGCGTGAAGCTGAAGTTTTTCCACGGCCGCGGCGGAGCCCTCGGGCGCGGCGGCATGCCGCTCAACCGGAGCATCCTGGCCCAGCCGCCGCACACCCTCGGCGGGGGCATCAAGATCACCGAACAGGGCGAAGTGCTGTCCTCCCGCTATTCGATGAAGGGCATCGCCTACCGCAGCCTGGAGCAGGCGATCAGCTCGCTGATCACGGCCGCCTACCTGAGGCGCCACGCGGACCGGGAAATCGAGACGGAGCGGCAATGGGAAGAGACGATGCGGATCATTTCGCAGACGGCGTTCGAAACGTATCAGGATCTGGTCTTCCGCGATCCCGACTTCCTGACGTTTTTCCGGGAGTCGACGCCGCTTCGGGAAATCGGGGAGCTCAACATCGGCTCGCGTCCGGCTTCGCGCAACAACAGCGAGCGGTTTGAGGATCTGCGGGCGATCCCGTGGGTGTTCGCCTGGACGCAGAGCCGTTACCTGCTGCCCGCCTGGTACGCCGCGGGGACGGCTTTCCGGACCTATGCGGGGAACGACCCCGCGAAGCTGGAGCAACTTCGGAAGATGTACCGGGAATACTACTTTTTCCAGACGCTGGTGGACAGCCTGCAGATGGCGCTGGCCAAGGCGGACCTGGTCATCGCCCGGAACTACGCGGGCATGATCAAGGACGAGAACGTGCGCAACCGGATTTTCGCGAAGATCGAGGAAGAATACAATCTGACGAAAGAGATGATCCTGCTCATCACCGGGCAGGAAAACATCCTCGACAATGTGCCGGTGATCCGGGAATCGATCCGGCTGCGCAACCCGTATGTCGATCCCCTGAGCTACCTGCAGGTGCAGCTTCTCACCGAGCTCAGGGCGCTGCGGGCGCAGGGCCGGGACGATCCGGAACTTTTGCGCGAGGTCCAGCTGACGATCAACGGCATCGCCGCCGGATTGCGGAATACGGGCTGATGGGTCCGGACCGGAAGCGTCCGCCGGGAGCGGAGGAATCAGTGCGAGCGGAGGAATCGAGTTGAAGCCGATGGAAACCCGGCTGGCGCTCCTCGCCCGTAAGGGGGACGGCAGGGCGTTTGCCGAACTTGTCCATCTTTACGGGGACAAGCTGTATCAGCTGGCCTACCGGATGACGGGAAACCGGCAGGATGCGGAAGACGTTGTCCAGGAGACATTCCTGAGGGTTTTCCGGAATCTGGACCGGTACGATGAAAACCTGAAATTTTCCACCTGGATCTACCGGATCGCGTCCAATCTGTGCATCGACCGGCTGCGCAAGCGGCGGATCGTCTACTCGCTGGACGCCCCCGGCGCCGATCGCGAGGACCTGGACGGCTACTCGGCGTTGCCGGCGGACGAACACACGCCGGAACACGAGGTGGTGCTGACGGAAACGCAGCGGGCCGTCCGCCAGGCCATCGAAACGCTTCCCGCGAAGTACCGGGCGGTGATGCTGCTCCGGTACATGCAGGATCTGTCCCTGCAGGAAATCGCGGAAGTGCTGGAACTGCCCGTGACCACCGTGAAGACCCGGATGCATCGCGCCCGGGAATACATGAGACGCAAGGTCGGTCATCTGTTCAAGCCATGAGAGCGGGTGCCAGGACAGACGGCGGAAGGCGGTGAAGGAAAGGCGCGGCCGGTTTTTCCCGAAACCCGGCTGCGCATCCCCGCGTATTACGTATAAAGAGACAAAGCCGTTGCGGCGAAGACAAGCTTGCGCAGGCGGCTTGCGCCGCGGAAAGGGAAGTCTGAACATGGACTGCCGAATGGCCGTGCGAGTCATGCACGAGTATCTGGACAGGGAGCTGGCGCGCGATCGTTTGGCGGAATTGGAGACGCATCTGCGCGGATGTCCGGCTTGCCGGAACCGGCTCGAAATCCTGACCGGCACCGAAGCGCTGATCCGTTCCGCCTGCGCGGGACGGGAGGCCCTTCCTCCGGCGGATTTGCCGGACCGCATCCTGCGGTCGCTCCCGGCGCCGCCGCGGTCCAGGAAATGGGCGAGATGGGTGCGCAGGCATCCCGCCGTCACCGCCGCCTGTTTCTTCGCGCTGGTGATGCTGGGCAGCTGGCTGGCGACGTGGAACCAGGATGACCGGTTGCGGGTGGAAGCCGGACCCGACGCGGACCGGCTGGTGATCGAGGGCAACACGGTGATCGTGCCCGCGGGACAGAAAGTATCCGGCGATCTCGTCGTCGCCAACGGCACCGTCCGGGTGGACGGCGAGGTGGAAGGAAACGTCACCGTGATCGACGGCCATGTCCTGCTGGCGTCCTCCGCCCAGATCGCCGGGGAAATCCAGGAAATCGACCGCGCCGTCGACTGGCTGTTTTTCCGGATCAATGCCTGGCTGGACAAACTGATGGGCAGCCGGTAGCGATACCGGCGGTCTGTGGCCGGCAGCGGCGTTTACGGTTGGCTGCGCACCGCAAACGGTGTCGCCGCCGGCCCCGGCGCCGGCAGAGGCGCAGGCGGATGAACGGGCGGTGTTAGCGCGCGAAAAGATATGGTCGGCGCCTGCCCGGCTCCGATGGCGGCTGTGCCGGAGCGTTTCCCGCGGTACGGCGGGGCGCAAAGCCTTGACAATCCGGCGAAGTCGCCGGCGAAAGCATGCGTTTGGCGAACCTCCCCCGCGCCGGAGGGAGGTTTTTTTGCAAGATTCTCCACCATTCGCGGAAAAACGAAGATCCTGGCGAAAAATAAAAAGGAATTTGGCCGGCCCGAAGAGAAATTCTTACAAGAGAAAGCCGGAGATACGCGGCCGAACGGGACGCGGGAACAGGGGGGCGCGTCTTGAACTACTTCGAGTCGCTGACGTGGGTCGATGCGGTCAAAGACGCGGCGGACATCCTCATCGTCAGCTTTCTGATTTATAAAGTGATGCAACTCATCCGGGGAACGCGCGCCGTTCCGCTCATCAAAGGCATTTTGCTGCTGGTTGTCACTTGGGCGCTCAGCACCTGGTTGAACCTCTATACCCTCCGATGGCTGATGAATCAGATTTTCACCTTCGGGATTGTCACCATCCTCATCATCTTCCAACCCGAGCTTCGCCGCGCCCTGGAGCAGCTGGGAAGAGGCCGCTTGTTCAGCCGCACTTTCCATTCGGAAGACCAGGACGTCCAGTTTCGGATCCACGAGGTCATTAAGGCAGTTAACTATTTATCCCGCAGAAAAATAGGGGCGTTAATTGTTTTCGAACGGGAAACCGGTCTCAGCGATTATTCCGACACCGGCATCAAGATGGAGTCCCATCTCAGCGCGGAACTGCTCATCAACGTATTCATTCCCAACACCCCGCTGCACGACGGAGCGGTCATCATCCGGGGTCCGCAGATCGTGGCGGCGGGTTGTTATCTGCCTCTTTCCGAAAATCCTTTCATCAGCAAGGAACTGGGCACCCGGCATCGCGCAGGCATTGGCATAACCGAAGTGTCCGACGCCATCAGCATCATCGTGTCGGAGGAGACCGGCACGGTATCCCTCGCCATCGGCGGACAGCTTGTGCACGACATCCAGGAAGAATCCCTCATCTCCAAGCTGTTCGAGGAGCTCCGCCCGGCGGCGAAGGCGCGCGGCGTGGATTGGAAACGGTTCTGGAAACGGGAGGAGGGTGAGCGCGGTGGATAAATGGCTCAGCCATCCGACCGTCATGAAGGTGATGGCCCTGGCGCTGGGCATCCTGCTGTGGGCGATCGTCCATTTCAATCCGGACAATCCGCCCAGCCAGGTCGCTTCCCTCATCGAGATCGATACCATCCGCTCGGTTCCGGTCACTCCCGTCGGCCTGGACGAGCAGCGGTTTGTCCTGGTCGACATGCAGCCGAAGTCGATTGATCTGACGGTGCGCGGGACCCGCGCGGAAATTCTGGCGGCCCGGCCGGACGATTTCCGGCTGAGCGCCGATCTCGGCGAGGTGGAAGCGGGAACGCACACCATACCGGTCAAGATCGACGAAATGCCGCGCGGGCTGCAACTGGTGCAGCTCAACCCCGGCGCCGTCGTCGTCACGGTGGGGATGCTCGAGACCCGGGAGTTCGAAGTCGAGCTGGAAATTCGCGGCGAACCGGCGGAAGGCTACCGGGTCGGAACGCCGATTCTGTATCCTTCGAACCGCGCCTACGTCACCCTGCCGGCGGAGGAACTCGATCGCGTCGCGCGGGTGGGCGCCGTGCTGGAGATTGGCGGAGAGTCGGAAACGATCCGCGGCCGGGTCGTGCGCCTGGCCGCCTTCGACGCGGAAGGCAACGTCCTGGAAAGGGCGATCATCACACCGCCCGAACTGGAAGTGGAAATTCCGATTACGCTGCCGTCCAAGACGGTGCCGTTGCAGATCCGTTATGTCGGGACGCCTCCGGACGGCCTTGCCGTCGTTTCGCTGGAACCGGATATCCGGCAGGCGACCGTCTTCGGTCCCCAGGAAGAGCTGGACAAACTGGACGCGCTGCAGGTGGACGTCGATCTTTCGGCGCTCCGCAGGTCGGGTCCCGTCGAGGTGCCGCTGGAGACCGGACTAAGGTCGGTGTCCGTTTCGCCGGACAAGGTGGTCATTCAAGCGGAAGTGGCGCCGGCGGAAACCCGCTGGATCGAGGACGTGCCCATCATCTGGAACGGGCTGGGCGAAGGCTTGCGGGTGGTGCCGCGGGAGCCTCCGAGCGACCGGATCAGCATCCAGGTCAGCGGTGCGCAGGAACTGCTCAGCCGCCTCCAGCCGGGCGACGTGACGGTGACCGCGGACCTGGGCGGACGCGGGCCCGGCGTCCATACCGTCACGCTGAACGTGAGCCTCCCGCGGTTCGTCACGTGGACGGGCGGCGTCCCCAGCGTCACGGTGGAGATCGTTTCCAGGGAAACCACGGCCGTTGCGGAACCGGAAGACGGGGCGCGAACCGAAAATCGGGGAGAAGAGAACGTGACCGACGACCTGCAGGCGGACGAGGAACCTGCGGCATCTTCCCTTGCCGAACATTTCGGCCCGGCCGGATGAGCGGGATCGGATCGCCCGTCCCCGCTGATCGGGTCGGCCGTCTGGACAAATCGGACCGTTTGCCGGAACCCGGCCCTCGCGCAAGCCGAACCGGCCGCCCGCGCATGCGGGACCGGCCGCTTGCGCGAGCCGGGACAGTCGCCCGCACTCCGGGTGCGGCATAGGATGGAATCCACCCGGAAGAAGCGTCGGGATTCAGAAAGGATCGGGGAGAGGTACCGTTTATGGGGAAGTATTTCGGAACGGACGGGGTGCGCGGCATCGCCAACCGCGAACTCACTCCGGAGCTGGCCTTGCGCCTTGGCCGTTGCGGCGGCATGGTGCTTACGGGAGGAACCGCGCGGCCGAAGGTGGCGATCGGCCGCGACACGCGCATCTCCGGCGCCATGCTGGAAAGCGCCCTGACGGCGGGACTTTTGTCCATCGGCGCCGACGTGGTGCGGCTCGGCGTGGTCACGACGCCCGCGGTGGCGTATCTGACCCGCGAGATGGGCTTTGACGCGGGCGTCATGATTTCGGCGTCCCACAACCCGGTGGAGGACAACGGGATCAAATTTTTCGGCGGGGACGGCTTCAAGCTGCCGGACGACAAGGAAGCGGAAATCGAACGGCTTCTGGACGCTCCCGAAGACGCGCTGCCGCGGCCGGAAGGCGCCGGCGTCGGCACGGTGCGGGACGATCCGGAGGCCAAATTCCGTTACCTGGAGCACTTGAAATCCACGGTGTCGAGGTCGTTCGCGGGGCTTCGGATCGCGCTCGACTGCGCCCATGGCGCCGCTTCCGAACTGGCCCCCAGGGTGTTCCGCGATCTGGGGGCGGAAGTGACCGCCATCGGCGCGGAGCCCGACGGGCTGAACATCAACGCCCAAGTGGGCTCCACCCATCCCGAGGCGCTGGCGGCGAAGGTGAAAGAGACGGGCGCCGACATCGGTCTGGCGTTCGACGGGGACGCCGACCGCCTGATCGCCGTGGACGAAACCGGGGAAATCGTCGACGGCGACTACGTGCTGTGCATTTGCGGCGACGCCATGAAACGGGCGGGACGGCTCAAGCGCGACACCGTGGTGGCGACGGTCATGAGCAATCTCGGTTTTTTCCGGGCGGCTGAGGAGCTCGGCCTTCGCACCGTGCAGACGGCCGTCGGCGACCGCTACGTCATGGAAGAAATGGTGCGCGGCGGCTACAACCTGGGCGGGGAACAGTCCGGCCACGTGATTTTTCTCGATCACAGCACGACGGGCGACGGCATCCTGACCGCCCTGCAGCTGGTCGACACGATGATCGCTTCCGGCAAAAAGCTCAGTGAACTGAAGACGATCATGCGGAAATATCCGCAGGTGCTGGTCAATGTGCGCGTCCGGGACAAATCCGGATTCGCCGGCAACGCCGCCATCAAAGCGGCGATCGCGGCGGCGGAGGCCGCCCTGGGCGACTCGGGGCGCGTGCTGGTGCGGCCGTCCGGCACGGAGGCGCTCATCCGCGTCATGGCGGAAGGCCCGGACAAAAGCGAGATCGAGCGCCACGCGGAAGCGATCGCCGAGGTGATCCGCCGGGAGCTGGGCTGAAGCGCGCGGGAAGGCGGCCCGTGCCGGGCCGGCGGGCGCACGCGGATGCCGGGAGCCGGTTCGGGTCGGCCTGGAGACTGTCGGGAGCCGACTGGAAGCGTGCGGGCGGGTGATGGCAGACGCACGGAGGTCGCGGGCGGCGGGAGCCGGACGGAAGCGGGCGAAGACGGGAGCCGGGCAGAAGCGGGCGACCGACGGGAGCTGGCGGGCGGCCGAACGGCGAAGCCGTACGGCAGTTCGCGGGCGAATGTCGGGGAACCCGGTAATAACGGCAAGGCGGTTGCCGTCCTGGAGCGCATGATCGGCATTGCGACAAAAGTGCCATACATTTTTTGTTTTCATGGCCGTTTGGGCGGAACAGCGACATTTTGATCATTATTTTCGGACCGTTCGCCTCATATCGCACAAAATTTTCCATTTTTATGGCACACTATGCTATTTTTTTCCGGAAAGCCGCGTTTTCATGGAAAAATAATGGCATTTTTGTCGTTGTTCGCGGTGAGGGTGTTGCGGCCGTGCCGGAGGAGCGGAGCTGCAACTTCGGTTGCATATTCCTGCTTGGGCGCATATGATTAAGGATATAGATTTCAGAAAAGAAAGCGAGGGGAGTAACGAAAACGGCATTCAAGCGCCTGAACTTGCCGATTCCCGGGCGGTCGTCTGCGGCGGGGCCGGGGCCTGACCGGTTTGTCCGAATGCGGACAAGCGGCCGCCGGCGGCCCGGACGGTTGCGGCAAGTTGACGAGGTGGAGGTGTTCGGAGTTTTCGGCGGGGACCTCCCGGCCCGGATCGGGGCCGTCAAACCGGAAGACAAAACGCGCGGGCGACCGCGCGGCCAATATTCCGGTACGATCGCGGCCGGCAAGGCCGGAATGTCCGGAAGTCCGGCATCGGGCAGGCCCGAACGGCCGCATGCCTGCGGGTTCCGGTGATGCCGGCGCTTTTTCCGGCTTGTTTGATTTCCAAGACGGTGCGAATCTGCAAAGATGGGCCAACCCCTGCGGGAGCTTGCAAGGCGGACCGTTGCCATGGACCCGGAAAGCCTGATTCTCTGGGCGGGAAAGCCCATCGGAGGTTGAATGCTCAAGATGTGCGGAATTGTGGGATATATCGGATATCGGGATTCGCAGCCAATTTTGCTGGAAGGGCTCAAGAAACTGGAGTACCGCGGGTACGATTCGGCCGGCGTGGCCGTTTTCACCGAACACGGGCTGGAGATCCGCAAGACGGTGGGGCGGCTTTCCAACCTGGAAGCGCGCCTCAGGGAGCAGCCGCTGCGCGGCACCGTCGGCATCGGGCACACCCGCTGGGCGACCCACGGCAAGCCGTCGGTGGCGAATTCGCATCCGCATACGGATCATACCTTCAAAGTGTCCGTCGTGCACAACGGCATCATCGAAAATTACCTGGAACTGAAAGAGGAGCTGATGCTGAAAGGGCATCGCTTCCAATCGGAAACCGACACCGAGGTCATTTCCCACCTGATCGCCGCTGAGTACGACGGCGACATCGTGCGGGCGGTGCGCAAGGCGGTCCGCAAGATGCGCGGGGCGTTCGCCATCGCGGTGCTGACGGAGTACGAACCGGACCGGCTGGTCGCCGTGCGCCTCGCCAGCCCGCTGATCATCGGCGTCGGCGAAGGAGAGATGTTCGTCGCCTCGGACATCCCCGCCATTCTGGAGTACACGCGGGACGTGTACATCCTGAACGACGGGGAGATGGCCGCCATCACCCGCGACGGCGTGGAACTGATGACCATCGAGGGCAACCCGATCGCCAAGGAAAAATTCCATGTCGACTGGGACCTCATGACGGCGGAAAAGGCCGGCTTCGAGCATTTCATGCTGAAGGAGATTCACGAGCAGCCCCGGGCGTACCGCGACACCATGCGGGGACGCATCGCCGCGGACGGCCGCGACGTGGTATTTCCGGATCTGGGTCTTACGCCGGAGCGGCTGCGCGAGATCCGGCGGGTGCACATCGTCGCCTGCGGCACCGCGCTCCACGCCGGCATGGTCGGCAAGCATGTGATCGAACGGCTGACCCGCATCCCGACCGAGACCGACTACGCGTCCGAATACCGCTACCGGTCGCCGATCATCACGCCGGACACCCTGGTCATCGTCGTCAGCCAGTCCGGCGAAACGGCGGACACCCTGGCCGCCCTGCGGGAGGCCAAACGCCAAGGCGCCCGCGTGCTGGCCATCACCAACGTCATCGGCAGTTCGGTGGCGCGGGAGGCGGACGACGTCATCATCACCCAGGCCGGCCCCGAAATCGCGGTGGCGTCCACCAAGGCGTATACGACCCAGCTCATCGCGTTCTACCTGCTCGGCCTGTACTGGGCGAAGGCCCTGGGCACGCTGCCGGATGAGGAGATCGCCCGCACGCTGGCGGCGATGCAGGCACTGCCGGAGCAGGCGGAGCGCATCCTGGCGCAAGGCGATGACATCAAGGCGCTCGCCGAGTCGATCGCCCGCCATCAGAGCCTGTTCTTCATCGGCCGCGGCCTGGACTTCGCGGTGGCGCTGGAAGGATCGCTCAAGCTCAAGGAAATTTCCTACATCCACTCGGAAGCCTACGCCGCCGGCGAGCTGAAGCACGGCACGCTGGCCCTGATCGAGGAAGGCGTGCCGGTCATCGCGCTGATGACGCAAGAAGAGCTGTACGAAAAAACGCTGAGCAACGTCAAGGAAGCGAAGGCGCGGGGCGCCCGCGTGATCGGCATCGTAAGCGAGGGGCTCGACGCGGAAGCGGCCAAATCGGTGGACCGGATGTTCGTGGTGCCGCGCACGCTGCCGCTGCTGGCGCCAGCGCTGTCGGTGGTGCCGCTGCAGCTCATCGCCTATTACGCCGCCGTGACCCTCGGCCACGACGTCGACAAGCCGCGCAACCTGGCCAAAAGCGTGACGGTGGAATGAGGCCGGCCGCGGGAGTCACTGCCATTGTAGACAGCAAATAAATCCCGTCTAGGGAAAATAAAAACTGTCCAGAGATAATAAAAAGTGTCCAAGAAGCCGAGCGTGGTAGGGGTTTGCCCTGATCCATGCTGGGCTTTTCTGTTGATAGGGGGACAGGGTATAGGGTGGAAAGGGTTGAGG
>LZRV01000089.1 GCA_002159065.1 Paenibacillaceae bacterium ZCTH02-B3 | reverse complement strand
CTTTCCCTCGTCCCTCAAATTGCAAGTGCTGATCGAGCAGGTACACGTGTTTGCCCGTTTGACGATCCATGTACAACCTCCGCTTGAAGCGAATGCTGCCAAACACGGTGTTGACGCTGGTTTCCCGTTCCGCCTTGACGCGAAAACGCTGGCGATCCCTTTGCTCAAGGATGATCTGATCCAACATCTCCAGCGCTGTCTTCATCGCGCTGGCGAACGCTTCCTGCATCTCCCGGAACATCCACTGCTCAAGCTCTTTCATTGTGGGAATGATTGTGGTAAAGTGCTGCACAGGAGCTTCCTCCTCTTGGTGTGTGTTTTGTGTCAAATTCACTTTACCAAGGGAGAAGCTCTTTTTTCTATGTTCGCTTTTTCCAGACTTTACCCCCACGCAAATTTTACTCTAACTCCATTTTCCGCCAGTTTCCGGCAATATTACGCGAAATGCGCAAGCCACGAGAGCAGCCGCCCGAGGAGCCGGGGAGCAAGGTACGCTTCCGCCAGAGCCGCTCCGCACAGGGGGACCAGCATGGCCAGGGTTGCGATTCCGTGCGACTTGAGCGGCGGCAATAACCGCCCCCGCCGGCGAAGAAGCCGCTCTCCCGCCACCCAACCGGCGAACCGGATCGCCGAGACGCTGGCGATCATGAGAGCCGGAACGGCCAGAGCGTTGTGGGGAACCAGCGCGGCCAGCGCGAACAGCATCCCGCCCCCGTCCATTTCCATTGCCAGCAGTCTGGCGGTGAACCCCATCAGGACGCCTTTCAGGAAATCCAGGGCCAGCACGCCGGGCACGCCGACCACGGAAACGCCGAGCAGCCAGATCAGCCCCAGCCATCTGGCGTAAAAAAGGAAACTGTCGAGAAAGGCTTCCGCGGCATCCGCGCCTTCCGGCCGGACCAGCTCCAGGCGGTAGGCTTCGAGCCGGGCGGCCAGTTCCAGCCGTTGTTCAGGAGAAAGCGCGTCGACGAGAAAAAAGCCGAATCCGGCGCCCGTCAGGATGAGCGCGCCCACGAACAGGTACAGGGGTGCGAGCCGCCTGCACGGACGGCACCACGGTCGATGGGACATGCCGCTTCCCTCCCCGCTGTCGGACAAGCCAACCGCCTATAACAGCTTATATGCGGGCAGGGAAAAAAGGATGACGGGCACGGGAATCTTGTCAGGTTCCCATGCCCGTCACGCCGCGGGCGACCGGCCGGCCGTACGTTCCGCCGCCGCCCGGGGATATGTCGAGCCGGTCCTCCCGGGCCCGGAGGATGAGATCCGCCAGGGTCTCCCCGGCGATTTCCCGCAAGCGTTCCGGCGGAAGCCGGTGCAGGATGTCCATCTCCGTCGCCCGGGCCAGGAGCTTCTGCAGCGTTTTCGGTCCCACGCCCGGCATGAACATGAGCGGCACCTGCCGGCGGTAAGGGGGCCGGTGCGGCGGATGGAGCGGCCGGTCGCGGTCGGCCAGCATCTCCGCCCGTTCCGCCACGCCCCGCACCAGCCGGGTACCGCCGCACAGCGGACAGACGGAGTCCGCGCGGGCCGCATCCGGCAGTTGCTGCCGGCAATCGGGGCAAAACGTCGTGTGGTATTTGCCCAGGGCCGGATGGAGCCCGTAGTTCGCGGCGATCCGCCGGCCGTCCTCGCCGCGCAGGGCCTTGAGCGTTTCCGCGAAGGTCGGTTCGGCCACGACGAGTTCGTTGCACTCGCGGCCGATCGTGCCGGGGGAGTGGGCGTCGGAATTGGTCAGGTAAGGATAGCGGTCCAGCTGGGACAGACGTCCGGCCATGTCGGCGTCCGCGCTCAGGCCGAGTTCCACGGCGGCCACCCCGTCCGGGTCAAGGCGTTCTTCCAGCCGGTCCGCCGAACATCCGAGCAGTCCCCGGTGCGGCGTAAACACATGCGCGGGAACGAGAATTCCCCCTCGGGCCGCAAGTTCCCGCTGCAACTCGCGGGCGCGGGCGCGGACCCTCGGCGTGCTGAGCCGCACGTTGGCCACGCGCGGGCGAAGCCACTCCGTCCAGCCGCGTATGGCCTCCAAAGACGGCAAATAGCCGAGCAGGTGGAAGGGTCCGCCTCCCGGCTCCAGCACTTCCATCTCGCAGCCGAGAAGCAGCACCGTGTTCCGGAAGCGGATGCCGCCTCCCGCGAGTTCCTCCATTTCGCCGCTGTCCAGCCGCCTTTCGATGTCTTCCTGAACCGCCGGAGAGTGGCAGTCGACGACGCCGACAATGCCGATGCCCTTCCGCTCTTCCGCTTCCAGGGCGATGCCGCGAAACGTCAGCGAAGCGGCGGCGCTGATCTTCACCGGTTCGCCGCCGTCGGTGCGGCCGACGTGCACGTGGAGATCGGCAAACACGCGCCTGAGGCCGGGTGCCTCCGAAGGCAGCCCGTCACGCCCGGGCCGCCCAGGCCGGTGCGAGCCGTTCAAGGCGTCAGCGCTCCCGACAGACGGTACAATTTCCATGCGTAAAGCGCCAGCATCGTCTTGGCGTCGCAGATGCGCCCGTCGCGAAGCGCGCGTTCCGCCTCTTCCGGGGTCAAGAGCTCGACGGACAGAAATTCGTCCTCGTCCGGGCGCTGCCCGCCGGGCGTGACATCGTCCGTGAAATACAGGTGCAGCACTTCGTCCGCAAATCCGGGAGAGGTGGAAAAGGAAAGCAGGTGGCGGACGCTTCCCGCTCTGAACCCCGTTTCTTCCTCCAGTTCCCTGAGCGCGGCCGCCTCCGGCGATTCGCCGGGGTCGAGCTTGCCGGCGGGGATCTCCAGTTGGACCCGTTCAAGGGGCTTGCGGTATTGCTCGACGGCGATCATGCGCCCGCCGTGAAGCGCCAGCACACCCACCGCGCCGGGATGCCGGACGATCTCCCGCGTCGCCGTCCGCCCGTCGGGAAGACGGACCGTGCTGATTTCCAGCGAAATCATCCTTCCGGAAAAAACCGGCTGCGTGCTGATCGTCGTCTCCGCGAAAGGGTGGCTCGCGGCCTTTTCTTCGTTCATGGTCTGTCTCCTTCCTGGCTTTCAGCGCAATGGGGCGGGTTCAAGCCGCTGCGGGGCGTCCAGCCGGACGATGGTGCTTTCGGGCGCGGTGGGCAGCAGGCTTCCGCCCTTGGGCTCCAGGGTAAGCGCCACCGCTTCGCGGTCTTCCCTCCAGATGCTTCGCACGTACAGGTGACCCTGGTATCCCTCCGGGAATTTCAGCAAGCCGAGGCTCAGCCATCCTTCCCGGATGATCAGCCAGGCCTGCACGTCCCGTTCGTCGGAAGGAACCATCCCTTCCAGCATCACCAGCAGTTCGCCGGTCCGGTCGTTCAGCCAGACCGCGCCGCCCGCCACCGGAGGGAGCTCCACATCTCCCCGCACGGACGCCCTCACCAGCGGATATTGCACCGTATCGGGGCGGGAGATGACGGCGGCCGCCATCGGCTCATGCGCGAGCACATATTGTTCCGCCTTCAGGGTGACGGGATCTTCCGGCGGTTCTTTCGTGAAGATCATATGGGAGGCGCGGAACAATCCCGCCACCAGAGCCAGCGCCAATATGCCGCCCGCGGCCGCAATCCACCGAAGCCCCGCCGCGGCGCGAAGCGCCCGCTCCAGGCTGCGCCGCCAGCTGTAGGCGCTGACCGCCAGGCGCAAGCTTCCTCGCCGCCATTTCCGCCGCCAGACGCCGGCCAGGGAACGAAGCGCCGCGAACAGGCGCGTTTCGCCGCCGGAATGGGCGTTCCGCGCCGCGGTCACGTTTGAAGCCGCCGCCCGCATCCCGGCGTCCCTCGCGTTTCTGAGCAGCTCCCCCCATCGCCGGCACGTCTCCGCGCAAACGGGGCAAACCGCGCGGTGGCGTTCCAGTCGCAGGGCCTGATCGCGCGTCAGTCGGCCCGTCAGATAATCCACCCACCATTCTTCCGGAACCGCGCAGCCGATGTCAGACACGGCCATCGCCCCCTTCCGCTTCCGCCCATCCCATGTGCGCCAGGGCGCGGCGAAGGTGCCCGAGGCCGTACCGGACCCGGGATTTTACCGTGCCGAGCGGCACCCGCCACTCTTCGGCCAGTTCCCGCTGGGTTCTTCCCTGGTAATAAGCCGCCGCCAACGCCTGCCGTTGCGCCACAGGAACCTCGAGCAGCGCCAGGCGGACGGCTTCGCTTTGCAGCTTGGCGAGCACCCGGCTTTCCGGCTCCGCGTCCGCCTGCGGCGCCGTCCAGGAATTTCCCTCCAGCTTCTCCCTCTCGGCGGCCAGGAGCAGGCGCTTCTTGCGGCGCAGCCGGTCCGTGGCGCGGCTTTTGGCCAGCACGGCCAGCCAGGCCTCCACCGAGCCGCGGGAAGGATCATAACGTTCAGGGTGGCTGATCACATGCAAAAACACGTCGTGGCAGACGTCTTCCGCATCCATCGGATCGCCCAGAATCTGCAGGGCGATCGCCCGGACCATCGGCGCCGTCATCCCGTACAGCCGGTCGAACGCGGATGCGGAACCTTTCCGGATTTCCGCGAGCAGTTTTTCCAGCGGGCCGGTTTCCGGTCCCGGCGCGCGCTGCGGATGCCGCATGGCCGCCCCCCCTTCGGTTGCCGTTCCGAATCTGATCACGCGGACTTTTCCGACTCCCGCGGATTGCTTGCGTATTCCCCATCCTATATTAATAAAAATTCGCAGCGGTGAAAACCAAGCCGCCCGGGCCGCCCCCCGGTCCCGCCGAAAAGATTTTTCCGGTCCGGTAAATCCGCGATCGCCATCCGTGCGTAGAGAAATTGGAAATCCAAGTCACACCGGTATCGGGAGGGTCAAAGAACATGTCGTCTTCCATCCGACGCAAATTGTCATTCCGTATGCTCCTGGCCGTACTGGCGGGCCTCATCGGTTTCTCCGCGCCGGCCGCGGCCGCGGACGTGGACCTGTACACCGCATATACCCACATGGCGGCCACGCCGGGCCAATCCCTTACGTACACCATCGACATCATCAACAACACCGGCCAGATCCAGACCATCCCGCTCGAATTCGACAACGGCGGGCACGAGGGATGGGAAGCGGAACTGACCGCCGGCGGCAACCAGATCCGGCAAATCTCCATCCGGCCCGAAGGCGAACGGTCGGTGACGCTGACCCTGAAAGTGCCGCTTCAGGTGAACCGGGGCGATTACACCTTCCGCGTCAACGCGGGACCGCACGGGTCGCTGCCGATCCGGGTAACCGTGGTGGAAGAAGGCACCTACCGGTCCGAGCTGACCAGCGATCAGCCGAACCTGCAAGGGCATTCCGATTCCGATTTCTCGTACAGCCTCAAACTGAACAACCGTACGGCGGAAAAGCAGACCTACGCACTGAGCGCGGATGTGCCGCAAGGCTGGGACGCGCGTTTCCAATCCGGCGGCAACAACATCACGTCCATCGAAGTGGAACCGAACGCCACGCAGACCATTACCCTGCGGGTCACCCCTTCGAGCAACGCCGCGGCCGACACCTATCGGATTCCGGTCCGCGCGTCCAACAACACGACTTCGGCGGAATTGACCCTGGAAGCCGTCATCACCGGCACGTACGCCATCCAGCTCACCACGCCGGATGAGCGCCTGAGCACCAGCATCACGGCGGGCGGCACGCGCAGCCTGGAACTGCTGGTGAAAAACACCGGTTCCGCCGACCTCACCGACATCAACCTGACCAGCACGGCGCCGGCCAACTGGGAAGTGACCTTCGAACCGAAGACGATCAACGTCATCAAGCCGGGGCAATCCGTGCCGGTGACGGCCACGATCAAATCGGCCAAGGAAGCGCTGCCCGGGGACTACGTGCTCTCCATGACCGCGTCGGCGGCCGAAAAATCGACGGACGCCGTGTTCCGCGTTACGGTCAAGACGTCCATGCTGTGGGGCTGGGTCGGCGTGCTGATCGGGCTGGCGGTGATCGGGGGCGTGTACTGGCTGATGCGCAAATACGGGAGGCGATAACCGGTGGCGGGCCAGCCGGTCATTGAACTTCGGCAACTGACGAAAAAATACGGCGACTTCACCGCGGTGAACCAGCTGACGCTGGACATCTACCAGGGGGAAATCTTCGGCCTGCTCGGTCCCAACGGCGCCGGCAAAACCACCACCATTCTCATGATGCTGGGCCTGACGGAGCCGACATCCGGCCAGGCCCTGGTCTGCGGCATCGACGCCACGCGCAATCCGATCCAGGTGAAAAGCCGGGTGGGCTACTTGCCGGACGACGTCGGATTTTACGACGACCGGACCGCGCTGGACAACCTGATCTACACCGCGCGGCTCAACCGGATCCCGCTCCGGGAAGCCACGGAACGGGCCCTGTCTCTCCTGGAGCGGGTCGGCCTCGCCGAAGCGGCGGAGAAAAACGTCGGGGAATTCTCCCGCGGCATGCGGCAACGCCTCGGGCTCGCCGACGTGCTCATCAAGAGGCCGGAAGTGATCATTCTCGACGAACCGACGCTGGGCATCGACCCGGAAGGCGTCCGGGAGCTCCTGGCCCTGATTCGCGATCTGAGCCGCAAGGAAGGCATCACGGTGCTGCTATCGTCCCACCATTTGCACCAGGTCCAACAAATCTGCGACCGGGTCGGACTGTTTGTCAAGGGCCGGCTCCTCGCCTGCGGCGACATGAACGATCTGTCGAGGCAGCTTTTCGGCGGGGCGACGCACACCGTGGAACTGGATCTCAGCGCGTGGAGCGACGAACTGGAACAGCGCATAAGGTCGCTGGAACACGTGGTTTCGGTGGAGCGTGTCGAGGCCGATGCCCTCGCGGGTTCGTCCTATGTGACCGCGCGCGTCGTCTGCTCCGACGACCTGGCGTCGCAGCTGGCGCGGATGGCGCTGGAGCACGGCCTTGAGCTCTACGGTCTGCGTCCGACGAAGTACGGTCTGGACGACATCTACCACCGCTACTTCGAAGGGAGCGAAGCGTCATGAGCGAACAGGGCATCGCCAAGGTGCGCAGGCTTTTCGGCCCGAAAGGCGCCGCGCCGGAAGCGGCGAAAGCCGGAGCCGAAAAGATAACGCCCCCGTTTTGGGTCATGGTGCACAAAGAATTCGGCGACCACATCAACAGCTGGCGCTTTATCATTTTGCTCGCCATCGTGACGGTGGCCAGCATCGGCTCGATCTACAGCGCGATCACCGCGCTGAGCGAAGGATTTTCCGGCAGTTACGAAGCGGTCCCCGAGTTTCTGTTCCTGCACATGTTCACGGTCTCGAACGGCGTGATGCCGAACTTCCTGACCTTCATTTCATTCCTGGCGCCCCTGATCGGCATCGCCATCGGCTTCGACGCCGTCAATTCGGAACGCACCAAGGGCACGCTGAGCCGCGTCATCTCGCAGCCGGTGTACCGGGACGACTTCCTGAACGCCAAATTCGTGGCCGGTCTGCAGCTGATCGCCGTCGTCGTGTTCGCCCTCGGCTTCCTGGTGATGGGGCTCGGCCTGTTCATGATCGGTTATCCGCCGACGCCGGAGGAATTCTTGCGCGTGCTCGCGACGCTGGTGATCACCGTGGTTTACGTCGGGCTCTGGCTGAACCTGTCCATCTTTTTCTCCATCCGGTTCAAGCAGGCCGCGACATCGGCGCTGGCGGGGATCGCGCTTTGGATCTTCTTCCTGGTGTTCTACGGGCTGATCGTCAACCTGATCGGCCAGGCCACCGCCCCGTCCAATCCCAATGACGCCGCGGCGGTGGTCGCCCATCAGAACTTTCTGATGTTCCTGTCCCGCCTGTCGCCCGCCTACCTGTTCCAGGAGGCGGCGACCACGCTGATGCTGCCCAACACGCGCACGCTCAACCCCTTCATCACGCTGGAGCAAGGATATCTCGCCATCGACGCGCCGCTGTCCTTTGGACAGAGCCTGCTGCTCATCTGGCCGCACATCGTGGCGCTCATTTCGATGACGCTCATTGTCTTCGCCGCTTCTTTCGTCCTGTTCATGCGGCAGGAAATCCGCTCGCGTTCGTGACGCGTGACCATTCTGCGGCGTTGATCGGAAACGAACAGACGCCCGGTTCCCCGAATTGGGGGTCGGGCGTTTGCATCTTGGTGCGCCGGTGTACCATTTAAATAAAAAGATTCATAAATGGTGAACGCCTGCGGGCCTGGCATTCGCCAAGTCTTGCGGGTTCGGGAGGATACCATCCATTG
This sequence comes from Paenibacillaceae bacterium ZCTH02-B3, assembly GCA_002159065.1. Lineage (GTDB taxonomy): Bacteria > Bacillota > Bacilli > Paenibacillales > Paenibacillaceae > ZCTH02-B3. Next base: position 5,386 of record LZRV01000089.1, on the reverse strand, counting down.
AAGCGGAAACACCTGTTCGTCTGGACCTTCATCATCGCAATCGCCGGCATTCTCGGCGGCTGTCAAAAAAAAGAAGCGCAAGTGAAACTGAGCGGCGCGGCGGCGGCGTTGTATTTTTCCACCCCACTCCCCCGTGAAAAGTTTGGAACGGGAAGAAGCGTCACCTTTCTCGTGGATCGCGCGGGAAACTACTCGGTCCACCGCCATCGGGGGCTGGAGCTCAACGGGCTGATTCCCTTCCGGAATCATCTCCTCATTCACCAGAAAAACCAGCTTCTCGTCATGGACGGAAACAACAACGTCCGGAAATTTTCATACGACCATTGCGAGGCGCCCGCCGGTTACGGCCAATCCGCGGGCGTGCTCAGCGATGAGCGCTGGCATTACGCGCTGTTTAACTATCGGTTTGCCGAATCGATGGACGGATACATTTCGCAGCTTCGCTGGGGAGACGACAACCGGCAGTTTTGCCGGCCGATTTACGAATATATGATGGCCACCGGCGATGACGGGGAATTTGTTTATTTTATTTCGTCCGATCACGAAGATTCGAGGCGCATGCATCTCCACAGAATCGCAATCCTGGGCGATGAAATCGGCATGGAGAAATCCTTCCTCTGGCAAGCGGAACATGACGGGATTTTTTTCTTCACAAGGCTTGTGCCCTATGGAGAGCATGAGCTGGCGTTCATTTACGCGGAACCGGACGGCGCCTTTGCGGACCTCAAATTGGCGCTGATCGACAAAAACAATCCCGCCGTGCGCCGGACCTGGCTGCTCCGGCGTTACGACGGAAGCACGACGAAGTATTATTTCTTTAACGAAAAATCCCTTCACGTCTTGGAAGACACCATCTACTATGTGGACGGATACGGTTCGGTGTTTGCGTTCCATCCGAAGGAAAACCGGCTGGAAAAGAAATTTCGATTTTTGGACTACGAGCGTATGGCAAGGCTCCAGGATGAAATCGTCCATTTCGCGGGCGACCGTCTGTACTTCTTCCGGAAATTTACGGATTCGGACCGTCACGTGCTGGAGCAATATACGCTGGACGGCAAACGCACGTGGAGTCTTGCGGTTGAAGGCCTGGACAAGCATGCGGGTTCGCTGATTCTCTACGATTTCGTCATGCTCGACCCGTGAACGGCAAGGCGACGGCCGAACCCGGGCGCTTTCAGCGTTTCGCCGCCTCCGCCACGAGGGCGAGCACGAGTTCGGCCGTTTTGACCAGGTTGTCCACGTGGATCTGTTCCCGCGTCGTATGGATGTGTTCGTACCCGATGGCCAGATTGACGGTGGGAACCCCCTTGCCGTTGAAGATGTTGGCGTCGCTTCCGCCGCCCGACGGCAAGGTACGGGGCGTTAGACCGACGGCCTCGATGGCGGCTTTGGCCAAGCGCACCACCTCGTCGTCGTCCGTAAACGAGAAGGCGGGATAGATGATTTCGCTGTGGAATTCCGCCTCCGCTCCGGCTTCGCGGGCCGCCGTCTCCACCGCCTCGCGCATGGCCGCCACCTGCCGGTCCAGCTTGGCCTGGTTGCGGCTGCGGGCTTCCGCTTCCAGCTTCACGTAATCGCACACGATGTTGGTCGGCCCGCCGCCTTCGAAGCGGCCGATGTTGGCCGTCGTCTCCGCGTCGATCCGGCCGAGGGGCATGCGGGACACCGCCTTCGCCGCCACCTGGATGGCGCTGATGCCGTCTTCCGGATTGACGCCGGCGTGGGCGGTTTTGCCGCGTACGACGATGTCGATTTTGGCCTGCGTCGGCGCGGCGACGATGATGTCGCCGACCGGGCCGTTGGAGTCGAGGGCGAAGCCGTATTTGGCCTTGAGCCGGGCCGGATCCATGGCGCGGGCGCCGACCAGCCCCGCTTCCTCGCCGACGGTGATGACGATCTGCACCGGACCGTGCGGACGTTTTTCTTCCAGGATCACATGCAGCGCTTCAAGCAGCGCCGCGAGACCGGCCTTGTCGTCGCTGCCGAGAATCGTCGTGCCGTCGCTGCGGATGTAGCCGTCTTCATCCAGGCGCGGACGAATCCCCTTTCCCGGGGTCACCGTGTCCATGTGGCAGGTGAACAGCACCGCGGGGGCCGATTCCAGGCCGGGGGAAGCGGGCAGCCAGACAAACAGGTTCCCCGCGCCGTGGCCGGTGCGCTGCGCCGCGTCGTCTTCTTCCGCCTCAAGGCCGAAAGCCGCAAACTGATCTTTTAGCAAGTCGCAAATCTCCCGTTCATGTCTCGTCTCGCTGTCCACCCGAACCAATTCGAAAAAGCGGGCGACGAGTCTTTCACGGTCCAACACGGTCGTTCCTCCCCGTCTCGTTTGGCTTGAAGCGATTTTCCGCGCTCATCCTTTCAGGCGTTCTTGCCCGGCACTTGTTCCCGGCGCCGTTCCATGCGCGCGTCCCGCCCGGCGGACCCTCGCCGGACCCGCGGCCTTCCCACCCTCTTGCCGTTCCGCTAAAATATTGAGTGGGAAAGAGAGGATGGTGCGCAATGAATCCGAAAGTTCTCCGCTGGGTGGCCATCGTGGCGCTCGCGGCGATGCTGATCACCACGATCCTGGCGACGCTGGGCACGGCGGTTCAGTGGTAGACGAATTCCGGTTCGTAGCCGAACACGCCGCAGAAGTGCGGCACGAAACGCCGTCCGATTTCCGCCGTGTCCGCCGCGAGGCCCGTTTCATTTTCCAGCGAGGTGACGCCGTACTCGGTGATGCCGCACGGCACGATGCCGGCAAACCCTTCTTCCAGCACGCGGCTCCGGACGTTAAAGGCGAAGCCGTGGCTGGTGACGAAGCCCCGGCGGGCGCGCGCCTTGTTGAATTTCACGCCGATGGCGGCGATTTTGGCGTCGCCGACCCAGACGCCGGTGTATCCGGGCTTGCGGCTTCCCGCAAGGCCGAATTCGCCCAGCAGGCCGATGATCGCTTCCTCCAGCTTTCGCAAATACCCGTGCAGATCGAGCCCCTCCGCGTCCAGGTAGAGCAGCGGATATCCCACGAGCTGGCCCGGTCCGTGATAGGTGATGTCGCCGCCGCGGTCGATCTCAAAGACGGCAATACCCCGACGGGCCAGCTCCTCCCGCGGCAGCAGAAGGTGCTCGGGATGGCGGTCCGAGCCGATCGTGTAGGTCGGCGGATGCTCAAGCAAGAGCAGGGTGTCCGGCCGCTCCCCCCGGTCGATTTCCTTCACCATGGTTTTCTGCAGTTCCCATGCCGCTCCGTACTCCGTCCGGGGCAACTGGCGGACTTCCAGCTTCCGCATCCGCTTCCCCCCTTCAAGGCCGACACCCGTAGAGACAGCGCCCTTCCGGAAACGGGTCCCCTCAGTACAGTTTCGTGTCGATCGTGTAGCTTTCGAGATTTTCCTTCACCCGCTGATGGAACCGGCCGCAGATGACGCCGTCGAGAATGCGGTGGTCGAAGGACAGGCACAGGTTCACCATCGAGCGGATGGCGATCATGTCATGGACAACCACCGGCCGCTTCACGATGGCTTCCATGGTCAGGATGGCCGCCTGCGGGTAGTTGATGATGGGCACCGACAGGATGGAGCCGAAGGTTCCGGTGTTGTTCACGGTGAAGGTGCCGCCCTGCATGTCCTCCAGGGTCAGTTTTCCTTCCCGCGTCTTGCGGGCCAGCTCGTGGATCTCGTGGGCCAATCCGACGATGGTTTTCTGGTCGGCGTTGCGGATGACCGGCGTCAGCACGGAATCCTCCGTCCCCACCGCCAGGGAGATGTTGATGTCGCGCTTGACGATGATCCGGTCGTCGGCCCACACCGAATTCATGATGGGATAATCCCGGATCGCGCTGACGACCGCCTTGATGAGAAACGGCAGATAGGTGAGATTGACGCCTTCCTGCTTGCGGAATTCGTCCTTCCAGCGGTTGCGCAGGGCCACCAGGTTGGTGACGTCCACCTCGATGGACGTCCAGGCGTGGGGAATCTCGCTCACGCTTTGGCGCATGTTTTTGGCGATGGCCTTGCGGATGGGCGTCACGTCGATATAGTATTCCCGCCCGGGAGCGCGCGGTTCTTCCACCTCGACGGTCGGAACGGCGGAAGGAGCGTCCGGCGCGGAGCCGGCGGATGCGTCCGTCCTTGTCAAAATGGCGGGTCCCTGAGCGGGCGCCGAAGTCGTCGTGGCGCCCGCTCCGGAGACGGGCACGGCCGTTTTCAGGGCCGTCGACGTCCCCCCCGCCGCGCCAGCCCGCGAGATGTGATTCAGCACATCCTTGCGCGTGATCCGGCCGCCCAGTCCGGTCCCGGCGACGGCGGCGAGATCGACGCCATATTCCTCCGCCAGCTTCCGCACGGCGGGCGAATAGCGGTGCCGCATGGGCGCGGAGGGATCGAACGCGGAAGATGACGACGATCCGGCGCCGGGTCCGGCAACGCCGGCCGCCACGCCATAGCCGGACGCCTCTCCGGCCGAAACCGGCGAATCTTCCGCTTCTCCTTCGCCTTCCGTCTCGATGAGGCAGATCGGCGTTCCGACTTCCACCGTTTCGCCCGGGCCCACCAGAATCCTGGCCATCACGCCGGCCACCGTGGACGGAATTTCGGCGTTCACCTTGTCGGTGATGATTTCGCAGATCGGCTCGTACATTTCCACGCGATGGCCGGGTTCCTTGAGCCACCGTTCCACCGTCGCCGACACGAGGGATTCGGCCAGCTGCGGCATGCGGATTTCCGTCAGTTGCTTCGCCATCGGTCCAAGCTCCTTCCCGGAGGCGCTGCCTTGAGGCCCGGCTTCAGTACCGCGCCAGCTCCAGCATCGCCGCCTTGACTTTCTCCTTGTTCAGCAGGAAGCGCTTCTCGGCCGGCGGGTTGATGGCCATCGCCGGCACGTCCGGCCCGCACAGGCGGCGGATCGGCGCGTCCAGATCGTACAGCAGCTCCTCGGCAATGATCGCCGCCACCTCCGCGCCGACGCCGCCCGTCTTGTTGTCCTCGTGGATGATGAGCACCTTCCCGGTTCGGGCGGCGGCTTCCAGGATCGCTTCCCGGTCGAGGGGCTGCAGCGTCCTGAGGTCCAGGATGTGCGCCTCGATCCCCTCCTCGCGGGAAAGCTCCTCCGCCGCCTGCATGGCGAAGTGCAGGGGCATGCTGTATCCGATGACGGTGATGTCCGATCCTTCGCGCATCACGTTGGCCTTGCCGATGGGAACGATGTAGTCTCCTTCAGGCACTTCGCCGGAAATGAGCCGGTAGCATTTCTTGTGTTCAAAATAGAGCACCGGATCGGGATCGCGCACCGCCGCCTTGAGCAGCCCTTTCGCGTCATAGGAAGTGGCGGGAGCGACGATTTTGAGGCCCGGTGTGCCGAAAAATACCGACTCTACGCATTGCGAGTGATAGGGTCCGCCGAACACGCC
>LZRV01000088.1 GCA_002159065.1 Paenibacillaceae bacterium ZCTH02-B3 | reverse complement strand
CGGCGGTCATCCGGCTGGGAGGCGGCCACGTGCAGGTGGTGTTCGGCACCTATTCGGAGATGATTCGCGAAGAAATCCTGAAAATCATGCGCCTGGACGAACGCCGCGTGGAATTCGTGGCGCCGGTGGCGGGCCGCATGATTCCGCTGGAAGAGGTGAAGGATTCCGTTTTCGCAAGCAAGCTGCTGGGACAGGGGGTCGCTTTTGTGCCGGAGAAAGGGGAACTCGCCGCGCCGGTCCGCGGCCGCATCGTGCACCTGCCTCCGACGCGCCACGCGGTCGGCATCCGGACGCCGGAAGGGCTGGATGTGCTCCTTCACATCGGCATCGACACGGTTTCCCTGGATGGCAAGGGCTTTGAAGCCCTCGTCCGGGAAGGCGACGAAGTGAAGCCGGGGCAAACGCTCATCCGCTTCCACCTGCCGACGTTGCGAAAACACGCGAAAGCCCTGGATACACCGATGGTCATCACCAACGCGGAGCGGGTCCGCTCATGGCGGTTCGCGCCGTACAAGGCGGTCAAGAAAGGTCAGGCTGCGGTCATGTCGGTCGTGGTCAAGGAGACAGAAACCAGAGGGGGAGAAACATGATTCAAGGTCGCGGCGCTTCGGGGGGTATCGCCATCGGCAAGGCGTTCGTCCTGCCGGACTGGGAATGGGAGCTGCCCGAACACAGGGTGCGGGTGGAAGATTTGGCCAGAGAGTTTGAACGCCTCTCCGAGGGAATCCGCCGCTCCAAACATGAAATCGCGCAGCTCAAGAACGAGCTGGACGAGGTGGTGGGCCGGCAGGAGGCGAGCATTTTCGACGCCCATCTGGCCATTCTCGACGACCCGGTGTTCATGAGCGAAATCCAGGGCATCATCCGGCGCCAGTACAAGGCGGCGGAAGTGGCCGTCAAGGAAGCCATCGACCACTTTGTGGCCATGTTTGACCTTTTGGATGACGAGTACATGAAGGAGCGGGCGGCGGACATCAAGGACGTCGGCAACCGGCTGCTGAAACATCTCCTGGGCGTGCCGGAAATCGACCTGCCGTCCGATTCACGGCCGTTCATTCTGGTGGCGCGGGAACTGTCTCCTTCGCAGCTCGTCCATCTCAAGCCGGATCTGGTGCTCGGCATCGCGACGATGGCGGGGAGCCCGACTTCCCACGCGGCGATCATGGCCAAGGCCTTCGGCATCCCGCTGGTCACGGGGCTGGAGGGGAAATTCCCGCGACCCATCATCACGGGGGACCTCCTGATTCTGGACGGCGATACGGGCATTGTGCACCTCAATCCGGACGAGGCCACCGTCACCGAATACGCGGAACGGCAAAAACGGCAGCAGGCGCATCGCCGGCAGCTGCGACGTCTCGCCGACGTGCCGGCAATCACTCCGGACGGCGTCAAAATCCACCTGGCGTCCAACATCAGCTCCATTCCCGAGCTGGAAGCGGCCCTTGCGAACGGCGCCGAAAGCGTGGGCCTGTTCCGGACGGAGTTTCTGTACATGAACAGCCCGCGTTTCCCGACGGAGGAAGAGCAGTACCGCGTTTACCGGCGGGCGGCCGAGATGCTGAAGGGACAGCCGCTGGTGATCCGCACCCTCGACATCGGCGCCGACAAGCATTTGGACTATTTCGATTTGCCGGAAGAAGAGAACCCGTCCCTCGGGTACCGCGCCATCCGATTCAGCCTGGACCGCAAGGACCTGTTCAAGGTTCAGCTGCGCGCCGTGCTGCGGGCCGCCGCGCACGGGAATGTGCAGCTCATGTATCCGCTCATCGCGTCGGTGGAAGAAATCCGCGCGGCCAACGATGTGCTGCGGGAAGCCGCGCGGGAACTGACCGCGGAAGGCGTGCCCCACCGCGCCGACATCCCCGTCGGCATCATGATCGAAGTGCCGGCGGCGGTCGCCATCGCCGATTTGCTGGCGGAGGAAGTGTCCTTCTTCAGCATCGGCACCAACGACCTGATCCAGTTCGCGTTGGCCGTCGACCGGATGAACGATCGGGTCGGCTGGATGTGCGATCCGTACCAGCCTTCGGTGCTGCGCATGCTGAAGGCGGTGGTGGACGCGGCGGAGCGCCGCCGGGTGCCCGTCACCGTCTGCGGCGAGCTGGCGGGCGACGTCAAGGCCCTGCCCATGCTGCTAGGGCTCGGCATTCGCGGGCTCAGCATGGCGGGGCAGTCGATCCTGCCTGTAAAGGAAGTTTTGCTGCGCACGCCCGTGGAGGCGTGCCGGGCCCTTGTCGGGGAACTGCTCGGATTTCGCACCGCGGAGGAAATCCGCACGAGGCTGGAACGGTTTTGCCAGGAAACGAAATTGGCCGCCGGACGTTCCCTGTGAAATTTGCTTGAAACAAGGGCATTCCGTTTTGCGCGGACGGGGGATTTTTGATACGATAGACAACAAGCGGGACAAGAGCGAGGAGGCGACTTGCGCATGACCGCCATCCGGCAGCTCACCACGGTCGAACAGTGGCAAGAAACGCTGCGCCGTTCCGGCGACAGGCCGGTGCTGGTGTTCAAGCACAGCACGCGGTGTCCCATCAGCGCCGGCGCCCACGAAGCGCTGACGCAATACGCGGAAGACGCCGGCCGCGCGGGACAGGCGCCATGCGAATTTGCCATCGTCCATGTCATCGAAGACCGGCCGGTCAGCAACGCCATCGCCGAAGCGACCGGGATCAGGCACGAATCGCCGCAGGCCATCCTGCTCAAGGACGGAAGACCTGTCTGGCACGCGTCGCACTGGACGATCACCTACGATTTTCTGAGCGAAAAACTGGGGAAACCCGCGGAAAACCCGGCCGGGTGACCTGCGCAAACCGTGCCGGGGACGCATTGCGAAAACGCTTTATTTGTCGTATCATAACCTTGTCAATAATGACCGGGCGGCTCGTTTAGAGGGCTGCAAGGTCGTGTCAATGGAGCGAGGAACGTGACGGTTACCATTTACGATGTGGCAAGGGAAGCCGGGGTTTCCATGGCCACCGTGTCGCGGGTGGTCAACAACAATCCCAACGTGAAACCCCAGACCCGCAAAAAGGTGCTTGAAGCCATCGAACGGCTCGGATACCGGCCCAATGCCGTGGCCCGCGGCCTGGCCAGCAAGAAGACGACCACCGTCGGCGTCGTGATCCCCGACGTCTCCAACGCCATTTTCGCGGAAGTGGCGCGGGGCATCGAGGACATCGCGAACATGTACCATTACAACATCATTCTGTGCAACGCCGACAAGCGCAAGGAGAAGGAAATCCGGGTCGTCAACACCTTGCTGGAGAAACAGGTGGACGGGCTCCTGTTCATGGGCGGCAGCATCACCGAGGATCACCTTGAGGCGTTCCGCACTTCCACCGTGCCCATCGTGTTGTGCTCCACGGCGGATGAGACGGGAACGATGCCTTCGGTGGACATCGACCATGAACAGGCCGCCTTCGACGCGGTCAGCCGTCTGATTTCCGAGGGCCACCGGAAAATCGCCATGATTACCGGTTCGCTGCAGGATCCGACCACCGGATACGCCCGTTTCCAGGGATACCGGAAGGCGCTCGAAAAAGCCGGTCTGCCGTTCAGGGAAGATTATGTCCGCGCGGGGAACTACCGGTACGAGTCGGGCATGGAGGCCACCCGGTATTTCCTGCAGCTTAAGGAGCGGCCGACGGCGATCTTCGCGGCCAACGACGAAATGGCCATCGGCGCCATCCACGCCATTCAGGACGCCGGGCTCCGGGTGCCGGAGGACATCTCCGTCATCGCCATCGACAACATCCGCCTGGCGGAAATGGTCCGTCCCGAGCTGACCACCGTGGCGCAGCCGATGTACGACATCGGCGCGGTGGCCATGCGCCTGCTCACCAAGCTGATGCGCAAGGAACACGTGGACGAGACGCGGGTCATTCTGCCGCATGAGCTGAAAGTGCGCCGTTCGACGGCGCCGGCGCCGGCGGGATGACGCGAAGCGAAAGGACCGCGAGTTAAGGTCAACCGACGTGCTGGAGGGCCACCTCCAGCACGTCTTTGTTTTTCGCGTCGATGAGGGGCCGTCGGGGGATGGGCTGCCAGCGGGACGTGTCGTCCATCCAGGCGGCGGGCATGTCCCCGGGACGACGGGGCGACTTGAAGGCCGCCCAGCTTTCCGGGAGAAGCGCCGGCCGCTCCCGTTCCGACCGGTCGATGTCCTTCAGCAGCGGATGGTCGCACATTTCCATCCAGAGGAGGCTCCAGGCCCGGGGAACGACCCGCCAGTGGTCGTACCCGCCCCCGCCCGCGGCGATCCAGCGTCCGCCGCAAAAGGCGTGCGCCAGTTGATGGATGAGCCGCGGGATTTCCCGGAAAATTCGCATGCTGCAGTGAATGTGCGCCAGCGGATCGAAAGCGTGGGCGTCGCAGCCGTGCTGGCTGACGATCACGTCCGGGCGGAAGGCGCGTGTGATGCGCTCCAGGGCCGCCGTGAAGCATTCCAGCCAGGAATCGTCCTCCGTATACGGCTCCAGCGGCACGTTCAGACAGGCGCCGTAACCGGCGCTTTCGCCGCGCTCGTGGGGAAAGCCGGTGCCGGGGAACAGGTATTTGCCGGTTTCGTGGATGGAGAATGTGAAGACGTCCGGGTCCGTGTAAAACCGCCATTGCACGCCGTCGCCGTGGTGCACGTCGGTGTCGACGTAGAGCACCCTGGCGTCGTATTCCCTGCGGATCCACGCGATGGCGACGGCGACGTCGTTATAGACGCAAAAGCCCGATGCCCGTTCCGGAAACGCATGGTGCAGACCGCCCCCCAGGTGCAGCGCGTGGTCCGCCCGCCCGGACATCACCTCCGCGGCGGCCCGCAGCGTGCCCGCCACCACCCCCAGGGCGGCTTCGTGCATGCCGGGGAAGTACGGCGTGTCCCCGTGCGGATCAAGGCCGTACATCGCGGGGTCCACAGCGGTGAGGACAGGGCCGCCGGAGCCGAGCCTTTGCACCGCCCGGATGTAGTCGGGCCGGTGCACGAGGGCGAGGGCGTCTTCCGCGCCGGGGAAGTCCGACGGGACAAGCCGCTCCGGCCAGGCGCCGGCGGCCTTCAACAACCCTTCGGTCAGCTCCAGGCGCACGGGATGAAAGGGGTGCCGGTCATGGAAAATGTATTTTCGGGAAGCGGAAGTATCGATCCAAACCGCCCGGTCGTTCAACGGATTCGTTCCTCCCTTTCGGAACGCTTGTGGAGTCCCGGCCGTTTTCCGGCGGCCGGTCAGTACATGAAGCGGCGCCGGAACCGCACGCGGTCGAAACGCTCGACGGACGACAGCGGCACTTCCGGTCCGACCCGGACCATCAGGCAGTTGGCCGGGTGCGCGCAGATTTCCGGGTCGTCGGTGGCGAACCAGACCATGCCGACGGACTTCATCAGGCGTTCCATCATGTTTCGGTATTCCCAGACGCTGAGGCCGCTGCCTTCCAGATCCCAGTGCCAGTAATATTCCGTGGTGAAGACGATGACATTGTCCAGCTGTCCGTCCGCAAACGCCGCCTCGAGCATGGCCTTGCCCAGGCCCATCGAGCGGTAATCGTCGGCCACTTCAATGGCGCCCAGTTCGATCAGGTCCTCCATCCCGCCGTCCGCCCAGCGTTCGATTTCGTCGGGATAATGGAAGGTTACGTAGCCGACGATGGTGTTACCGTCGATGGCCGCGATGATGCGCCCTTCGGGAAGGCCGGCGATTTCGATCAAAGCCTCGTGCTGTTCGGACGGCTTGCGGAACGCGTCCAGCTTGGGATGCATGGTGTATCCGGCGATTTCTTCCGGCGTCAGGGGACCCGCGACGAGGATGGTTTTGCCGTTCTTTTCGATGATCCGTTCCTGGCGGCGCTTGCGGTGTTCCATCTCGATCCTGCCTCCGTTCACATTATACAACAGTCCGGCCCGTTGCACCTTCTTTGCGGCCTGCAAGTTCTTCATGACCGGCTCGGATGGGTTGTGTTATAATGATGCGGTGAAAGCGGATACGAATGTGACGGAATGGTTAACGGGCCATGACGCCACAATCAAAAATGGGAAGGTGAAGAACATGACTCAGCAAACCGAGCGGCTCCCCGCCACGGACCCGGGGTGCAATCTGGGTTCGTATGAGGAAGCGGTGCGCAATTTCCGGTGGGAAGACGTCGAGAAGCATTTCACATGGTACAAGACGGGCAAGGTGAACATGGCCTACGAGGCGATCGACCGGCACGTGGAGGAAGGCCGCGGAAACCGGACGGCGCTTCTTTACAGCGACGCGACGCGGGATGAGCGCTATACGTTCGCGGATTTGGCCCGGCTGTCGAACCGGTTTGCCAATGTGCTGCGTTCCCTGGGCGTGAAGCGCGGGGACCGGGTGTTTATTTACATGCCGCGCACGCCGGAACTTTACTACAGTCTGCTGGGCACGCTGAAAATCGGCGCCATCGCGGGGCCGCTGTTCGAAGCGTTCATGGAATCGGCGGTACGGGATCGCCTGCAGGACAGCGGCGCGGTGGCGATCGTGACCACCACGGCGCTGCTGCCGCGCATTCCCCGCGCGGATCTGCCGGAACTCAAACACGTGATCGTCTTTGGCGACAACGTGGAAGAAGGCGGCGGCATCGTGGACTTCCGCAAGGCAATGGAGCAGGCGTCCGACGAGGCGGAGATCGAGTGGCTCGGGCGCGAGGACGGCCTGATCCTGCACTACACTTCCGGTTCCACCGGCAAGCCGAAGGGCGTCTACCACGTGCACAACGCCATGATCCAGCACTATTACACGGGCAGGATCGTACTGGATCTGAGGGAGGACGACATCTACTGGTGCACGGCCGACCCCGGATGGGTGACCGGCACGTCCTACGGCATTTTCGCTCCCTGGCTCAACGGCGTGACCAACGTGGTGCGCGGCGGCCGGTTCAGCCCGCAGGATTGGTACGCCACCATCCAGAAGTACAAGGTGACCGTCTGGTACAGCGCGCCGACAGCGTTCCGCATGCTGATGGGGGCGGGCGAAGCGGTGGCGAAGCAGTATGACCTGTCCAGCCTGCGCCACGTGCTCAGCGTCGGCGAGCCTCTCAATCCCGAGGTCATCCGGTGGGGGATGAAGGTCTACGGCCGGCGCATCCATGACACCTGGTGGATGACCGAAACCGGCGCGCAGCTCATCTGCAACTATCCGAGCATGGACATCAAGCCGGGATCGATGGGCAAGCCGATTCCGGGGGTGGAGGCGGCCATTCTGGACGATCAGGGCAACGTGCTGCCCCCGTACCGGATGGGCAACCTGTGCATCCGCACGCCCTGGCCTTCGATGATGCGCCAGATTTGGAACAATCCGGCGAAGTATCAGGAATACTTCCGCTTCCCCGGCTGGTATATATCCGGCGACTCTGCCTACATGGACGAGGAAGGCTACTTCTGGTTCCAGGGCCGCGTGGACGACGTGATCAACACCTCCGGCGAGCGGGTCGGACCTTTCGAAGTGGAAAGCAAGCTGGTGGAACATCCCGCGGTGGCCGAAGCGGGAGTCATCGGCAAGCCGGACCCGGTCCGCGGCGAGATCATCAAGGCGTTCATCGCGCTCAGGGACGGCTACACGCCTTCCGAGGAGCTGAAAGAAGACATCGCCCGTTTCGTGCGGGAAGGCCTGGCCGCCCACGCCGCGCCGCGGGAAATCGAATTCCGCGACAAGCTGCCCAAGACGCGCAGCGGCAAGATCATGCGCCGTGTGCTGAAGGCCTGGGAGTTGAACCTTCCCACGGGCGACCTGTCCACGATGGAAGACTGAACCGTCGGTGTTGGCGCCGTGTCAGGCCGAATGCCGGCGTTGGCGCCATACGGTTCCGCAAAAAGCATGGCCGCCTTGCTCTTGTGCAAGGCGGCCATCGTTATTCCGCGGATCGGTTCAGTTGTCCGGCCATACTTCCACGGCCGCGGAGGGGGGAGATTCCCCCGCGCCGTTGACGGCCGTCACCCGGAAAGAACCCTGCGGCAGCGGCATCACGTAATCAAACACGGTGGAATCGGTGGATCCGACCAGCAGGTATTGCCCGGTCGGGTCGGCTCGGTGCCAGATCCGGTACTCCGTGACCCCTTCCTCCGCCGGATTGGACTGCCACATCAGCCTGACGCCCAGCGAAGTGGAGGAAACGACCAGACCGGCCGGCGCCGAAGGAGGCGCCACGGCCGGGTCACCGTCGTCCGGGCCGGAGGAACCGCCGTCGTTCGGCTGCGGAAACAGCCAGTCCGGAATTTCGGTTCCGCCGGGCGAAGGAGCGGGCGGCAGGCTGTCGCCGAGGGGCGACACGACGGCGCTTGGCGGCGATTCGTTGCCGGCGACGTCCACCGCCGTGACATAGTACAGATACGTGTTGCCGGCCGAAATGTAGTTGATGAACTTGAGCTCTTCCCCCGTATGCACAGCCCCCTGCTGACGGATGAACGGTCCGCCGTTCATCGAGCGGTAGAGGCGGTAACCCACCACGTCCGCTTCCGGCGAGGGCGAGAAGGTGATCCGCACCAGGCCGTCCAGGACTTCGGCGGCGACGCTGCCCGGCGCGCTGGGCGCGGCGCCGTCGTCAACGCGCGGATCCGGCTTGGAAGGCGCGCTTTGTTTCGCGTCCTGCGGCAGATAGTAGCTGAGCGGCCTGGGGTCCCGGCTCTTGGGAAGGGCCGCTTTCAGCTCTTCCATCAGGATGTCCAGCGGCTTCTCCCGGATCACCATGACGGCCTCGCGCAACATGTCCGGGGGCGTGGCCGGATTCGGCAAATAATTGACGCCGTTGTAGGAAACGTACTGCACCCGGACCAGCGCGTCGTCTTCCTCTTTCGGCACGTCCCGGCGGTTGAAGATGTCTGTCACCAGCCTGCCGGCTTCACGGGTGAGTTCGGAGGGAAGCTTCCCGCTCACGCTGGAGACCGTCATCGTGACGATGCCGTCGGGCTTCGCGAATTCGGCGGTCGGGAACAGTTCCGGCTTCGCCTCCGTCACCGCGTTCATGATCTTCGCCCAGATTTCCCGGGCGTGTCGCCGGCTTTCGGTGCTTAAGGTGTGGATTTGTTTTTCATAGCCCACCCATACGCCCAGCGTGATGTCCGGCGTGAAGCCCACGAACCAGACATCGCCGTAATTTTGCGTGGTGCCGGTCTTGCCGGCGACGGGGATTTTCCCGTAGCCCTTGAATTGGGAGCGGATGGACGCCCCCGTTCCGCTCGGGTCGCTGATGACCGTGCGCAGCATGTCCGTCATCAGGTAGGCGGACTGCTCGGAGACCACGCGGATCGGCGACGGCTGGTGCTGGTAGACGATCTCGTCCTTGGAATTGCGGATTTCCTCGATCAGGTAGGCGTCGTTGAACACGCCCCGGTTGGCGATGACGCCGTAGGCGTTCGTCAGCTCTTCCACCGTCACGCCGTATCTGAGGCCGCCGATCACGCCGGTTTGGGCGTAGTTGTCTTCCGGCACCAGCGTGGTGATGCCCAGCTTGCGGACGAACTCCCAGGCCTTTTCGATGGTCACCTTTTCCAGGAACACCTTGAGGGCGACGGTGTTGATCGACCGGTTCAGCGCGTCGCGCGCCGTGACCAGTCCGTCGTACCGGTTGTTGGAGTTTTTGGGAATATGGTATTTGCCGGTGCCGTCGGCCAGGATGATCGGCGCGTCGTCCAGGATGCTGGCCGGCTGGACGAGCCCCATGTCGATGGCCGGCAGATAGGCCGCCAGGGGCTTCATGGCCGATCCCGGCTGGCGCATCATCTGGGTGGCGAAGTTCATCTGCTCCGTATGGAAATCGCGGCCCTCGATCATGCCGAGGATGGCCCCCGTGCCGTGTTCGATCATGATCGCGGCGACCTGTTCCATCCCCTTGACCGGGTGGTCCGGCGCGAAGTTCTCCGGATCTTCCGCAATGCTCCGCATCAGGTCGTACACTTGCCGGTCGATGGTGGTGTAGATCCTGTAACCGCCCCGGAGCAACTCTTTCCGCGCGTCCTCCACAAGGGGGGCGTATTCCTTTTTCCTCAGGTCCTCCTTGGTGAGATCCGGATTGTTTTTCAGCACGAGGATTTCCGCCGCCTGGCGCTCGATTTCGAGCATCAGATACGGGTACGTGTTGTAGGCTTTCTCCGAAGGCGGCGCCAGGGAGGCCCTGAGGTCGAAGCGCAGGGCTTCCTCGTACTGCTCGCGGGTAATTTTGCCTTCCTCCAGCATCCTGCGCAACACGAGGCGCTGGCGGTCCACCGCGCGCTTGAAATTCGTTTCGTTGAACTCGCCCCGGCTCGTGAAAGCGGAGTAGGCGGAGGGGCGCTGCGGCAATCCGGCCAGGTAGGCCGCCTGGGCGATGTTCAGGTCGTTTAAGTTGTCAATGCCAAAGATGCCCTTGGCGGCCGCCTTGATACCGTAAACGTTGTATCCGTTGGAACCGTTGCCGAAATGAATCTTGTTCAGATAGGCGGTGATGATTTCCTCTTTGCTCAGAAACTGCTCCAGCCGCAGCGCGAGGAAAATTTCCCGCGCTTTCCGGCTGGTCGTCTGCTCCAACGTGAGGAATACCTGCCGCGCCAGCTGCTGCGTGATGGTGCTGCCGCCGGTCTGCACGCTTTCGTTCAGCAGCTGTTGCTTGACGGCGCGGAGCAGGCCGTACGGATCGACGCCCGGGTGCTTGAAGAAATCGTTGTCTTCGATAGCCAGCACCGCGTCCAGCACGACCTGCGGAATTTCGTTGAAGGTGACCGGACGGCGGTCCTCCTCGGTGCGCAGTTGCCCGATCAGCGTGCCGTCGCGGAAGTAGACGAAACCCGTGATGGCGTTTTCGTTGATTTTCTGTTCGATGAAGGCGCGGGAGCGAATCGGTTCGTCCTTCACCAGGGCGGCGACGTATCCCGCGACCGCTCCCCCGGCCGCCAAGCCGCCTAGCAGGGCGAACAGAAGCAGCCACAGCACCGTAAGTCCGGCCAACGTTCCCGCCATGCCCATGCCTCTCAGCAGGCGGCGGGAAACGTAAGAGGCGCGTTTGCGGTCCGCCATGGAAGAAGCCTCCTTCTGAAACAGCAGTATTATACCACATCGTTTGACTTGTTTCGAACGGGTGTGCTATAAAAAAAAGGATTTATCCGAACGCCAACGGTCGATCCGGGTCTCATCCGGATTTGATACGGACAGGGACGGAGGCTTCGCGAACATCATGGACGGGTTGGAAAACAGTCTGACGCAGGAGCAGCGGCGGGAAGTGGAGCGGCAGCTGGCCGTCATCCGCCGGGGAACCGCGGAAATCGTGCCGGAGGAGGAGCTTGCGGCCAAGGTCGCGCGTTCCGTGGCGACGGGCCGGCCGCTGAAGATCAAGCTCGGGCTGGACCCCTCCGCGCCGGACATCCACATCGGCCACACCGTGGTGCTGCAGAAGCTGCGCCAGTTCCAGGAGCTGGGGCACGAGGTGCAGCTCATCATTGGCGATTTTACGGGCCGCATCGGCGATCCGACGGGGAAGTCGGAGACCCGTAAGCAACTGAGCGAGGAGGACGTCCGGCGAAACGCGGAAACGTACGAGCGGCAAATCTTCAAGATCCTCGACCCCGCGCGGACGCGCATCCATTTCAACTCCGCGTGGCTTGCGCCGCTTACCTTTGCCGACGTGGTGCAGCTGGCCGCGAAGGTGACGGTGGCGCGCATGCTGGAACGGGACGATTTCGCCAAGCGGTACGCGTCGGGACTGCCCATCAGCATCCATGAATTTTTCTACCCGCTGATGCAAGGCTACGATTCGGTGGCGCTGGAAAGCGACATCGAGCTGGGCGGGACGGACCAGAAGTTCAATTTGCTTATGGGCCGACACCTGCAGAAGGAATTCGGCCAGGAAGCGCAGGTCGCCATTATGATGCCGATTCTGGAAGGGCTGGACGGCGTCCAGAAGATGAGCAAAAGCCTGGGCAACTACATCGGCATCGACGAAGATCCCAACGAAATTTACGGGAAAGCGATGAGCGTTCCCGACGAACTGATGCTGAAATACTTCGAACTGACCGTGGACATTTCCAACGAGGAGCTGGAGGAACTGAAGCGGGGTCTTGCGGAAGGATCGGTCCATCCAAGAGACGCCAAGATGAAGCTGGCCCACTCGCTGGTGCGCATGTACCACGGCAGGGAAGCGGCGGACGCCGCGGAGCGGCGATTCGTCACCGTGTTCCAGCAACGCGAACTGCCGGAAGAAATCGAAGAGGCCGTTCTGCCCGCGGCGGAACTGACGGACGGGAAAATTCGCATCGCCCGGCTGCTCACCGCGCTCGGGCTCCAGTCCTCTTTGAGCGAGGCGCGGCGCAGTGTCCAGCAGGGGGCGGTTCGCATCAACGGCGAAAGGATCGCGGACCCCAACGGGGAAGTGGCACCCAGGGACGGCGACATCGTCCAGGTGGGCAAGCGCAGGTTTGCCCGCATCGCCATCCGCTGAAACGGCGGCCGGACGGCGGGTCCGTCCCGGCGCGAAAAAAATCGCCGCGGCACCATCTCCGCGGCAAAGGCAAAATCAAACGGCCCGTTTCCTTGCGGAAAGGGCCGTTTTCGCTTGCCGCTTGCCTGCGGTTCAGCGGCTGTAAAACTCGACGATTTGCTTTTCGTCCACGTCCTGCGGCAGTTCTTCGCGGGTGGGAAGCCGGACGTAACGCCCTTCCATGGCGTTCTCGTCGAATTCCAGGTACGCCGGCAGATGATGGCGTCCTTCCATGGCTTCCTTGACCGATTTCAGGTTGCGGCTGCGTTCGCGCAGGCCAATGACATCTCCCACCCGCACGGTGTAGGAGGGGATGTCCACCTTCTTGCCGTTCACCGTCACATGGCCATGGGACACCAGCTGGCGCGCGCCCGCGCGGGAATTGGCCCAGCCGAGGCGGTACACCAGGTTGTCCAGGCGGCTCTCCAGCAGGATGAGGAAGTTCTCGCCGACAATCCCCTTCTTCTTCGCGGCGCGTTCGAAGAGATTGCGGAACTGCCGTTCGTTCAGACCGTACATGAAGCGAAGCTTTTGTTTTTCCTGCAGCTGAAGGCCGTAGCCGCTCAGCTTGCGGCGTTGTCCCGGACCGTGCTGTCCCGGGGGATAAGGCCTTTTCAGCTCCTTGCCGGACCCGCCCAGGGAAATGCCCAGGCGCCGGCTGAGTTTGAAGCGAGGTCCCGTATACCTTGCCATTTCGCGCTGCTCCTTTTGTGCGAAAATGCGAACAATGCGCGGCATCGACGCCCGGAGGGCGGATCGACCCGCGGGTGATCGGAAACGGGGTTCGCTCGTTTGTGCCGGACCATCCGTACCGCGCCGGGACCGGCGGCGGTTCCGGCGGGAAAAATCAGCCGCTGCCCGCCGGCGGACGCTCCGGGAGGGTGAAACAAACCGAAGCCCGCATGTTCAACATGTTAATATTATAGGAGCGTTTCCAGCGTTGTCAAGCGCGCGCAGTCACTTGTCTGAGTCAAGCTAGTGTGGGCACCTTTTTTGGATTCCTGGATGCGAACTTGAAAAGAACCTTTCCCTTGTAAGCGCTTTTGGTGTTCTTCCTTATGGGATTGGCGTTTCATTTTTCTGGTATTAGTATCCTCTAAGCCCTTTCAATGCCATGCCCGTTGTGCTACTCTGCCACGGCCCCCTAAGCAACCGGATCATCCCGTTAACGTATCCTTTGGTCGGTCGTATAACGTCCCTTAGCAACTTCCGAATGCTGACGGAACGCTGCGGCGTTGGAGTCTTGCCTCCATACGTAACCAGGACCACTCCGGCTTCCCGGCCTCTCATGATTGTCCGCAGCATCGCGCTGACGCCTCGCTCGCTCCAGCTGTATCCGCCTCGCTTCGTCCGTCTGGCAAAGATCCGCATCTGCGCTTCCGCGCTCCCCATCGGCCTCATGCCGCTCGTGTCGATGCCCGCCGCCTGGAGCGTCTTCCGGTAGTCCTCCAGATGCTTCCGGTGTTGCTTCAGAAACTGCTTGTATTCCTCCCAGTCCTTCCGCTGCTTTGGCGCGATGTCCTCTGCCGACACGCTCTCCACAGCTGTCAGCAAAGCGGCT
>LZRV01000087.1 GCA_002159065.1 Paenibacillaceae bacterium ZCTH02-B3 | reverse complement strand
ATTGGAAGGGGTCGGTTCTTTTTTTCCGGCTTGACAGGGAATGATGCCGATTCTGGCGAAAAAATTCCAGCAAGCGATGATGGTTGTCAGGTTTGACGGCATGACCCCGCCGGACTTGGTCGGATTTTATGATGCAGCGAGGCGGGTGCTGAAACCCGGAGGCGTGCTGCCGGCTGCGGTCGTTTCGAGATACGCTTCGATGCTGGACGGTCTGACGAACTGGAAGCCGAGCTGATGGAAAGCGGATTTTCCGTTCAGGGATTATTGGTAAATCCTGCTGGACACTCTTGCAAGGGTTGAACAAACCATCCTGGGGATCAGTCCCCATTCATGGTCGTGGGGACAAAATGAACCATGCGGGTAACGGGAGATCGGACGATGCAAAGGGTCACCTATGTCAACGCGCTGATCATGGACGAAAAAACCCGCCGGGTGCTGCTGGTGAAAAACGGAACGCCGGATTCCTTTTATTGGAGCTTTCCGGGCGGGAAGGTGGAAGGCGGGGAATCGCTGGAGCAGTCGCTGGTGCGGGAAGTGCGCGAGGAAACCGGGTTTCTCGTCGAGGTCGGGAAGATTTTTTGCGTGAGAGAAGTGCTCTTCAGGAGAAGGCGGGAACACGCGCTGATCTTTACGTTTCACGCAAAGATCGCGGGTGGGGAGCCGGCCGTGTCGGACCCGGACGGGGAAGTGCTGGAAGCACGGTGGATGGACCTGCGGGAGGCCGACGAGGCCATGCCGTATATTCCCGCCCACATGCGGCTTGCCGGGCAAGGCAGCGGGACGAGCTCCGCTTTTTATCATTTCCACGGGGAAGCAGACGTGTAAAACAAAAATCGGGACCGGATCTCGTCCAGGTTGATTCGGCAGCCGTCCATTCAGCCTTTTCTGCAAAGGATCCTTTCCGTCGGGCAGGCGAAGGGGATTCCGCCGGATGCGCGAATTCGCCGGCACGCCGATTGGCGTCATTATTTCATATCGAGGCAGGTGGTTTGGATGAAAAACAAAAAGGGAACGCGAGTGGTGGTGATCGGCACCGGATTCGTCGGCGCAAGCTACGTGTTCGCCCTGATGAACCAGGGTATCGCCGATGAAATCGTGCTGATCGACGCGAATCCGGACAAGGCGAGCGGTGACGCGGCGGACCTGAATCACGGCAAGGTGTTCGCTCCGAAGGCCGCCGATATCTGGCACGGAGATTATGCCGACTGTCGCGACGCCGATCTGGTGGTCATTTGCGCCGGAGCCAACCAAAAACCGGGAGAAACGAGGCTGGACCTCGTCGACAAGAATATCGCCATCTTCCGCTCGATCGTGTCGTCGGTCATGGCCTCCGGGTTTCAGGGCCTGTTCCTGGTGGCGACGAATCCGGTCGACATTCTGGCCTATGCGACATGGAAATTCAGCGGATTGCCGAAGGAGCGGGTCATCGGCTCGGGCACGATTTTGGATACGATGCGGTTCCGCTTCCTGCTGGGCGAATATTTCGCCATTTCCCCGTCGAACGTGCACGCCTACATCATCGGCGAGCACGGCGACACCGAGCTGCCGGTCTGGAGCCTTGCCGACATCGGCGGCGTGCCGGTCCGCAAGCTGGTTGCGGCGCGCGGAGAGCGCGCGAAGGAAGATCTGGAACGAATCTTTGCCAATGTCCGCGACGCCGCGTACGACATCATCGCCAAGAAAGGCGCGACCTACTACGGCATCGCGATGGGGCTTGCCAGGATCACGCGCGCCATTTTGCACAACGAAAATGCCATTCTGACCGTCTCGGCCTGTTTGGACGGGCAGTACGGCGAGCGCGACGTCTACATCGGCGTGCCGGCCGTCATCAACCGGGGCGGCATACGCGAACTGATTGAATTGGAGCTGGACGAATTAGAGCGGGAAATGTTCCATTACAGCGCATCGGTGCTGAAAGGAGTGCTTTCCCGTTACTTTGGAGAAGGGAGGGCGGGCTGAGGCCGCCGCCACGCCGGCCGATCGGAGAACGCGGCCTTGGCCGGCTTGACGCTCCTTATTGTCTGTCTTCAAAACGCCGCTTTCACATGCCGGAGGTCGGCGACCGAATCGTCGGGGTGCAGCGTGACCGCCACGACATCGAAGCGGAAGGGGCCGGCCATGTGCGGATGGAACGCCAGGTAGATACCGGCCAAGCCGCGCACCTGCCGGATTTTGCGGGGCGTCACCGCTTCGACGGCGGCGCCGAAGCGGGAACCGGCCCGCCGGGACCGGACTTCCACGAACACGAGCGCCTCGCCGTCGCGGGCGATCAGGTCGATCTCGCCCGACCGGCAACGCCAGTTGCGTTCCAGCACCTGGTAGCCCAGCGCTTCCAAATGCCGCGCCGCCGCTTCTTCCGCCGCAGCGCCGCGTTCCTTGCGGCGGTCCTTGCGCTTTGCCTCGCGATCCCCGGTGACCGGCCGGCGATCGTTCATGGCGCATATCCGTCCCTTCCGGACCGCGCTTGCTCCGCCTGCGCCAGACGCTCCCCGGCCTGCCGGTCGGACCGGTAAATGAACGTCAAAATTTCCGCCACCAGCCGGTACAGCTCGGGCGGGATTTCCTGGTGGATGTCCAGCTTGGACAGCACTTCCACCAGGGAGGGATCCTCCTGGATCGGCACGCCGGCTTCCCGGGCGCGGCGCAAAATTTCCTCGGCCACGACGCCTTTGCCCTTGGCAACGACCACCGGCGCCGCGTGCGCGAGCGGGTCGTACCGGAGGGCAACCGCCTGCTTGCGGGAAAACTTGTGACTGCCCGCGGATGGGTCACGGCCGTTCGCTTTGCCGGAGGATGGCGTCATATGCGCAGATCAACCCCCTTGTACGGCTTGGAGGGCACAATTCCGCCGGATGCGGGGTCGCCGTTCACGAGGCTGAAGAGGGGGAAATCGGTTGCCCGTCCTTGCCGGTTCCCGCTCTCCCCGTCTTCCGTCTTGCCGGGAAACGGAACGGCGCGCAGCGCCGAAAGCTGGTATCCGGCATCCTGGAATGCGGCGGCCAGGGCGTCCCGGGAGCGTTCCGCCAGATCGCGGAACCACGGGTCGTCGTTGAACACTTTCATGGAGACGATCCGATCGACCACCTGCACGTCGGCCACGGTGTGGCCCAGATGCTTCATGTTCAGATCGAACAAAAGGCGGACATTGTCCGCGTCCCATTCGCCGCGCCGCTTTTTGCGGGTCTGCACGTGCACGGCGGCCGTCGTGTCGCCGTGCCTGTCCACGATGGGGATGAAAAGCGTCACATAATGATACGGGCCGAGCGATCCGCGGTCGCCAGCCAAAAGCAGCTGCTGCCCGGTAATGTGCTGGGCCAGCGTCTGCGCCGTTTCCCGGAGCGCCGGCGGCGCATCCTCGCGGGAGGCCAGCGCCAGAAGGGCGCTTTTCAGGGTTTCCCCGCGGGCTTCGTTCATCATCCACGGGTTGGGGGCGCCCCTGGTCGGGACATCGGCGGGCATTGGCGTTTCGGCGCCGGCGGAACCGGCCCGCGCCCCGTAAGGCTGCGCGGTCAAAGCGTCTCCCGACGCCAGGCTGCGCTCGTGGCCGAAGCCCAGCCATTGAAGCAGCCGGGCCAGCCAATCGGCGCCTTCCCTTCCCGCCTGGGCCGCCGCCGTTCCGGCCTGTACGGACGCCGCCTGCGCGGGCGAAAATGCGGCCTGCCGGTCCGCCGGCGCCGCGGACACCTCCTGCCGCGTGCCAGCCGGCGGCGGAACATCGGTCCGTTGTCCCGCCTGGACCCCGGCGGCGGATTTTTCGGAAGAGACCGCTTGCGCCGGCCCGACCGGTATTCCCCGCAACGACGGCATGGCTCCCCCGGCGGCCGGCGTTGCTGAAACGGCTTGTCCCGCCGCGGCTCCGCCCGCCGGAGCGTTGGTTCCGGATGCCCCGGATGACGCCAGTACCGGTGCGGCGGTGACAGCCGCGCCGGCGTTCGCAGAGCTGCCCGCGGCGGTTCCGGTCGCATGGCCTGCCGCAGCCGGAGACCCCCCCGCGCCGCCGGCCGCGGAACCGGCCCCGGCACCGCCGGACGCCGATTCGCCGGACATCCACCTGCCGCCCGCCTGAAGCAGTTCTTGACCCTCTATGAGCAGCCGTTGCAGCCTGGCCGCGTCCGCCGTCCAGGACGATCCGGCCCGCGGAGCGCCCTTCAAGGCGCTGTCCAGCAGGTTCAACAGCGTCTGCATCTGTTCGCGGATGGGCGCCCCGAACAGCGCTTCGCGCAACGAAGCGATGGAAAGGGGGGTGCCCGGCAGCCCCCGCCGGAACGCCGCGTCTGCCGCGGTCATCCATTGCCGGACGTCCGTCCGGGGCGGTTTCATTGCCGCCATTTCCGCATAAGCGCGGGCCGTTTCGGCGTCGAGGGGGAATCCATCCCTCCGCAAATTGCGCAGCAGTTCCATCGCCCAAGGCTTGTCAGGAAGTCCGAAGTTGCGCAAGGCTTCCTTCAGCGATTCTTCCGGCATCGCGCCCGCCGCTTCCGCCGTTGCCGGTTTCAGAATGATGGTGCTCTCGTTCGAACCGGGCTGCACCTGAAGCATGACGCCCCGTCCAAGGGGGATCTCCGCTTCCAGACGGGCGCGGACAGGCACGCCGCCCACGCTGACGATGCCTTCTCCTTCGCCAAGCATTTGCAGGAGCACGCCCCGCACGATCTGGCCGATGCGCAGCTCCAGCACCCTGACGCCATCTTTTTGGGGCATCGAGTCCCCGAACCAGGACCGCAAGATCGAGCCGATGTCGGCGCTCATGGCCGCATCCCCTTCCCGGAGATCCGCCGTGGTCTCCGCAATCCGGATGTTTCGACGGTTCCATCCTTATTTATCGGTGTTTCGTCCCCGCGATTGAAAGCTCAGCGGTTGCGCTTGTTTATGTACCGGTTTCAAAACAGGGTTTGCTGTTCCGCCGGGATACCCCGGATGAACGTTTTCCGGTGCATCGGCGTCGGCCCCAGTTCGAGCAGCGCCCGCACATGCTCCCGGGTGGCGTATCCCTTGTGCGACGCGATGCCGTAGCCGGGATACAGGGCCTCCCATTCCCGTTCGCACAGCCTGTCCCGCGTCACCTTGGCCACGATGGACGCGGCGCCGATGGTGCGGCTGCGGGCGTCACCCTTGACGATGGGAGTCTGCGGCATATCAACCGGCACCGTTTCGGCGTCCACCAACAGATGCTGGGGCACAAGCCCCAGATTTTCCACCGCCCGTTTCATCGCCAGCCGCGCGGCCTGCCGGATGTTGATCCGATCCACCGTCGCCGCGTCCACCCGTCCGACAGCCCAGGCCACGGCCGACGATATAATGGCCTCGTACAGTTCTTCCCGCTTTTTCGGGGTCAGCTGTTTGGAATCCGTCACTTCCTCCGGTACCCGGTACGGGGCAAACACCACCGCGGCCGCAACCACGTCTCCGAAGAGGCAGCCCCGTCCCGCTTCGTCCACGCCGGCCACCAGCGTCAATCCTTCTTCCCACAGCTTTCGTTCCCATTCCAGTCGATCCTGTTCCGCCGCGTTCATCCGGCACGCTTCCTTTCCCGGCATCCCGTTGAAAACCGGTGCCAGCCGCAGGCAGACCGACGGCCGGCACCTCGCCGACATTACCATTGTCCGACAACTTCCTCCGGCCCGCAAGGTCCGGAAAGCGCGTTTTTCGGATTTCGGAGGCCGCACAAAAATGTACAAACCCCGCGGACTCGCCGCGGGGTTTGCCGGGTCAGAACAGTCTTTGCTGACCGCCGAGCTGCTGTTCGGCGATCTGGATCAGACGGCGAACCATGTTGCCGCCGATCGCTCCCATGTCGCGGGTGGCTTTGTCCCCGTTATAAGCCTGATCCAGCGGAATCCCGAGCTGCTGCGCCACTTCGAATTTCATTTGCTCCAGCGCGGCGCGGGCTTCCTGCACGACCAATTGGTTTCTCGAACCTGATCTCGCCATGTTTCTCACCTCCAAAGGCGCTAATAGTTTGATCGTCCGTTTGGAAAATATGCATATCCGTTCCTTTTTCCCGCGGAAGGCCGTCCGGGGAGGCCGAACCGGCGGGCCGGTTCGCGCGGTTCGGAAATCCGGCAAAATTTTTGACGGAAAAGCAAGCACCGGACACAAGAAAAGTGCTAAAATAGGAAAGGTTGCGCCCAATCGGCAAAACGCCAGATGCAACGGAATACGGGAGGAAGCTCAAGGCATGAACATTCACGAGTACCAGGGTAAAGAGATCCTGCGCCAATTCGGCGTCGCCGTGCCGCGCGGCAAGGTCGCCTTCACGGTGGATGAAGCCGTGGAAGTGGCCCGCGAGCTGGGCAGCCCGGTGGTCGTCGTCAAGGCGCAAATCCACGCCGGGGGACGGGGCAAGGCCGGCGGCGTCAAAATCGCCAGGAATCTGGACGAAGTGCGCAAGCACGCGTCCGAGCTCCTCGGCAAAGTGCTGGTCACCCATCAGACGGGACCGGAAGGCAAGGAAGTCAAGCGCCTCCTGATCGAGGAAGGATGCGATATCCGGAAGGAATATTACATCGGCATCGTGGTGGACCGCGCAAGCGGCCGCGTGGTGGTCATGGGCTCGGAGGAAGGCGGCACCGAGATCGAGGAAGTGGCCGCCCGGTCGCCGGAGAAGATCATCCGCGAGACCGTCGATCCGGCCGTCGGCCTCCTGCCGTTCCAGGCGCGGCGTCTGGCGTACGCCATCAACATCCCGAAGGAACTGGTGAACAAGGCCGCCGATTTTCTGATGGGTTTATACCGGGTGTTCGTGGAAAAAGACTGTTCGCTGGCGGAGATCAACCCGCTGGTGGTCACCGGTTCCGGCGACGTCATAGCGTTGGACGCGAAACTCAACTTCGACGACAACGCCCTTTTCCGGCATCCGGAGATTCTGGAACTGCGCGACCTCGACGAAGAAGACGAAAAGGAAATCCAGGCTTCGAAATTCGGCCTGTCCTACATCGCCCTGGACGGCAACATCGGCTGCATGGTCAACGGTGCCGGACTGGCCATGGCGACGATGGACATCATCAAGCACTACGGCGGCGAGCCGGCCAACTTCCTCGACGTGGGCGGCGGCGCGTCCAAGGAAAAGGTGACCGAGGCGTTCAAGATCATCCTGGCCGACCCGAACGTCAAGGGAATCTTCGTCAACATCTTCGGCGGCATCATGCGATGCGACGTCATCGCCGAAGGCGTGGTCGCCGCGGCCCGGGAGATCGGTCTGGACCGGCCGCTGGTCGTGCGGCTTGAAGGGACCAACGTGGAGCTTGGCAAGAAGATCCTGAACGAATCCGGGCTCAAGATCGTGGCGGCGGATTCGATGGCCGACGGCGCGCAGAAAATCGTGTCGCTGGTGCAATAAACGCAGAAAGAACCGTGGAGAGTGAAAACCATGAGCATTTTGGTGAATCGGAACACCAGGGTGATCACCCAGGGCATCACGGGCAAGACCGGCTATTTTCACGCCAAGGGCGCGCTGGAATACGGCACGCAGATGGTCGGCGGAGTGACGCCGGGCAAGGGCGGAACCACGGTGGATTTCGACCTGGAAGACGGCCGGAAGGTTTCCCTGCCCGTTTTCGACACGGTGCGCGACGCCGTCCGGGAAACCGGCGCGACCGCTTCCGTCATCTACGTGGCGCCGCCCTTCGCCGCCGACGCGATCATGGAGGCGGCGGACGCCGGGGTGGAGCTGGTCATCTGCATCACCGAGGGCATTCCGGTGCTGGACATGGTGAAGGTCAAGCGCTACCTGGAAGGGAAGCCCGTCCGGCTGATCGGCCCCAACTGTCCGGGGGTCATCACGCCGGAGGAATGCAAGATCGGCATCATGCCGGGATACATTCACAAAAAAGGCCACGTCGGCATCGTGTCCCGCAGCGGCACGCTCACCTACGAAGCGGTGTACCAGCTCACCACGCGCGGCATCGGCCAGTCGACGGCGGTAGGCATAGGCGGCGACCCGGTCAAGGGCATGGAGTTCATCGACGTCCTCAAGCTGTTCAATGAGGACCCGGACACCTACGCGGTCATCATGATCGGCGAAATCGGCGGCACCGCCGAGGAAGAGGCCGCCGAATGGATCCGCGCCAACATGACGAAGCCGGTGGTCGGGTTCATCGGCGGCGCGACGGCGCCTCCCGGACGGCGGATGGGCCATGCGGGCGCCATCATCTCCGGCGGCAAGGGAACGGCGGCGGAGAAGATCGCCAAGCTCAACGAATGCGGCATCAAGGTCGCGCCGACGCCGGCCGAGATCGGGGAGACGCTGGTGTCCGTCCTGAAGGAGCGCGGCTTGTTGGAGAAGTGCCTAACCTGACGAATGTCGCCGGATAACCGAACACGGCTTTGACGCGGCGCCGCGTGAGGCGGCGGGCGGACCCCCGTCCGCACCGCGTCCGGAATGGCAGGCAGCCTTCCGTTTTCCCCGCCCGGGGAAGGGAAGGCTGTTTTTTGTCCCATGGCCTGGCCGGCATGGCAAGGGGAAACGGCCGGATGGACGAACATGGGCGGGACGAAAGTCCCGGCACGGAGGGGTGGACACATGAGCGAAGGCGGGGCGAATAAAATGGACGATGGAAGCACGCTGCTGAGGGAAATCCTGATCGGGCTTCACGAGACGGAAGGCGTCGGCTGGACCCGAATCCGCAATTTCATGGCTTGCCGGCACAAAGAGGAAGCCTTGTCGTGGCGGGAAGGCGACTGGATGGCCATCGGCTTTCGCCGGCGGGAAGCCGAGGCGGCGGTCCGCCGCCTGAGGCCGGAGGCCATGGAAGCGTCGAGAAGGCGGCTTGCGTCGCGCGGCATTCGCGTCGTGACCCGCCTGGACCCCGATTACCCGTCCTCCCTGGAAGTCGTCAACGAGCCGCCCTGGGTGCTGTATGCCCTGGGCGACTGGTCCCTGGCGGCCCGCGCGTCGATCGCCGTCGTCGGGACGCGGACCGCCACCGCCTACGGCCGAAAGGTGGCCGAGGATTTGGCCGCGGCGCTGGTTTCGGCGGGATTCGTCATCGTGAGCGGCATGGCCCGGGGCATCGACACCGCCGCGCATATCGGGGCGATGCGGGCGGCGGGGGAAGCCGGCGGCGGGACCATCGCCGTGCTCGGCACGCCCGTGGATCACCCGTACCCGGCGGAAAACCGCGGGCTGTACCGCCAGATCGTGAAAACGGGACTTGTGCTGTCGGAGGTTCCCCCGGGCGCCGCGACGGACAAATGGTCGTTTCTGTGGCGCAACCGGATCATCGCCGGGTTGTCCCACGCCACCGTGGTCGTCGAAGCCGGAACGGGCAGCGGGGCGCTGAACACCGCCGACTGGGCCCTGAAGTATTCGCGCGGCGTGTTTGCCGTGCCGGGTCCGATCACCTCGCCCAAGAGCGTCGGGGTTCTCGGGCTCACCCGGAAGGACGGCGTCCGGCTCCTGATCGATGCGGGGGACCTGATCGGGGAATACGCCTATTGCCTAGCGGACAACGTTTCTCCGGCGCAAGTCGCGGACGTGCCGGATCCGCACGCGCAGGATGATCCGGAAGTGCCGGAACCGGGTGCCGCGGGCCCGGTTTTCGGCGAATCCGGCGCCGCCGCGGCGACCAGGCGGGATGGAACCCGGGTGGGGACCGCTTCGCCCGAAGCCGCCGGCCCCAAAGCCGCGAAGCCGGAAACCGCGCGACCGGCAACGGCGCGACCGAAAGTCGCGCATGCGGAAGCGGCGCAATCCGGAGTCGCGCGGCCGGAAGCCGCCATGCCCGCAACCGTTCCGGGCGCCTCCCGGCGGAACGCTTCCCGTTCGGCCGCCGTCGAAGCGGGCGGAAGGCATGAAGGGAGTCCGGAAGAACGCCGCATCCTGCGCCTGTTGGAGAACGCTCCTTGCACCATCGACGAACTGGCGGAAAAGAGCGGCATCCCCGTCGGCCGTCTGCACGCCGTCCTGACCGGTCTGCAAATCGCGGGACGCATCGCGCAGCGCCCGGGACTCCGGTACGAAATCGTCTGATCCGTCCGTCCCGCATCCGCCCGATTTGACCTCGCCGGACGGAATGCAGTACGATGGGTTTGCGCAGGCGCCAAAGAATCGCTATTCTATCTCATAAAGCGCACTTTTGCGCAACCCGCACCGGGGTGCCATGTTCCGCGGCCTGCCGGACGGCGCGCCGGGCCGCGCCCGCGGGAATCCCGGCGGCTGCCGGGGGAAACTCGCGAAGCCAAGAGGAGGAGTGGTTGTGGCGGATTCTCTGGTGATTGTGGAATCGCCCGCCAAAGCCAAAACAATCGGCAAATATCTGGGAAGCAAATACATCGTCAAGGCCTCCATGGGCCACATCCGGGATTTGCCCAAGAGCCAGTTCGGCGTGGAAATCGAAAACGGCTACCAGCCGAAATACATCACCATCCGCGGCAAGGGCAACGTGCTCAAGGATCTGAAAGAAACGAGCAAAAAGGTCAAAAAGGTCTATCTCGCCGCCGACCCCGACCGGGAAGGCGAAGCCATCGCCTGGCACCTGGCCAGCTATCTGGAACTGGACGAGAACGAACCCTGCCGCGTCGTGTTCAACGAAATCACGAAGCAGGCGGTCACGGAGGCGTTCAAGTCGCCGCGCAGGATCAACATGGATCTGGTGAACGCCCAACAGGCCCGACGGGTGCTGGACCGGCTCGTCGGCTACAAGATCAGCCCGCTCCTGTGGAAAAAGGTCAAAAAAGGCCTGAGCGCCGGCCGCGTGCAGTCGGTCGCCCTTCGTCTCATCATCGACCGGGAAAACGAAATCCGCAATTTCGTCCCGCAGGAATATTGGACGATCACCGCCAGACTCGCCGCCGGCGACGCCAAATTCGAAGCGAAATTTTACGCTCTGGACGGGGAGAAAAAGGAACTCGCGAGCCAAGCGGACGTGGACGAAGTGCTCGCCCGGATGGGCGACGCGCCCTTCGTCGTGGCTGACGTCAGGGAAAAAGAACGCCTTCGCCATCCCGCCCCGCCCTTTACCACCAGCACGCTGCAGCAGGAAGCGGCGCGCAAGCTCAATTTCCGCGCCGCCCGGACGATGCAGATCGCCCAGCAACTGTACGAAGGGGTGGATCTTGGCCGCGAGGGCAGCGTCGGCCTGATCACGTACATGCGCACCGACTCCACCCGGGTTTCGCCGGTCGCCCAGGAAGAAGCCAGAGCCTACATTCTCCAGAAATTCGGCGCTCCTTACGTTCCGGACGGACCGAGGGCCTACCTGAACAAAAACGCCAACGCCCAGGACGCCCACGAGGGGATCCGGCCGACGTCCGTCATGCGGGAGCCCGAGTCGGTCAAACCGTATCTCTCCCGCGACCAATATCGTTTATACAAGCTCATTTGGGAACGATTTGTCGCCAGCCAGATGGCGTCCGCGGTGCTGGACACCATGACCGTGGACATTGCGGCGGGACCGGCGACCTTCCGGGCCGTCGGAACCAAGGTGCGCTTCCCCGGCTTCATGAAGGTGTACGTGGAAGGCACCGACGACAACACCGCCGAGGAAGACCGGCTGCTGCCGCCCCTTCAGCAGAGGCAGACGGTCAAGGCCGAAGCCGTTGAACCGAAGCAGCATTTCACCCAGCCTCCGCCCCGCTATACGGAGGCGCGCCTGGTGCGCACGCTGGAGGAACTGGGGATCGGGCGGCCCAGCACGTACGCGCCGACCCTGGAGACGATCCAGAAGCGCAATTACGTGACCATCAAGGACAAGAAGCTGGTGCCCACCGAACTGGGCGAATTGGTCAACGACCTGCTGTCCAAATTTTTCCCGGAAATTCTGGACGTGGAATTCACCGCCCACATGGAAAGCGACCTGGACGAAGTGGAAGAAGGCAAGCTGGACTGGGTCCGGGTCGTGGACGATTTCTACAAATCCTTCGAGAAGCGCCTGGCCGTCGCCGAAGGCGAAATGCGGGAAGTGGAGCTGCCGGAGGAGTTGTCGGACGAGACCTGCGACAAATGCGGACGGCCGATGGCGTACAAGACGGGCCGGTTCGGCAGGTTTCTCGCCTGCACCGGTTTTCCGGAGTGCCGCAACACGAAGCCGGTGGTCAAGTCCACGGGAGCCTCCTGCCCGGCCTGCGGGGAAGGCCAGATCCTCGAACGGCGAAGCAAGAAAGGGCGCCTGTTCTTCGGCTGCAGCAGATACCCGGCCTGCGACTTCGTGCTGTGGGACCGGCCGGTGCCAAATCCCTGTCCGAAATGCGGCGGCCTGATGGTGGAAAAGCGCGGCCGGGGCCGGCTGCAATGGTCCTGCACGGCCTGCTCGCATCAGCAGGCGGCGCCGCGGGAAGAAGCGGTCGAATGAAGGGAAACGATGAAGGTGGAAGCCGTGAGCGATGAAAGGATTTTCCCCGTCACGGTCATCGGCGCGGGGCTGGCCGGCAGCGAGGCGGCTTGGCAGATCGCCTCGCGGGGCGTGCCGGTCAGGCTGTTCGAAATGCGGCCGGAGCGGATGACGCCGGCGCATCATACGGAGCGTTTCGCCGAGCTGGTGTGCAGCAACAGCCTGCGGGCGAGCGCCCTCACCAATGCGGCCGGCGTGCTGAAGGAGGAAATGCGGCGGCTCGGGTCGCTCATCATTGCCTGTGCGGACCTGCACGCCGTGCCGGCGGGGGGAGCCCTGGCCGTGGACCGGGAACGTTTTTCCGAAGAAGTGACCCGCCGCCTTCACGGACACCCGCTGGTGACGGTCGTGCGCGAAGAGGTGACGGAGATTCCCGGCGACGGCATCGTCATCGTCGCCACCGGTCCGCTCACCTCGCCGGCGCTTTCCGATCGCATCCGCCGCCTGATCGGCGAGGAATACCTGTATTTCTACGACGCCGCTTCGCCCATCGTGGAGAAGGATTCCATCGACATGGACAAGGTGTTCGTCGCCTCGCGGTACGGCAAAGGCGAAGCCGCCTACCTGAGCTGTCCGATGACGGAAGAGGAGTTCGACGTCTTCTACGAAGCCCTCGTCACCGCGGAGACGGTGCCGCTCAAGGAATTCGAAAAGGAGATCTACTTCGAGGGATGCATGCCCATCGAGGTGATGGCCAAACGGGGAAAACAGACGGTGCTTTTCGGCCCGATGAAACCGGTGGGCCTCGTCGATCCCCGCACCGGGCGGCAGCCCTTCGCGGTCGTCCAGCTCAGGCAGGACAACGCGGCCGCCACGCTGTACAACATGGTGGGATTCCAGACCAACCTGAAGTGGGGCGAGCAGAAACGGGTGTTTTCCCTCATCCCCGGGCTGGAGCGGGCGGAATTCGTCCGTTACGGGGTGATGCACCGCAACACCTTCATCAATTCGCCCCGGGCGCTCAGGCCGACGTACCAGTTCCGGGGTCGCGACACCCTGTTTTTCGCCGGACAGATGACCGGGGTGGAAGGATATGTGGAATCGGCGGCGTCGGGACTGGTCGCCGGCGTGAACGCCGCGCGGCTGGCCCTGGGACTTGCGCCCGCCGTCTGGCCGGAGGAGACCGCCATCGGCAGCCTGGCGAGATACGTCACCTCCGCGGACCCCGGCAACTTCCAGCCGATGAACATCAATTTCGGCCTCATGCCGCCTCCGGACCGCCGGATCCGGAGCAAGAAGGAGAGAAACGAAGCGATCGCCAGACGGGCCCTGGAGCGGACCGACAGGTTCGCCGCCGAGCTGGCGGCGCAAGCGGGAGGCGTGCGCGCATGAACGGGACGTTTCACGGCACCACCATCTGCGCCGTCCGCCACAATGGCAAGGGCGCCATCGCCGGCGACGGCCAGGTGACCTTCGGCAACCAGCTGGTGATGAAGCACGGCGCCAAGAAGGTGCGGCGCCTTTACGGCGGCCGCGTGGTGGCCGGCTTCGCCGGGTCGGTGGCGGATGCGGTCACCCTGTTCGAGAAATTCGAGGGCAAACTGGAGGAGCACCGCGGCCATCTGCAGCGCGCCGCCGTGGAACTGGCGAAGGATTGGCGGTCGGACCGGGTGCTGAGGCGCCTGGAGGCGATGCTGATCGTCATGGACGCCGGCGGGCTTCTTCTCATTTCCGGCGGAGGCGAGGTCATCGAACCCGACGACGGCATTCTCGCCATCGGTTCGGGAGGCGGCTACGCGCTGGCCGCGGCGCGGGCCCTGAAGCGCCACGCGCCGGAGATGGGGGCGCGGGAAATCGCGGAAGCGGCCCTGCGCGTGGCGGGGGAAATCTGCGTGTTTACGAACGACCGGATCGTGGTGGAAGAAATCTGAACGTCAAGGAGGGGGTCCGATGAGCGATGCCCTGACCCCTCGTCAGATTGTGGCGGAGCTCGACAAATACATCGTCGGCCAGAAACAGGCGAAGCGTTCGGTGGCCATCGCCCTGCGCAACCGTTACCGGCGCAGCCGGCTTCCCGAGGCGCTGCGCGACGAAGTCACCCCGAAAAATATTCTCATGATCGGCCCCACCGGCGTGGGCAAGACGGAAATCGCCCGCCGGCTTGCCAGGCTGGTGAACGCGCCCTTCGTGAAGGTGGAAGCGACAAAGTTCACCGAGGTTGGCTACGTCGGCCGCGACGTGGAATCCATGGTGCGGGATCTCGTGGAAACGGCGATCCGCATGGTGAAGGAAGAGCGGGAGGAGAAAGTGCGCCCGCAGGCGGAGCGGGCGGCCAACGACCGCCTGGCGGCCCTGCTCGTGCCGTCGCCGTCCCGCTCCAGGCCGCAGCGCAACCCGCTGGAGATGTTGTTTGGCGCCCACCAGCCGACAGCCGAGGAACCCGAACCGGCGGATCCCGCTCTGCTTGAAAGGCGGCGCGAAGTCCGGCGGAAACTGGAAACCGGGGAACTGGAGCGGGAGATGGTGGAAATCGAAGTGGAGGAAACCGCCACCCCGCTGCTGGACATGTTCTCGATACAGGGCCAGGACCAGCTCGGGTACAACATGCAGGAGCTCTTCGGGCACCTGCTTCCGAAGCGGCGCAAAAAACGCCGGCTGACCGTCCGCGAGGCGCGCAAGGCGCTCATCCAGGAGGAAGCCGCGAAGCTGATCGATATGGACGACGTCATCAGCGAGTCGCTGCGCCGCGCCGAACAGTCGGGCATCATTTTCATCGACGAGATCGACAAGATCGCCAGTTCCGGACACGGCCACGGTCCCGACGTGTCGCGCGAGGGCGTGCAGCGCGACATTTTGCCGATCGTGGAAGGCTGCACGGTGATGACCAAGTACGGTCCGATCAAGACCGACCATATCCTGTTCATCGCCGCCGGCGCTTTCCACATGAGCAAGCCTTCGGACCTGATTCCGGAGCTGCAGGGGCGGTTTCCGATCCGCGTGGAACTGTCCAGCCTGACGGACGAGGATTTCATCCGCATCCTGACGGAACCCGAAAACGCCCTGACGAAACAGTACGCCGCGCTGCTTGAGACGGAAGGCGTCCGGATCCGTTTCACCGACGCGGCGATCGCGGAAATCGCCCGCATGGCCCAGGAAGTGAACCGCAACACCGAAGACATCGGGGCCCGCCGGCTTCACACCCTGCTGGAAAAATTGCTTGAAGACGTGTCCTTTGAAGCCCCCGATCTTCATCTCGAAGAACTGGAAATCACGGCGGAATACGTGAGGGAAAAACTGTCCGGCGTGGTCGGCAACCGCGACCTCAGCCAATACATTCTGTGACCGGTCCGGAGGAATTTGCGAGATGACTTTGCTGGAAAAAGTCCGCACGCTCAACCGGCTGCTCCAGAAAGCCGCCGGCAAGCCCGTCAATTTCCGCGAAATGGCGGAAGTGCTGCGGGAGACGGTAAAAAGCGACGTGTTTGTGGTCAGCCGAAAGGGGAAGGTGCTCGGTTCGGCCTGTTCCCCCGAGTTCCAGCTGGCCTGGCTGGAACGGACGGAGAACGGGGAGCTGCGCTTCTCCCGGGAGACGAACGAACAATTTTTGCGCGTGACCGATACGGTCACGGGCCGGGATCCGAACGGGACGCCCATCCTTACGGACGGGGCGTTCGCGGGGATGATGACGGCGATCGTGCCCATCACGGGCGGAGGCGAGCGCCTTGGCACGCTGCTGCTCGTACGGCGGGACGAAAACTTTGGCGAGGAAGATCTGATTCTGGCGGAGTACGGCGCCACCATCGTGGGCATGGAAATCCTGCGCGAACGGGCCGAAGAGCGGGAACAGGAAGCGCGCAACCGCGCCGTGGTGGCCGTGGCCGTCCGTTCCCTTTCGTTCAGCGAACTGGAAGCCGCCCAGCACATGTTCGAGGCTCTGGAAGGCCGGGAAGGGCTGCTCGTCGCCTCCAAGATCGCGGACCGCTACGGCATCACCCGCTCGGTCATCGTCAACGCCCTTCGCAAGCTGGAAAGCGCGGGTACCATCGAATCGCGTTCCCTCGGCATGAAGGGCACCTATATCCGGATTCTCAATCCCTATCTCTTGCAGGAACTGAAAATCGGCGATGATACCAAAGACCTCCCCTGATCCCCGAAATGTCCGATGCCGGACTTATTTTTGTGAGACGCCAGACCCCGGGAAAACGGGGCTTTTTTCTTATTGTCTAATGCGAACGCATGTTGGATGATAATCCTTAGATTTTTTTCATTTTCGATAAAACTCGACGTTATTGGCTACGAAAAAATAATTATCGGCAAGGTTTATTGTTTTTTTTATAGGCGGTCGTCGCGAAAATCAAAATCTCTTGGTGAATGAAGAAGGATTATGGTGGATCAATGTGGAATAAGCATGAGGGATAAGATACCGGTTACATGAGAGTTGTCTCATTTTTCCGGGGAACGAGAGGGGGAGGCAATTGGACTTGCTTGGAGGCGCTTCGTTTGAGCGGTTGGCCGGAGCCCTTCACGCGGCTTCCCTGCGCCAGCAGGTCCTGGCGAACAACATCGCCAATGCGGATGTGCCCAATTTCAAGAGGTCGGAAGTCGTGTTCGAGGAACTCCTGGCGGAGAAGCTTGGCGCGAGGCCGGATAAGAAACTTCCTCTGCGGACGTTCTTGCCGGGCCACATGCCGGGCCGCGCTCCCGCGCCTCAGCCCCGGGTGGTGACGGACCGGTCCACGACGCTGAACCATAACGGCAACAACGTCGACATCGACCGGGAAATGGCGCTTCTGGCGGCTAACCAGCTCCGGTACAACCTGTACGTGCAACAGATCGACCACGAGATCCGCATGCTGCGGCTCGGCATAACGGGGAGGTAGATGAGGCTTGAAGCTCGGCGGTTTTGACATCAGCGCGTCGGCACTTACGGCCCAGCGCCTGCGCATGGACGTCATCGCCTCCAACATCGCCAACGCGGAAACGACGCGCGCATCCTTCGAAAACGGAAAACCCGTGCCTTACCGGCGAAAAATGACGGTCATGGAGCCGATCCGGGCCGATTTCCGCGACGTGCTGAACGGCAAACTGGCGACGAAAGGCGTGCGCGTCACGCGGATCGCGGAAGATCCCTCGCCGTTCAAGCAGGTCTACAATCCCGCCCATCCCGATGCGGATGAAAACGGCATGGTCAGCATGCCCAACGTCGATCTCATCAAGGAAATGGTCGACCTGATTTCGGCCACCCGTTCCTACGAAGCGAACGTGACGGCGCTGAACGCGAGCAAAGCCTTGTTCATGAAGTCCCTGGAAATCGGTCGCCAGTGACCGGAACACCACTGATTCCACCGGGAGGAAAGGCGAACCATGATTGATCCCGCTTCCCTTGCATCCGTCGGCTTGCCGGCCAAACTGCAGGATCGCGTCCGCGCGGAAGCGACGCCGGCCGAGGCGACGGAAAGCTTCGCCGATTACCTGAAAAAAGCGCTGGACCAGGTCGCCGCCGCGGAACATGAGGTCCATCGCGTCAACGACCTGTTCATCATCGGAGAAGCCGACGTCAACGACGTCATGCTTGCCGCAGCCAAAGCGGAGCTCAGCCTGAGGCTCACCGCCGAGGTCCGAAACAAGGTCATCGAAGCCTATCAGGAAATCATGCGGATGCAGCTGTAATTCCTGATTCCGCCGGTTGAACTCCCGTTGCGGCAAGTCCTGTTGGCGAGGTGGCGTAATTGAACGAGAGATGGCTGCAGGTTCGCGACAGACTCCTTGCATTCTGGAACCAATACAATCGGAAGCAAAAAACGGTGCTTGCCGTGACCGCGGTCCTGCTGCTTGTTGTGATCATCGTCCTCATCTATCTGCTGACGCGAACCGAATACGAGGTCGCGTTTCAGAACCTGGACAACAATGACGCCGCAGCCATTATCGAACATCTGGAAGGCGCCGGCGTATCCTACCGCCTCCTGAACGGCGGGACGGCCATCGCCGTTCCGAGCGCCGTCGCCGACCGCGTGCGGGTGGACGTGGGCGCGCAAGGCCTGATCCAAAGCGGTTCCATCGGTTTCGCCGAACTCAGCCGCTCCTCTTCGGCCCTGGGCATGACCGACCAGGAATTCCGGGTCCGGTACCGCAACATGCTGAACGGCGAAATCCAGCAGCTTCTCGAAGGCATGACCGGCGTGCAGCGGGCGAAGGTGCTGGTTACCCTGCCCGAAGAGAGCGTGTTCTTGAACCAGGAAGAAAGGGAACGGGCGCTGGCGTCCGTGCGGCTGACCCTGAAACCGGGATTCAGGCCGACCCAGGAACAGATCGACAGCTATTTCAACCTGGTCAAAACGTCGGTGCCCAACTTACATATCGAGGACATCACCATCACCAGCCAATACGAGGAACTGCAACCTTCCGCAAGGCTTCTGGGCGCGGGCGGTTCGAGCGGCGTCGCGGACACCCAGATGGAAATCCGCCGGCAATTCGAAAACGACATGAAGCGCAACATCCAGACGTTCCTCGGACGGATTGTCGGCATTGAAAACATGGTGGTCAGCGTCGCGGCGGCGCTCAATTTCGACCGGAAAGTGACCCAGGAGCAGCTGGTGCAGCCGCTGGCGAACAACGACAATCGCGGCATCGTGGTCAGCGAACAGAACACGATGAGCACGTTCCAGGGAACGGACGGACAGCCCGGCGGCGTCGTGGGAACGGGACAGACGGACATCCCCAATTACCCGGCGGCCGGAGGCTCCGGCACGACCGTGTCCGAGGAAACGAGCAGCACGATCAACTACGACTACAACCGCATCATCAACAACATCGAATACGGCCCTTACCGGGTCATGGATCTGGCGGTCAGCGTGGCCATCGATTCCGGCGCCGTCACGCCGGAGTCGCTCGCCAACATCGAGCAGATGCTCATCCAGTTTGTGCGCACGCAGCTGGCCGAGTCCGGCCTGGATCTTTCGAACCAGGCCCTTGCCGAACGCGTATCCGTATTTGCGCAGGAATTTACCCAGCCGCCTCCGGAGCCGGCCAATTTCTTCGCCGTCTGGTGGCCGGCCCTTCTGGCCGGGCTCGCCGCGGTGGGCGCCGTGGCGGCGGCGATGGCGTACCGCCGGCGCCGGCAGAGAAGGCTGGCCGCGGAAGCGCAGGCCCTGGCGGCCGCCCAGGACGAGCATGCCCTCGAACTGGAACTCATCCGCAACGAAAACATGGTGCGCAGGCAGCTGGAGCATCTGGCCAAGACCAAACCCGAAGACTTCGTCAGTCTGCTCAGGACCTGGCTTGTTGATGAATAGGAGTGGGTGTGATGGCGAGAGCTGTTCATCAATTGTCCGGAAGACAGAAGGCCGCCATCCTTCTCATCACCTTGGGGCCCGAAGTTTCCGCCCAGGTGTTCAAGCACCTGCGGGATGACGAAATTGAACAGCTGACGCTGGAAATCGCCAACGTCCGCAAGGTCGACAGCGAAGAAAAGAACGCGATCCTGACGGAATTCCACCAGATCTGCGTCGCGCAGGAATTCCTCACCCAGGGCGGCATCGCTTACGCGAAGGAGATTCTGGAAAAAGCCCTCGGCCCGGCCAAGGCCGTGGAAATCCTGAACCGGCTGACCGCCACCCTGCAGGTGCGGCCGTTCGACTTTGCGCGCAAGGCGGAACCGATGCAAATCCTCAACTTCATCCAAAACGAAAACACCCAGACGATTGCGCTGGTGCTGTCCTATCTCCGCCCCGACCAGGCTTCGGCGGTGCTGTCGTCCCTGCCGCCGGAGAAGCAGGCGGACGTGGCCCGGCGCATCGCTCTGATGGACAGCACATCGCCCGAAGTGATCGCCCAGATCGAGCGGGTGCTGGAGCAGAAGCTGTCCACCACCGTCACGCAGGATTACACGAGCGCCGGCGGCATCGAGGCGATCGTCCAGATTCTCAACGGCGTCGACCGCAGCACGGAACGGACGATCCTCGATTCCCTCGAGATCCAGGACCCCGAGCTGGCGGAAGAAATCAAGAAGCGCATGTTCGTCTTCGAGGATATCGTCACGCTGGACAACCGCTCCATCCAGCGGATCATCCGCGAAGTCGACAACCAGGATTTGCAGCTGGCCCTCAAGGTGGCCAGCGAGGAAGTGCGGGAAGCCATTTTCCGCAACATGTCGAAGCGGATGGCGGAGACGTTCCGGGAAGAGATGGAATACATGGGGCCGGTGCGCCTGCGCGACGTGGAAGAGGCGCAGACGCGCATCGTCGCGACGATCCGCAGGCTGGAAGAAGCGGGCGAAATCATCATAGCCCGCGGAGGAGGCGACGATATCATTGTCTAACCTCTACAAGTCTTCCCAGGTCATCACCCTCGAGGAGCTCAAGCGGCTGGAGGTCGAGCGCCGCCTGCAGGCGTCCCTGCGCCGCGGGGCGCAGGACGGCGGGACCGGGCCGGACGGCGGAGGAATTTTGCCCCCGGATGTCGAAGCAGAAAGAGATCGGTTGTTCCGGGACGCGGAGCGGCTCGCCGCGCAGATCCTTGAGGAGGCCAGGGAAGAGGCGGAGCGGCTGAAGGCGGCCGCGCAGGCGGAAATCGAAGCCTGGTGGCAGGCGCGCCGCGAGGAGGACGCCGCCCGCACGGAGGAAGCAAGGCGGGCCGGCCATGAGGAAGGATACCGGGAAGGCCTCCGCCTTGCGAAGGAGGAAGTCCGGCGGCAGTGGGAAGAACGGCTCGCCCAGGCCAGGGAACTGGTAGAGCAAGCGTACCGGGCCAAAGAACGCATCATCGGCGAGGCGGAGCGTTTTCTGGTGGACCTGGCTTGCGGCATCGCCGGCAAAATCGTCGGCAAGCAGCTGGCGGATTCTCCGGAATTGGCCCTCAAGCTGATCACCGAAGCGCTTGCCCGCCGGAAGGAGCAGGGCGCCATCACCCTGTGCGTGGCGCCGGACCAATTCGCCTTCGTCCACGCCTCCAGGGACGAACTGGCTTCGGTCATCGATTCCCAGGCCGAACTCCAAATCGTGCCCGATCCGGCGGTAAAAAACGGCGGCTGCATCGTCCGCTCGTCCTTCGGCAGCATCGATGCGCGGGTGGACACGCAACTTGCGGCAATCCGCGAAGCGCTCCTCCAGGTGGCCGCGGCGGATGAAGAAGCGGGGGAACGCGATGGCGGTCAGGACGCTTGACGCGGGCCGGTATCTGGAGGCGCTCAAGAACATCGATCCCATCCGGATCAACGGCAAGGTCATCCAGGTGATCGGACTGACGGTGGAATCCGAAGGTCCCGACGCCAGCATCGGCGACGTCTGCCTGATCCATCCGGTCAAGGGCGGCAAGCCTGTTCCAGCGGAAGTCGTGGGCTTTCGCAACAACCGGGTGTTGCTCATGCCGCTCGGCGACCTGCAGGCCATCGGCCCGGGCAGCGACGTGGTGGCGACCGGACGGCCGCTGACCATTCCCGTCGGCACGGAACTCCTGGGCAAGGTGCTGGACGGCCTGGGCCGGCCGCTGGACGGCAGCCGGTTGCCGGCGGGGCTGCCGCGGTATTCGACGCACAATGCGCCGGGCAATCCGCTGCAGCGGCCGCTCATCCGGGA
The DNA here is from genome assembly GCA_002159065.1 of Paenibacillaceae bacterium ZCTH02-B3. GTDB lineage: Bacteria > Bacillota > Bacilli > Paenibacillales > Paenibacillaceae > ZCTH02-B3. Next base: position 50,317 of record LZRV01000087.1, on the reverse strand, counting down.
ACCCATCGGCGTGGGGATCCGTTGCATCGACGGACTGCTGACGGTGGGAAGAGGACAGCGGGTCGGCATCTTTTCCGGTTCCGGCGTCGGCAAGAGCACGCTGCTCGGGATGATCGCCCGGCACACCGCCGCCGATGTGAACGTCATCGGTCTGATCGGCGAACGCGGCCGGGAAGTGCTCGAATTCATCGAGCGGGACCTCGGGCCGGACGGGCTGGCCCGGTCGGTGGTGGTGGTGGCGACAAGCGACCAGCCGGCGCTCATCCGGATCAAGGGAGCCCTCATCGCGACGGCCATCGCCGAGTATTTCCGCGACCGCGGCCTGAACGTCATGCTGCTCATGGATTCCCTCACGCGCTATGCCATGGCGTTGCGCGAGGTGGGACTGGCCATCGGCGAACCGCCGGCCACAAGGGGTTACACGCCGTCGGTGTTCGCCGCGCTCCCCAAACTCCTGGAGCGGGCGGGGACCAGCGCCGCCGGATCGATCACCGCCTTCTACACCGTGCTGGTGGACGGGGATGACCTGAACGAACCGATCTCCGACGCGGTGCGGGGCATTCTCGACGGCCACATCGTGCTGGACCGCAGACTGGCCAACAAGGGACATTTTCCGGCCATCGACGTGCTGGCCAGCGTCAGCCGGCTGATGAAGGACATCGTTTCGCCCGAGCAGATGGAAGCCGCATCCCGGCTGAAACAGCTGCTGGCCGTCTACCGGGAAGCGGAAGATCTCATCCATATCGGCGCCTATCAAAGGGGCAGCAATTCGGACATCGACGCGGCGATCGAATATATCGACCGGATCAACGCGTACACGAGGCAGGAAGTCGACGAGAAGGTGTCGTTTGAAGAAGCGCGGGAGCGCCTGATCACCGAGTTCCGGAAAGGATGAGAAGAGCCGTCATGCGATTCCGTTATCCCTTTCAGAAAATCGTCGATTTGAAGAGCGGCGAGAAATCGATGGCCGAATGGGCCTACGCCGCCGCGCTCGGCGAGCTTCACGCGGAAGAAGAGCGGCTCGCCCGCCTGGTGCGGGAAAGGGAGGAGGCGGCGGGCCGCCTGGAAGAGGAAGTTTCCCGCCCGGTTCCGCTGGCGCGGCTCCGGCAGATGGAAGCCTACGTCCTGGTGCTCGACTCGCGCATCCGCAGCCAGACCGAAGCCGTCCGGCGCGCGGAAGAGGTCGTGCGGGAACGGCTGCGGCGGCTGGCGGACAAGATGGTCGATGAAAAAGTGTGGCTGAACCAGCGGGAAAAGGCGTGGGAGCGTTTCCGGCTGGAGTGGAACCGGATGGAGCAGAAGGAGCTGGACGATCTGGCGGCGGTCAAGGCCGCCCGCGCCGCGCGCGTCTGAGCGGCGCGGCGGTCGGAAATCCGCCGGACGCACGGCGGGCGAAAACGTTTAGACCGCGTCAGGCCGGGGAAACGGGGGGAAGATCGTGGCGGAAGCGAAGGCGGAAAAAGACGGAGCCGGATGGCTGGAACGCATCCTTTTTCTGATCACGCCCGTTTTGTTCACGGCCTTGCTCCTCGGCATCCTGCTTCTGATTTTTGACATGGACCTCAGAAGTCAAGCGCTGGATTTCGGCCGCAAGATTCCGGTGGTCGGCAAATGGTTGCCGGAGCCTGCGGCCGGGGAAACGCCTCGGACGCCGGAGGAGACGGCCGCGCGGAACGCCCGGGAGCGCATCCGCGAGCTGGAAGCGATGCTGGCCGAGCGGGAGGAAACGCTGCGGCAATCCGTCGAAACGACACGCCGGCAGGAGGCGGAAATCGCCGAACTGCGCGCGCAGGTGGAGGAGCTGACCGCCAGCCTTGCGGACAGGGCCATCACCACGGCGGAATACGAAGCGCGCATCCGTTCCCTCGCCGAGATGTACGCCAGAATGACGCCCAGCAGGGCGGCGCCGATTCTGGAAAACATGACGGCGGAAGAAGCGGCGCTGGTGCTCGAATACATGCCCGAGGCGACGCGCGGTCGCATCCTTGAGCGGATGAACCCGCAGCGGGCCGCGGAACTGACGGCCATGCTCAAGGACCGCTTTCCCGTGGAGGAACGGCAGCTGGCGGCGCTCCAGGCTCGCGTGCGCGAACTGGAAGAGCGGCTGTTGGACACCGGGCTGGTCCTGGAGGCCGAGGAACTGGGCGGCACGTTCGCGTTCATGGATGCCGGACAGGCCGCCGCGCTGATCCTCGAGATGGCCGGAAACAACCGCAACAAGGCGCTCTATATCCTGGCAAGCATGGACAACGCGACCCGCAGCCAGGTGGTGGGCGCCATGACGGCCAGGGACAGCCAGACGACGGCGTCCCTCGTGGCGGAGCTCATTCCGTCCGGTACGTGAAGAGAAGGTCCGCCTGATAACACGGCTTAAGTCATATGCCCATACGGCGGAACCTGCCTGTGAAAGGAGGTGAAAAACATGCGTGCGGACATGCATCTGGTTCTGGCGGCGAACGCCGCCGCGCCCGCGGTTCGGCAGGACTTGGCGGCCGCCGGAGGAGCGGCGCCGCAGACGGAGTTCTCCCGGATGCTCGCCGGTCTGATCCAGGGCGGCGCGCAGGAAGACGGCGCGGGCGGAAGCGGCATGCCCTTGCCGTCTGCCTTGTGGCGGATCCTGGCGCCAAACGCCGGCTTCTCTTCGGCTCCCGGCCTTGCGGCGATGCCGTGGCTTGGTTTCCGGACCGATCCGTCGGCGGGGCTTGCCGGAACCGCGGAAGGCGACGCTTTCCTTGCGGCGCTGCGCGAATGGGCCGACGGGTTGTTGCGTCTCCTGGGTCTGGCGGATGAAGAAACGGCCGGCCGGCCGTCGGCAGACGCGTCGGCTTTGCCGGAGGGAATGACGCCGGATGTTCTGGTGACGCTGCTTGCCGCGCTGGGGATCGGGCAGACGGGCGCCACGGCGGAAGACGGTCCGTTTGACACCCGCGCCGCGGCTCAAGGAGCGCGTTTGCAGGAAATTTTGGCCGCTTTGGCGAAGTCTCCCGGCGGGGCGGAACTGGCGAAGACGCTGCGGCTTTTGCTTCAGCAGGGGCAGCCGGCGGTTTCAGGTACCGGTTCGCCGGCGGAGGAGCTTCAGCAGCTTGTGTCCCTGGCGAAATCCGCGGGTCAGGGGAACCTCCCGGCGTCGCCGGCCGGCGGCGAAGGGACGGCACAGCTTCCCGGCGGGAACGCGCAAACGGCGCAGACCCCCTTGCGCCCGGCGGAAGTGCCGCATTCCGCGCCGATCTTGCGGGACGAAGCGCAGCAGCCGGCTTCCCGGACACAGGTGGTTGTGCTCTCCCGCGGCGAGGGCCAGGGAGAAGGCGCTTCGCGCCTGGCCGGCCGGACGGCGGCATTGCCCGCGGGGGCCGAATCGCCGGCGGAAAACGGTCCCGTTCCGGTCTGGATGCTGCGCGGCCTGAGCGAAGCGGTCCAGCCGGAAAGAGCGGAACAGCCGCCGAAAATTCCCGTGCAACGGCTGGTGGACCAGCTTGCGCCCTTCCTGGTGAAGAAGCTTGCGCTGCATGGCGCAAACGGCGTCACCGAGGCGCGCATCTCGCTCCATCCCGAGCACCTCGGTCACGTGGACATCCGCCTGTCGCTGCAAAATGGCGTGCTGACGGCCCAGTTCGTCACCGTCACCGGCATGGCCAAGGAAATGCTGGAAGCGCAGATGGTCCAGCTCAAGGCGGCGCTCCAGGTGCACGGCCTGCAGGTGGAGCGGATGGAAGTGGTCCAGCAATCGCCTTCGGGCTCCGTGCTCGCCCACATGCAGCATCAGGGACGGCAGCAGGGTTCCGGTGACGGGCGTCACGGAACGTTCCGCGAAGAACGGGGCGCCGGATACCGCGAAGCGTCGGAGTTCGAGGCGGCCCTTGAACGGTCCGCGATCCTGCAGGACATTTACGGCAGCTCGATCAATCTGACCGCCTGATGCGGCGCCGGCAAGGAGGTGGCGACAGTGGCCGGCTACACGACCGGCACGCAGAACGTCTGGCCGCATTATTCGTCGCAAAACGTGCAGCGGGCGACGCGGACGCCGCAACAGGAACTTGGCAGGGAACAGTTTCTGCGTCTCCTGGTGACCCAGCTCGCCAACCAGGATCCGCTCGAGCCGATGCAGGACCGCGAGTTCATCGCCCAGATGGCGCAATTCACCGCCCTGGAGCAAATGATGAACGTCGCGAAGGAACTGAACGCCCTGCGCCAGTCGGCGGCGCTTTCCGCCAATCTGATCGGCATGGAGATCGGTTGGACGGAACGGGATGACACCGGCGCGATCGTTGAAAGGAAAGGCGTCGTGGATTCCATCGTGGTCCGAAACGGCGAAGTGTACGCGAAGGTCGGCGATGCGGAAATCAAGGCCGACGACATCGTGTACGTCGGGCGTCCGGCGACGACGCCGGAAGAGCCGGAAGAGCCGCCCTCGGACGAGCCGGAGGACACGGCGGCCGAAGCGCCCGCGGAAGCGGGTGAGGACGCATGAACGATCGCTGGTGGCCGGGGCATTTGCCCATCGGGCAGACGGGCAGGGTAACCGGAGGCTATCCGGTTACGAAGCCGCGCAGCGCGCCGGCGGATGCGAAAGAGCCGTCTTTCCGCGAAATCCTGCAACAGACGCAGCTCAAGTTCAGCCAGCATGCGGAGCAGCGGCTCAGGCAACGCGGCATCCACTTCGGACCGGAACAGCTGGGCGAAATCGCCCGGGCCGTGGATCAGGCCGCGGCCAAGGGGGCGAGGGATTCCCTGGTGCTGTACCGCGACGTGGCCATGATCGTCAGCGTGCCGAACCGCACCGTGGTGACGGCGATGGACGGAGCGTCCATGAAAGAACACGTATTCACGCAAATCGACAGCGCCGTCATCGTTCGATAATGCAAGGGTGATTTCCGGATTTCATCATCCGGGAACGGGCCGGACCTGAAAAGGGGGCCCGGGGCCGCGGAACGACGGAAGCGGCCTGACCTCACAAACGAGGAGGGTTTTTCCGAATGATACGTGCGATGTATTCCGGCGTATCCGGAATGCGCGGTTTTCAGGTCAAACTTGACGTTATTGGCAACAACATCGCCAACGTCAACACCGTGGGCTTCAAGTCCGGACGGGTGATGTTCAAGGACATCCTGAGCCAGTCGATGGCCGGAGCCACCGCGCCGGTGGAAGGCGAAACGGGGGGCGTCAACCCCAAACAGGTGGGCCTTGGGGTGACGGTGTCCGCCATCGATACGCTGCATCTGCCGGGCAGCGCCATGACCACCAACAATCCGCTCGATCTGCGCATCGACGGCGACGGCTTCTTCGTCCTTTCTCCGACGGGCGACGCCGACGGGCCGCTGTATCTGACGCGGGCCGGCAATTTCCTCATTGACGGCAACCGGCAGCTGGTGAACGCCGACGGCCTGTTCGTCCTGTCGACGGACGGAGCGCCCATCATCATTGACGAAGGAATCACTTCCATCTCCATCGGGATGGACGGATCCGTGCTGGGCGTTGACGACACCGGCGCGGTGGTGGAAATCGCGCAGATCGGACTGGCGCTCGTGGTGAACCCGGGCGGGCTGGAGAAAGTGGGCAGCAACCTGTATAGGCTGACGGTCAACGCGAATCCGGACGGCGAACTGGGGGACCTGCTTCCGCCCAACTCGGCGGAAGACGGCACCGGAGCCATCATTGCCGGGCAGCTTGAAATGTCCAACGTGGATCTGACCGTCGAATTTACCGAAATGATCATCGCCCAACGCGGATTCCAGGCCAACTCCCGAATCATCACCACGTCCGACGAAATCTTGCAGGAAGTCGTCAATCTGAAGCGTTAATGAGTAAGTAGCGCAGCCATCCGTCAGACCGCGGGGGAGGAGGGTTCCTCCTCCCCGGGCGGTGCGGGAGGGATCCCCATGATCCAGGTCACCCGTCTCAACGGGACCCGCTTCCATCTGAACGCGCTGATGATCGAGACGGTGGAAGAAACGCCGGATACGCTCATCACGCTGGTCAACGGAAAAAAATACATCGTCACCGAAAGCGCTTCGGATGTGATTCGATCCATTCAGCAATATTTGCGTTCTGTCGGACTCCACGGAGCGGCGGCGGCGCCGTATCCTCCGGATGATGCCGACAAGGAAGGAGCAATGTCATGAAACGAACGTGGCCTTGGCTGGTTTCGCTGCTGTTGGCCATCTCGCTGATCGCCGTCGTCGTCGTCATCCTCGGGAACCAGAGCGGCCTTTTCGCCCCCAGGGAAGGAGCGCCGGACCAGCCCGAACCGCTGTCGGCGAACGAATTGCTCGCGGTCACATCCGAATTGACCAATATTCGCACGAACATCGCCGATCCCGGCTATGTCGTCGTCATCGACCTGTCGTTCCGGCTGGACAGCGCGAAAACCCGGGAAGCGTTCGACAAGATCAAGGACGTGGAAATCCGGCCCATCGTCAACAAGGCGCTCTGGAGGATGAGTCCCGAGGAGCTGTCGAGCGTGGAGGGCAAGGACAAATTGATTTCCGAGCTCATCAACGCCATCAACCCGGTGCTGGCGTCGATCGCCAACGGCAAACTGACGAAGGTGGAAATCACGAACTTCATCATGACGCCGATCTGACGGTCCGGCCGGCACGTCATCGGAAGGGGGGAACGCCAAGTGGTGGACGTTCTTTCGCAGAGCGAGATAGACGCGCTCCTGGCCGCGCTGTCGTCCGGCGAAATGGATGCGGAAGAACTGAAGCGGGAAGAGCAGCAGCGGAAAATCCGCGTGTACGATTTCAAGCGCGCCGTCCGGTTTTCCAAGGACCACCTGCGCAGCCTGACCCGCATCCACGAAAACTTCGCGCGCTACCTGACCACGTACTTCTCGGCGCAGCTGAGAACGTTCGTGCAGATCAACGTCGTGCAGGTGGAACAGCTGCCTTACGACGAATTCATCCGTTCCATCCCGAAGATGACGATTCTGAACATCTTCGAGGCGGAACCGCTCGAAGGCCGCATGGTGCTGGAAGTGCACCCCAACGTCGCCTTTGCCATGCTTGACCGCCTGCTCGGCGGGATGGGCGTCGCGCCCGCCAAGATCACTTCGCTGACGGAGATCGAAACCATCATCCTGGAGCGCATGTTCGGCCGCGCGCTGGCGTCGCTGCAGGAAGCCTGGAAAACGGTGATCGATCTGACCATCCGGCTCGAAACGCTGGAAACGAATCCGCAGTTCATGCAGATCGTTTCGCCGAACGAAACCATCGCGCTCATCTCGATGAGCACGAAAATCGGCGACACCACGGGCATGATCAACCTCTGTATCCCGCATGTGGTGATCGAACCGATCATGCCGAAGCTGTCGGTGCACCACTGGTTCGTATCGCAGAAAAAATCGCGGGCTCCGGAAGAAGTGGAGATGCTGGAGCAGCGCGTCACCAAGGCGAAACTGCCGATCGTGGTGGAGCTGGGCACTTCCTGGATCACCGTGCAGGAATTTCTCAACCTCTCGGTCGGCGACGTGATCGCGCTGGACAAGACCGTCGGCGAGAAGCTCAACATCAGGGTGGGAGAAAGGGTGAAATATCTGGGCAGTCCGGGAACGGTACGTGACCGCATGGCCGTCCAGATCGACGAGATCGTAACCGAGGATGTGGAGGAGGAAGACGATGACGGGTAAGGACTATCTGTCGCAGGAGGAAATCGACGCGCTTTTGCGTCAGAACTCCGCGGATGACAGCGAGGAAGGCAAGGAAATCACGGATATCTACGACGTGCTTACGCCGCTGGAACAGGACGCCCTTGGCGAGATCGGAAATATCACGTTTGGCAGCGCGGCCACCGCGCTTTCGACCCTGCTGGGGAAAAAGGTGGAAATCACCACGCCGCACGTGTCCCTCATCCACCGGAACAAGCTGGAGGATGAGTTTCCGAAACCCCACGTGGCGGTGCACGTCAGCTATCTGGAGGGTTTCGAGGGCGTAAACGCGCTGATCATCCGCACCTCGGACGCGGCGGTCATCGCGGACCTCATGCTGGGCGGGGACGGCCACCCGAAGGACACGGAGCTGAACGAAATCCACATCAGCGCCGTCCAGGAAGCGATGAACCAGATGATGGGCTCCGCCGCCACGTCCATGTCCACGATCTTCAACCGGCTGGTCAACATCTCGCCGCCGGGCATCGTCATCATGGACGCGCCCAAGGGCATCGGACTGTCCAGCATCCCCGAAGGGGACATCCTGATCAAGATCTCGTTCCGGTTGACCATCGAAGATCTCGTCGATTCCACCATCATGCAGCTGCAGACGATTCCGTTCGCCAAGGAACTGGTGGCTTCGCTGATGGGCTCGACGCAATCGCAGCCGGAACCTGCGCCGGCCGCCGCGGGAGTTTCGTCCCCGCCGCCGGCACCGGCCGCGGCGGGCGCATCCCGGCCGGAACCCGTCATGTCCGGGGCGGCGTACGGCGGACAGGCCGGAGGGCCCGCGGGCGGGCCGCCGGGAGGCCCGGCGGGCGGACCGATGGAAGGACCGCCGGCCGGACAGCCTCATACGTACGGCGCCATGACCCGGAACGTCAGCGTCCAGCCGGTGCAGTTCGGCAGCATCGGCGGCGGGGGCTATCCGCAGGCCGAACAGACCAACCTGGATCTGCTTTTGGACATTCCCTTGAAGGTCACCGTCGAACTCGGAAGGACGCACAAGCAGATCAAGGAGATCCTGGAGCTGTCGCAGGGGTCCGTCATCGAACTTGACAAGCTGGCCGGCGAACCCGTGGACATCCTGGTCAACAACAAGCTGATCGCCAAGGGTGAAGTGGTGGTCATTGACGAAAACTTCGGTGTCCGCGTCACCGATATCATCAGCCAATGGGACCGCATCCAGAAAATCTAGGCCATAAAGATCACGAACCAGATCCGTTGGGGGGAGACCGCACATGGGGAAACGCATTCTCATCGTCGATGACGCGGCTTTCATGCGCATGATGATTCGTGACATTCTCACCAAAAACGGCTACGAAGTCGTCGGGGAAGCCCAGGACGGCATCCAGGCGATCGAGCGGTACAAGGAACTTCAACCCGATCTCGTGACCATGGACATCACGATGCCGGAGATGGACGGGATCACCGCCCTCAAGGAAATCCGCAAGGTGGACGCCAACGCCAAGGTGATCATGTGCTCCGCCATGGGCCAGCAGGCGATGGTCATCGATGCCATCCAGGCCGGAGCCAAGGATTTCATCGTCAAGCCGTTCCAGGCGGATCGCGTGATTGAAGCGATCAAGAAGACCATTGGCTGACGGCGAAGGAGAACGGACCATGCCCGCTCTCCCGGTAGCTGCGGAAGAGGCGTACCCGAGCTTCGCCTGGGAAGTGCTTTGGGTCATCTTCGTCCTTGTCGTGGTCGTTGCGGCCATGTTGTGGCTGCTAAGGCTTCTGGCCAGGAGGGGACGCGGATTCTGGGCCAGCCGGTCCATGCGGCATCTGGGCGGCATGGCGCTGGGGACGAACAAATCGATCCAGGCGGTGGAATGGAACGGCCGCATCTATGTGCTCGGAGTCGGCGACGACGTGACGCTGATCGAAGCGATCCGCGATCCCGGGGAGGTCGCCGCCTTGCTGGAATCGCTGGACGAAGCCGACGCTTCCCGCCCGGTCCGGCTGCCCGCATGGGCGGAAAGGTTCCTTCGCCGATCCGCGGGTCAACCTTCGGACCCGGTGCGGCGGATGGACGGACAAGTCTCCGGCGAGACCTTCGAGCAGTCCCTTCAGCGCCGGCTGCGCGAACTTACGGAGCGCAGAGCCCGCGTGGAACAGCTGCTCCAGGATCATTCCAAGGATGATCGGATGGACAGGCCATGAAGCGATTGCGAAAATGGGCGGCCGGCTTCGCGCTTTCCCTCGCCGGTCTCGTCTGGACGGGGAAAAGCGCGGCGGCCGAGGATATCGTGAGCATCACCATCGGCACCGACGCCGAACCGGTGGGCGCTTCCGCGCTGACCCTCCTGCTGATCATCACCGTGCTCAGCCTGGCGCCGGCGATCCTGGTGCTCATGACCAGTTTTACGCGCATCGTCATCGTCCTCGGTTTCGTGCGGACTTCCCTCGGCACACAACAGACGCCGCCGACGCAGGTGCTCATAGGAATGGCTCTGTTCCTGACGCTGTTCATCATGGCGCCGACGCTGTCCAAAGTCAACGAGCAAGCGGTGCAGCCGTACCTCAGGGGCGAGATCGGCCAGACCGAAGCCTTTGAAAGGGCCGCCGTGCCGATGAAGGAATTCATGTACAAACACACGCGGGAGAAAGACCTGCTTCTGTTCCTCAATTACGCCAAGGCGGAGAAGCCGGCCACCTACGAGGACATCCCGCTGACGGTGCTCATTCCTTCCTTTGCCCTGAGCGAAATCAAGACGGCCTTCCAGATGGGATTCATGATCTTCGTGCCGTTTCTCGTCATCGACATGGTGGTCGCCAGCACCCTGATGGCCATGGGCATGCTGATGCTGCCGCCGGTCATGATTTCGCTGCCGTTCAAAATTTTGCTGTTCGTGCTGGTGGATGGCTGGTATCTGGTCGTCAAATCGCTGCTGGCCAGTTTTCAGCCCTGATGTCCGAAGCCGGAGGGTGAGCGATGAGCGCGGAATTTGTCATCGGATTGGCCGGGGAAGCGCTGTTCACCGTACTGAAGGTTACGGCGCCGCTTCTGGGATTGGCCCTGATCGTCGGCCTGACGGTCAGCATCCTGCAGGCGACCACCCATATCCAGGAGCAAACCCTGGTGTTCATCCCCAAGATCTTCGCCGTGTTCGTCGCCCTGCTCCTGTTCGGGCCGTGGATCCTGAGCGTGATGGTCGACTTCACGGCGAGGCTTCTCGGAAATCTGGCGGATTACATAGGCTGAGGGTGTCATGAACGCGATTCTGCAGGCATGGCCCGCTTTTTTGCTTGTTCTTTGTCGGATTTCCTCGTTTTTTGTTGCCGCTCCGGTGTTCAGCTCACGGAACGTCCCGGCCATGTTCAAGATCGGGCTCGCTTTTTTCGTGTCGCTGCTCGTCTTTCTGACGCTCGGGACGGATACGGAGGTCGTGACGGACAACCGGTATATTCTGCTGGTGATCCGGGAAGTGCTGGCGGGCCTGTGGCTCGGTTTCGTCGCCTATCTGTTTTTCGCCGTCGTGCAAATATCGGGGGGCTTTGTCGATTTGCAAAAGGGCTTCGGCCTGGCCAACATCATCGACCCCCTGACCGGCGTTGCAAGCCCGGTGGTCGGCAACCTCAAGTTCATGGTGGCGATCCTGGTGTTTCTGTCCATCGACGGGCACCATTACCTGCTCGGCGCCGTCATGGACAGTTACCGGTGGCTTCCCCTGGAAAACAACTTTTTTCAGAACATTTACGGGGGAGCCCTGACGCAATTTTTGACGGAGACGTTTTCCCGCACCTTTCTGATGGCTTTGCAAATCGCGGCGCCGGTGATGGTGGCGGTGTTTCTGTCCGACGTCGCCACGGGGCTGCTCGCCCGAACCGCTCCGCAATTCAACGTTTTCGTCCTGGGCATTCCGCTGAAAATTCTCGTCGGCCTGATCGTCCTGATGCTCATGATGCCCGGGCTGGGCGTTTTGCTGCGAATGATTTTCGACCGGATGTTCGGCGCGCTCAGGGAATGGCTGGCCATTGCCGGTTCGTGATCGTCCGCGCGCCCGGAAGGGAGGCAATCCCGTGCGCCGCCCGCTGCCGATGAACCTGCAGCTCTTCGCGGGGGAAAAAACGGAAAAGGCAACGCCGAAAAGACGCCAGGAGGCCCGCAAAAGAGGTCAGGTTCCGCAAAGCGCGGAGGTGCCCTCGGCCATGGTGCTGCTGGGCACGCTGCTGTGCCTGCTGGTCCTGGGTTCCTGGTTCGGGAACCGCCTGTTCGGCCTGTTCGGCGGGATTCTGGAACACAACCTGACGATGGAAATCACGCCGGGCAACGTGTTCCAGTTTTTCACCGCATACGTCGTGCAGCTGGCCTGGCTGCTCGGGCCGATCTTCGCGGTGGCCCTTGTCATGGCCGTGGCCGCCGCCTACTTCCAGTTCGGCCTGTTGTTCACGCCGGTGATGCTCAAGCCGAATCTGAACCGGCTCAATCCGATTACGGGATTTCGCAACCTCTTCGGCTGGCGCTCCGTGGTGGAACTGGTCAAAAGCGTTCTCAAGCTGGCCGTGGTCGGCCTGGTGGTCTTCATCCTGCTCTGGGCGGAACGGGACCGGTTTCTGCTGCTGGCGAACGTGCCCGTGCAGCAAATGTTCGCCTACACCGCCGATCTGGTGGCGCGTCTCATCCTGTTCGTCGCCGTGCTGCTCTTTATCCTGTCCCTTGCCGACTACGCGTATCGGCGTTATGAACATGAAAAAAGCCTGCGGATGAGCAAACAGGACATCAAGGACGAGCACAAGCAGGCGGAAGGCGATCCCAAGGTCAAGGCCAGAATCCGGGAGAAGCAACGGCGCTTCGCGCTCATGCGGATGATGCAGGAAGTGCCGAAGGCGGACGTGGTCATCACCAACCCGATCCACTATGCGGTGGCGTTGCGATACGACGGGGCGACGATGGAAGCCCCGAAGGTGGTGGCCAAGGGCGCCGACTATCTGGCGATCCGCATCCGCGAAATCGCGCGGGCCCACGACGTCGTCATCGTCGAGAACCGCCCTCTCGCCAGAACGCTGTACGAAAGGACGGAAATCGGCGATACGATCCCGGCCGATCTGTATCATGCCGTGGCGGAAGTGCTGGCCTACGTCTATCGGCTCAAGGGAAGACGGCAGGCCTGACGGCGGGCCGCGGCCGCTCCGGCGCTGCCGTCCGGCGGCCGCACCCCGGCGGAACTTGCGCCTGACGAACCGAACGCGTGAGGAACGGGAAGGAGGGAAGCGACGGTGAAAATCCGGGACCTGTTCATCCTGGTCGGCGTCATCGGCATCGTGCTGATGATGATCGTGCCGCTTCCCCACCAGCTGCTCAGCTTTCTGCTCATCATCAACATTTCGTTGTCGCTGCTCGTTCTGCTCCTGGCGATGAACACGGAGGACGTGCTGCAGTTTTCCGTGTTTCCGACGGTCCTCCTGGTGCTTACGCTGTACAGGCTGGCGCTGAACATCTCCACCACCCGGCTCATCCTGACCGAAGGGGAAGCCGGCAAGGTCGTGGAGACGTTCGGGACCTTTGTCACCCGAGGCGACACGGCCATCGGTTTCATCGTCTTTCTCATCCTGACCATTGTCCAGTTCATCGTCATCACCCGCGGCGCGGAGCGCGTGGCGGAAGTGGCGGCGCGCTTCACCCTCGACGCCATGCCCGGCAAGCAGATGGCCATCGACGCGGACCTCAACGCCGGGCTCATCAACGAACAGCAGGCGATGGAACGCCGCGCCGACATCGAACGGGAAGCCGATTTTTACGGCGCGATGGACGGCGCGAGCAAATTCGTCCGGGGCGACGCCATCGCCACCATCATCATCGTGTTCATCAACCTGATCGCCGGCTTCGCCGTCGGGATGATCCGGGACGGCCTGAGCTTCGCCGAATCGATGCACAAGTACACCGTGCTCACCATCGGCGACGGCCTGGTCAGCGAAATTCCCGCGCTCCTGCTCAGCACGGCCACCGGCATCATCGTCACGCGCGCGGCGTCCAAGAACAATCTCGCGACGGACATGGCCTCCCAGGTGCTGCGCTATCCGCGGCTCCTGTTCATTGTCGCCGGGACCATCTTCATGCTGGGCGTCGCCACGCCCATCGGCCTGGCCGCCACGCTGCCCTTCGCGGCGCTCATGGCGTTCGCCGGCTTCCAGATGCAAAGCGGTCTGGACAAGCAGAAAAAGGCCGAGGAACAGATGGTGGAGGAAAAGCAGATCGAGGAAGTGCGAAGTCCCGAGAGCGTCCTCAGCCTGCTGCAGGTCGATCCCATCGAATTCGAATTCGGCTACGGCCTGATCCCGCTGGCGGACACCCAGCAGGGCGGGGACCTTCTGGACCGGATCATCATGATCCGGCGGCAGTGCGCCCTTGAGCTCGGGCTGATCGTCCCGGTCATCCGCATCCGCGACAACATTCAACTCAAGCCGAACGAATATGTCATCAAAATTAAAGGAAATACGGTGGCGCGCGGCGAATTATTGTTACAGCATTACCTGGCCATGAGTCCCGGGACCGAGGACGAATCGATCACCGGGATTGAAACGCGCGAACCGGCCTTCGGCCTTCCGGCCCTGTGGATCGACGAATCCATGCGGGAACGCGCGGAACTGGCCGGTTATACCGTGGTGGATCCGCCTTCCGTCGTGGCCACCCATTTGACGGAAGTGATCAAGAAGCACGCGCACGAGCTCCTCGGCCGCCAGGAGACGAAGACGCTGATCGACAGCGTCAAGGAACATTATCCGACGCTGGTCGAGGAACTGGTGCCGAACACGCTGACCATCGGCGACATTCAGAAAGTCCTGGCCAAGCTGCTGAAAGAAAAAATCTCCATCCGCGACCTGGTGACCATTTTCGAGACCCTGGCCGACTACGGAAAGTGGACGAAGGACCCGGACGTGCTCACCGAATACGTCCGCCAGTCGCTGTCGAGGCAAATCACGCAGCAGTACGCCGGATCGGGCGGCCCGGTGAAGGTGATCACGCTGAGTCCGTCCACGGAAAAGAAAATCGCCGATGCGGTCCAGCAGACGGAACACGGCAGCTACCTGGCGCTGGATCCCGTTTCGGCGCAGACGATCCAGCGGCTCGTGGCGGAACATGCCAGCCGCATGGCGCAATCCGGCCAGCAGCCCATCGTCCTGACTTCTCCGGCCGTCCGGATGCACGTGCGCAACCTGATCGAGCGCAGCCTTCAGGACATTCCGGTGCTGTCGTACAGCGAACTGGAACCGAACGTTGAAGTGCAGAGCGTCGGGGTGGTGAGCATATGAAGGTCAAAAGGTACGTGGCGGACGATTTGCCCGGGGTGGTGCAGCAGATCCGCGGCGAACTGGGACCCGACGCCGTCATCCTCGGCACGAAGGAAATTCGCGAAGGCGGGTTTCTCGGCATGTTCCGCAAGCGGCGCGTGGAAGTGATCGCCGCGGTGGACGAAGCGTCGCTGACCCGGGCGCGGGCGGCCGCCCGCTCGCTGGCGATGCACCGCCAGGCGTTGGCGGAGCGGCCGGACGGCCTGCAGACCTCCGCCGCGGCCGGACCGGCGGACGCTTCCGCCGTCACGGGCATCGCCACGCTGATGCCTTCGCAGGCCGTAAGGGAGCGGTACGCGAACCAGCATCAGCCTTCCCCGGCATCCGCTTCGGTTTCAACCCCTGCTTCGTCCCAGGCGCTGTTCCCGGATGCCCGAACGGAACCGGCCGCTTCCGGCCCGGCTTCCGGCTTCCGTCCGGCTGCGGCGGGAGAAGCGGAACCCGTCTCCGGGGGAGACCGGGACGAGCTCATGCGGGAACTGCGCGCCGTGAAGGAAATGGTCCTCCGCATGGCCAGACAACAGACGCTGAATACCCTTCCCGAACCGGCGGCCCGCTGGTCGCGCCGGCTTGCGGATCAAGGCGTCGAGGCCTCTCTGGTGGAACGTTTCGCCGAGGAACTGCAGAACCGGCTGGAGGCGGACCGGAAGGACCCCGCCGAGGCGGCGCGGGAGATTCTGCTGGAGTGGCTGGAGCCCTTCACGGGAAAAGGCATTACCGCGGATACCCGCATCGTCCGTCTGGTCGGGCCGACGGGGGTGGGCAAGACGACCACCCTTGCCAAGCTGGCCGCCGAACAGACGCTTACATACCGGCGTTCGGTCGGGTTCATCACGGCGGATACCTACCGGATCGCGGCCGTCGATCAGCTCAGGACCTACGCCAACATCCTCAATGTGCCGATGGAAGTGGTGTTTTCACCCGCCGAGCTGCACAAGGCTTTCCACAAGCTGGCCGATCGGGACCTCTTGCTGATGGACACGGCGGGACGCAATTACCGCAACGAATTGTTCGTTTCCGAGGTCAATGCCCTTCTGTCGCCCGGGGAGAACGCCCAGACGTACCTGGTGCTCAGCATGACCCACAAGTACAGCGACATGAAAACGGTGGCCTCCCATTTTGTCAAGTACGGCGTTGACGGCCTGCTGCTCACCAAGCTGGACGAAACCGATTCGTACGGCGCGGTTCTCAACCTGGTCCAGGACTTCGGCCTGTCCATTTCGTACATCACGTGCGGCCAGACGGTTCCCGACGACATCCGGGTCTTCGACCCGGAAGATCTGGTTCGCCGCCTGCTGGGGGAATAGCCTATGCATGATCAGGCGCAAGCCCTGAGGGAACGGGTCCGGGCCAGGATCGGGACGGCGCCGGGGACGACCCGCGTGGTCGCCGTCACCAGCGGAAAGGGCGGCGTCGGCAAATCGAATTTCAGCCTCAATTTCGCCATCGCCCTCCGCAACCGGGGGCACAGCGTGCTCGTGTTCGACGCCGATATCGGGATGGCCAACATCGATGTTCTGCTGGGCTCTCCCGCCCGCTACAACCTGGTGCATCTCTTGCGAAAGGAAAAGACCATCTGGGAGATCATCCAGGAAGGACCGGGGGGTCTGCGCTTCATCGCCGGGGGATCGGGGTTCCTCGACCTGCTCCGGCTCGACGAGGAACAGCTGGAATACTTCGTCACCGAGGTCGAAAAACTCCACGGGCATTTCGACTTCGTGCTTTTTGACACGGGCGCCGGCCTGTCAAAGGAAACAGCGCGGTTCATCACGGCGGCGGACGAAACCATCGTCGTGACCACTCCGGAGCCCACCGCCGTCACGGACGCCTACGCGCTGATCAAAATGGTGAGCGCCGGAGGCGAACCGGTCCGGTTCCGCCTGGTCATCAACCGGGTGGCCGACGAACGGGAAGGCATCCAGACGGCGGATCATTTCCGGCGGGTGGCGGCGAGGTTTCTCGGCCTGGACATCTTGCCGCTCGGGTACGTTCCCGACGACCAGCATGTGCCCAAGGCCGTCAAGAAGCAGGTTCCGTTGCTGCACGCCTATCCCCACTGTCCGGCGGCCAAAGGCATCGACCGCATCGCTTCCAGTTTCCTCATGGAAGAGAGGACGGCCGCGCCTGCGGGCATTCGCGGTTTTCTGAGCCGCATCAGACGGATTTGGGGATGATCCTCGAATTTCGCCGCCGAGAAGCAAGAGAGGGGGAGCAAACATGGACAAATACCGGGTCCTGCTCGTGGACGATTCCCCTTTCATGCGCAGAGTGTTCGGCGATCTGATCACCTTATCGGGCCGGTTCGAGATCGCCGGGGTTGCCGGCGACGGCGAAGAAGCCCTTCGGCTGACGCGGGAACTTGCGCCCGATGTCGTGGTGATGGACCTGGAAATGCCGAAGATGAACGGCATCGAAGCGCTCCGGGAAATCATGGCGGCGCGCCCGACGCCGGTCATCCTGATGTCGGCGGTCAGCGAGGACGGCATGAGGGAAACCATCCTGGCCCTGCAATCGGGGGCGTTCGATTTCGTGCGCAAGCCGGACGTCTCCGCGGGGCTGGGTTTGGAGAAGGTATCGAAAATCCTGCTGGAACGGCTGCTCATCGCGGCCGAGACGGGGCGGGAGGGGCGGCTGCGGCTGCTTGCCCGGACGCCGGCGCCGGCGCCCGTTCCCTCTTCTCCGGACAGGCACGCGGCGAACGTTCCGGCCCCGGCGCCGCCGGCGAATATGCCCCGGCAACGCGGGTTGCCGCCCAAGCCGGAGGGAGACGCGGGGGAAAGCGGTCCGTCGAAAGGTTCGCGGAAGAGCCTCCCGTCCCCGAAAGCCGGCGGCGGGGCGCAAGGGTCCTCCCCGCTTCCGGAAACCGCGGCGCAGATGCGCAGCCTCCCCCCGGCGTCCGCCGGGACAGGCGCCGCGGCGGACGCCGGAGCGCCCAGGGAGCGCAAGCGCGCCATGCGCACCGGTGCTGCGGTCCGGAGCAGGGAGACCGGCCCGAAGGAAACGGCGGCTCCTTCGATTCCGGAGCGGCCGGCAAAGACGCCGGCCCGTCGGCTTCAGCCGGTGACCCGGCTGGTCGCCGTCGGCGTGTCCACGGGCGGACCGCGCGCACTCCAGGAATTGCTGACCGCCCTTCCGGCGGATTTTCCCGCGCCGCTGCTCATCGTCCAGCACATGCCGCCCCGGTTCACCCGTTCGCTGGCGCAGCGCCTCGACCAGTCCTGCCGGATCCGCGTCCGCGAAGCGGAACACGGCGAACCGGTGGAGAACGGGACGGCGTACATCGCGCCCGGCGGCCTGCAGATGACGCTGGAGAAAGAGTCTGCCGGCCGATACCGCATCCATCTGGAAGACGGTCCGCCGCGCAACGGCCACAAACCGTCGGTGGACGTCCTGTTTGATTCGCTCGTCGGCCTTTCGGAGCTCAGGCGCGTTGCCATGCTGCTCACGGGCATGGGCAGCGACGGCGCCAGGGGCCTGAAACGGCTGCGGGAAGACGGCGCCTTGACGGTCGCCGAGTCGGAGGAGACCTGCGTGGTATACGGCATGCCCCGCAGCGCCATCCAGATGGGCGCCGCGGCGCATGTCCTGCCGCTGCACGAGATCGCGCGATGGCTCATCCGGAATGTCGCATGAGGAATCGGTAGGAACGCGCTTCGTCAGACCTACGGGAGGTGTCCGGCCAGTGGAAATGAATCAGTATCTGTCGATGTTTATCGACGAGGCGAAGGAGCACTTGCAGGCGCTGAACGAAAACCTGCTTCGCCTGGAGCAGCAGCCGGATGACATCGACATCGTGCAGAGCATCTTTCGTTCCGCCCACACCCTGAAAGGCATGTCGGCCACCATGGGATTCCAGGATCTGGCCGCCCTGACCCACGAGATGGAGAACGTCCTGGATCAGGTGCGGGGCGGGCGCCTGAAGATGAATGACGACATTTTCGACACGCTGTTCAAGGGTTTGGATACCCTGGAGGCCATGGTCCGGGATATGGAAGGAGGAGGCGCGGGCCAGGCCGACGTGGCGGATTTGGTCGAGCGTCTCAAATCGATGGCGGAAGGGGGCGCGCCGTCCGCGTCACGACCGGCGTCCGGCAAGGACGGAGGCGGGAGCGCATCTTCCGGGACGCCGGGGCGGCACGGGCTGGACGAATATCAGCTTTCGGTCATCCGCCAGTCGGCGGAAAGCGGATACCGCGCGCTGCATATCCGGGTCACGCTGCGCGAAGGGTGCCTCCTCAAGGCCGCCCGCGCCTATATGGTGTTCGACGCGCTGGAACGCCACGGGGAGGTCATCAAATCCGAGCCCTCCGTGCAGGATCTGGAACAGGAAAATTTCGACCGCACGTTTGCCGTTTATTATATTACCCGGCAAGAAGCTTCCTTCATCCGGGATCTCATCAACGGCATTTCCGAAATTGAAGAAGTGACCGCGGAGGAACTCAGCCGGTCGGATCTGGCCGAAGCGCCGCCGCAGGAGCAGGCGCGGGCCGAATCGGCGGCCGCTTCGGCGGTTCAGGCGGAACAAGCCCGGACCGGAACGGGGCAGCCGGCTGCCGCTTCGGGGCGCGGGGACAAGCCGGGCGGCGTGGCGGGACGCACCATCCGCGTGGACAGCGAACGGCTGGACGCGCTGATGAACATGTTCAGCGAGCTCATCATCAACCGCGCCCGCATGGAGCAGCTCGCGTCGGAAATCCGGCGCGGGGATCTGACGGAAGCGGTCGAACAGATGTCGCGCATTACCGGCAATCTGCAGGATGTCATTCTGAAATTGCGCATGGTGCCGCTGGAAACGGTGTTCAACCGTTTCCCCCGCATGGTGCGCGATCTGGCCAAATCCCTCGGCAAGAAGGTGGATTTCGTCATCAGCGGCGCGGAAACGGAACTGGACCGCACGGTGGTCGACGAGATCGGCGATCCGCTGGTGCACCTTATCCGCAACGCCATCGACCATGGTCTGGAACCGGTCGCCGACCGGAAGAAGGCGGGCAAGCCGGAGACGGGCAAGGTGATGCTGCGGGCCTACCACAGCGGCAATTTCGTGGTGATCGAAATCGAGGACGACGGACGGGGAATCGACCGGAAAAAAGTGGTGGACAAAGCCGTCCAGCGGGGCATGCTCACCGCGGCCGACGCCGCGCGCCTCACCGACGAACAGGCGTACCAGCTGCTCTTCGCTTCCGGCTTCAGCACCGCCGAGACGGTGTCCGACATCTCCGGCCGCGGCGTCGGTCTCGACGTGGTGAAGACGAAGATCGAATCCCTGGGCGGACGCGTCTCCGTGGAATCGACGCCCGGCGCGGGCACGCGGTTCATCATCCGTCTGCCCCTGACCCTGTCGGTCATTTCGGCCATGCTGGTCAAGCTCGGACCGGAGAAATACGCCATCCCGCTGTCCTCCATCGTGGAGACCGGCATCATCGAGCAAAATTCCATCCGCGACGTCCACGGCACCCGGGTGGTCGAATACCGGAATTCCATCGTGCCGGTGATCTCCCTCGCCGAGGTGCTCGAATCGCCCCATTACCGGGACGACGCGGAAGCGGAGACGGAAATCGTGCTGATTCGCAAGGGCGACCGGATGGCGGCCCTCATGGTGGACGATTTCATCGGCCAAAACGACATCGTCCTCAAATCGCTGGGCAAATACCTGGCCAACAACGATGTCATCTTCGGAGCGACGATCCTCGGCGACGGACAGGTCGCGCTGATCATCGATCCGAATTCGCTGATCAAATGACATATGTCTCCGTGACGCCTAACCCCAAGGAGGAATCCCCATGGCGGAAGAATTCAAAGCAATCGTTTTCAAGCTGGCGGACGAGTCGTACGGCATCGAGGTGGACAAGGTCCGCACCATCGAGCGCATGTCTCCGGTCACGCGGGTTCCCAAGACGCCGCCGTTCGTCAAGGGCGTCATCAACCTGCGCGGCAACGTGGTGCCGGTCATCGACCTGCGCGGCCGGTTCGGCCTGCCGGAGGTGGAGCCGGACGCCAACACCCGCATCGTGATCGTGAGCGTGGCCGACATGGAAGTGGGCTTCATCGTCGATTCCGCCAACGACGTGATCGATCTGACGGAAGACATGATCGAGGACCCGCCGGAAATCGTCGGCGGCGTGAAGGCCAAATACCTGCGCGGCGTGGCCAAGCTGGAGGACGGACGTCTTCTGGTGCTGCTCAACCTTCCGGAAGTGCTCAACAAATCCGAGATCGTCCAGCTTGAACAAATTGGAGAATAAACCGTGGAGCTTTTCGGGCAAAACGCGGAATTCAAACTGGACGTGTTGCGCGAAATCGGCAACATCGGCGCGGGAAACGCCGCCACCGCCCTGTCGAGGCTCCTGGACAAGCGGGTCAACATGAAGGTGCCGACCGTCAGCGTCCTGCCCTTCGAGCAAATCGCCGACAGGGTCGGCGGGGCGGAAACGGTGGTTGTCGCCGTCTATCTGCGCGTCGTCGGCGACGCGCCCGGAAACATGTTTTTCATCATGAGCCTGGAGCAGGCGAACCGCCTCCTGAACGTGCTTCTCGGCATGGAGGACGTCAAGGGGCCCGGCTACACCGAAATGGAATTGTCCACGCTGTGCGAAATCGGCAACATTCTGGGCGGCTCGTACCTGACCTCGCTGGCCGACCTGACCGGAATGAGGCTGACGCCGACCGTCCCCTCCGTGGCGGTGGACATGGCCGGAGCCATTCTGGGTTACGGACTGCTGCAATTCGGCACGATGGGAGACGACGCTTTGCTGATCGATACGACTTTTTTCGAGGGTGACCGGCAAGCGGAAGGACATTTTTTCTTCATTCCCGATCCCGATGCGTTCCCGCGGCTTTTTCACTCCCTGGGAGTGCCCATGGAATGAACGAGGTCACCGTCCTGAAGGTCGGCATGGCCGACATGAAAGTGGCGGCGTCCGGCGAATCCCTGAGAACCACCGGCCTCGGATCCTGCGTCGGCTTGGTCCTTTACGACGAGCTGCGGCGCATCGCCGGAATGGCGCACATTATGCTTCCTTCGTCAAGCATCGCGCGGGAAAACAGGATCAACCCGGCCAAATACGCGGACACCGCGGTGCCGGGCCTTGTCGACATGATGGCGCGCGCGGGGGCGGATCCCGGCCGGCTGGTGGCCAAGATGGCCGGCGGCGCGCAGATGTTCCACTTTGCCGGAGAAGACGTCATGCGCATCGGGCCGCGCAACGTGGAATCCGTGAAAGAAGCCCTGAAAAAGCTCGGCATACGGCTCATCGCGGAGGATACGGGGGGAAATTACGGACGGACGGTCGAATTTGACAGCCGAACCGGCGTGCTGCACATTCGCAGCGTTCAGCATGGGGTGAAGGAAATTTGACCGTGTTCCGTGGCTGGAAATGGACCGTTGCATTTGGCGCCGCCGGCGCCGCCTTCGTGCTGTTGCTTTCGGCCTGGCGCAATCCCCTCGACACCACCCTGCTGCGCAGCGTGATCGCCTTTGCCGCGTTCACAGCCGTCGCCCATGCGGCGCGGTACGTGCTGACGACATTTCTGGAGACGAAACCGGGAAGCCCGGCGGACGGCGGAGGCAACCAGAGCCGCGGCCGCCTGGTGGACGTGACGGTTTCGGACGAAGGGGCGTCTCTCACCCGGATGATCCAGCAACAATGGCTGGCAAGCAAACCCGCGGAAAAGCCGAAAGACGCGGCGGAAGGACAGCATGACGCGGAAAAGGCGGAGTTCAAGCCCCTTGAGCCGAAACGCCTGACGACGCTGGATCGCCTCGATCCGCAAAAAATCGCGGGCGCCATCCGCCACATGACGGACGAGGAAGGCAGGTGACGGCAAAACATGATCGAAACGAAGCGTTCCGGCGGCATGCGGGAAGAATTGTGGCGCCGCTGGAAGGAAAACAGGGATCCGGAGGCCAAGAAAAAACTGATCGAAGCCTACCTTCCCCTGGTCGATTATGTTTCCGGACGCGTCGCCGCCGGTCTGCCGCATAACGTCGTCAAGGAAGACCTGGTCAGCAACGGCGTCATGGGGCTCATCGACGCCATCGAGAAGTTCGATCACCGGAGGGGCCTGCAATTCGAGACCTACGCGTCCTGGCGCATTCGCGGCGCCATTCTGGACAGCCTCCGGCAGGGCGACTGGGTGCCCCGTTCCGTGCGCGACAAGGCGCGCAGGCTGGAGGAAGCCTATGCGGAGCTGGAGCAGAAACTCATGCGTTCCGCGACCGATGAAGAGGTTTGCGCGTATTTAAATATATCCTGGCGGGAATTTCAGCAGATGTTGCAAGAAGTGTCCGTGACCACCGTGTTTTCCCTGGAAGATCCCATACGAGACGAAGAATCGGAGACCCGCCTGTCTTTGCTGGTGGACGAAAGGGCCGCCAATCCCGAGCATATCGTGCATGAGACCTACCTCAAGGAAATGCTCGCGCAGAGCATCGACAAACTGACGGAAAAGGAGCGCACGGTCATTTCCCTGTTTTACTACGAGGACCTGACGCTCAGCGAAATCGCCGGCGTGATGTCCCTGTCGCCGTCGCGCATTTCGCAACTGCATTCGAAAGCGATCTTGCGGCTGCGCGCCGCGTTGTCCAAATACAAAGAACAGCTGCTGCAGGATTGAGCAAAGGAGGCGGGTTCATGTCGGATCTTCTCCCCATGTCGCTGGATGACCTCCTTCACGTCACCATCACCGAAGATCGGATGCAGGCGCTGCTTTCCTTCAAGCATACCGTCGAGCCGATCCGCATCACCGAAGAGGAGCTGGCCGCGTTTCTCATCGCCAAGGGCGTGCGGAGCGGAGTGCAGCATGACGTGCTGAGACGGATTGCCGAGAAGCCCCAGCTCTTTTTCGACGGACCGGTCACCGTCGCCACCGGCACCGCGCCGGTGCCGGGGAAAGATGGCTATATTCGCCTGTTTTTCGGGACGGAGGATCGGGGTCCGGTCGTTCGGGAAGACGGCACGGTGGATTTCAAGGAGGTTGTCCGGCTGGCCAACGTCAAGGCGGGGCAGATGATCGCGGAGCGGGTTCCGCCCGAACCCGGCGTTCCCGGGATCGACGTCACGGGAGAACCGATCCCGCCGAAAGAGGGCAAAGAGGTCTGGATCAAGCCCGGCAAAAACGTCGTGCTCAGTCCGGAAAAAACGGCGCTGTATGCCGCCATAGACGGTCTGGTCAGCCAGTCGGAAGACGAGCGAATCAACGTGTTTCCCGTCTATGAGGTCAACGGCGACGTGGACTACAGGGTCGGCAACATCGATTTCGTGGGCACGGTGGTCATCCGGGGGAACGTGCTGACCGGCTTCCGCGTGCGGACCGCCGGCGACATCCGCGTCTACGGCGGCGTGGAAGGGGCGGAGCTGGAATCCGACGGTTCCATCGAAATTTCCGGCGGCATCATCGCAAATAACAAGGGTTACGTCCGCGCAAAGCGCCACGTCAAGTGCTCGTTCATCCAGGAGGCGAACGTCTTCGCCGGCGAGAACATCATCGTGACGCAAAGCATCATGCATTCCCACGTCCGCGCCGGCAGCACCGTCAGCTGCACCGGCTCCAAGGGGCTCATCGTCGGCGGCGTGACCCAGGCGGGCGACCGGGTGGTGGCGCGCATGATCGGCAATTCCATGTCCACCGCCACCGTGATCGAAGTCGGGGTCCATCCGGAACTCCGGCAGGAACTGGCCGAGCTGCGCAGGCGGCTGCGGGAGCTGACCGACAGCCTGGAAAAAACGGAAAAGGCGCTGACCCTGCTGGATCAGATGGCCGTATCCGGACAGCTGTCGCCGGAACGGATGGCCATGCGCATCAAGCTGGCCAACACGAGGCGGCAGAATGAAAGCGAACTCAAGGAGATCCGGGAGCGGACGCTCATTATCGAAAAGACGCTGGAAGACGCCATCGGCGCGCGGGTCGACGTGCTGAACACCCTGTGGGCCGGCACGAAAATCGTCATCGGACGGTATACCCGATATATCAAAGATCAGGTAAAATATGTATCGCTGCGCATCGTGGACGGCGAGGTGGCGATATTGCCCATTCGCTGACGGTGGCACTTCGGGGAGGGATCGCAAGTGACCTATCGTTCGCTGGATTTTCAGCCCATCACGCGAACGCCCGAAATTGCCCAGCTGCAGCACCAGCAACAGTACCGTTCGACCCAGGAGCAAATGATGCAAGCGGGCATGTCGGTCCGGATGGGCAGGGAACAGGCGCAGAGGACGAACCGGGGGGAGGAAGCCTCGGGCGCCGCCATCCGGGAACGCGAGCCGCAGGGCAAGCGGGAACCGGGGCAGGGACGGGGCAAGCGCAAGGAAGCGCAGGCGAAGTCCGACCGGGAAGCGAATCTGCATCCCTATAAAGGCCGGCATGTCGATCTGACGCTGTAATGGATGAAGCGGCGTTGCAACTGCCGAATTTGACGTGGAAATTGCCGAATTTGACAGCACAAGCTCTGAAGCCGCACGATGCCCGGGCGGGGACAAGCGACAGGAGGGATGGCCGTGGATGAACCCTGGCTGCTCATCGCCATGATCGGCGCCGCGATCGCCGTATACGGATGGCTGCTGCCCCGCGGGGACGACGCTCCGGCAAGCCGGGACGATTCCTTCGAACGGCTGCTGGAAGATCTCGAAGCGGAGAACCGCGGTCTGCTCGACGCGATCACCCGCCTGAAATCGGAACAGGACGAAACGGTGGAGCGGCTGGGACGGCGGATCCGCGAGCTGGAGCAAGAGGTGGACAGCCTCAAGGAGCGCAGCCGGGCCGCGGCGGCCGCAACTCCGGCGGATGCTTCTTTCGGGAGCGTTCCGATTGCCGGGGATGTTTCGGCGCAAGCACATGGTTCCCCGGCGGCAAAGGAGCCGGCGTCCCGGACCTCCGCCTCATCTTCCGAGGGCGGGCAGGCCTCCGGAACGGCGGTCCCGGCCGCGAAGGACGCGGCGGGCGAAGCGGCCGCCGGAGAGGGAGCGGATGCGAAAGGGACCCTGGCCATCCACGAACGTTACGCCCAACTGCTCGATTTGTACCGGCGGGGCCGGTCCATCGAACAGATCTCCAAGGCGCTCAACATGAACAAAGGCGAAGTGCAGCTGATCCTGCAGCTGGCCAAGCGGGAGGAAGCGGCCCGTGCGTAGACACCGGAAGCTACTCATTGGCCTTGGCCTGGGGCTCATGCTGGGAGCTGCGCTTCTGGAACTGGTCAACTTTTCGAGAGAGTCGGGACCGGCGGCGGAGTGGACCGAAGAGCAGTTTCTGGAACAGGCGGACCGCTTCGGATACCGGGTGTTTCCGGCGGACGCGCAAATCTATACCCGGGCGGATGTCGACCGGATGATTCGGGAAGCCGCCGGGCGGGACGCCGAAAGCGCCGGAATTGCCGAACCGGCGCATGGGCGGGCGGAAGAACCGGAGGAGGAAGCATCCCGGGAGCCGGCGCCCCTGACGCTGCCGATCTTCAGCGGCATGACCCTGTCCGAGGCGGCGGAAGGGCTGCTGGTGCTGGGCGTGCTGACCGATCGCAAAGACCTGGAGGAATTCCTGCGGTTCGCGCGGCCCCACAGCGGCGATCTGCAGCCGGGAATCGCCGTTTTTCGCGGAAAGCCGACGCACGAGGAAATTCTTGCGGAACTCATGCGCTACAAACGTTGACCAGACGTGCCGCAAATTTCCGTCTTGCGGCCGGCGAAAATTGTGGTAGAATATTGCTTGTTCAGGCCCGTAGCTCAGTTGGTAGAGCAGGTGACTCTTAATCATCAGGCCGTGGGTTCGAGTCCCACCGGGCCTACCAGATTGCGTCATGCGCAGCCGCACCGCGCCGTCCGCGCGAGGGCGGCTGTTTTTGCGTTGCGTCGCCCGGGTGGATGTGGTATAGTATTTTGCGGCGCAAGCACACACGCAGGTCAATTTTGCCAGGGGTGCTTCCCTTTTCGTGACCGCCCTGCACGGGGAAGTTCTGGCAGAAGATGCGATCTGCGGCGGAATTGGGCAAAACCGATAACCTTGGAGGTGCAGGGAACATGGCGGTTATTTCCATGAAACAGCTTCTGGAAGCCGGCGTTCATTTCGGACACCAGACGCGCCGCTGGAATCCGAAAATGGCGAAGTACATCTTCACCGAACGCAACGGCATCTACATCATCGACCTGCAGAAGACGGTCAGGAAGGTCGAGGAAGCCTACAACTTCGTGCGCCAGCTGGCCGAGCAGGGAGGAACGGTGCTGTTCGTCGGCACGAAGAAGCAGGCGCAGGATTCCGTGCGCGAGGAAGCGGAGCGTTGCGGGATGTTCTACGTGAACCAGCGCTGGCTGGGCGGCACGCTCACGAACTTCGCCACGATCCAGAAGCGCATCGAACGCTTGCTGCAACTGGAGAAGATGGAGGAAGACGGCACGTTCGACGTGCTGCCGAAGAAGGAAGTCATCCTGCTCCGCAAGGAGAAGGACCGGCTGCAGAAATTCCTCGGCGGCATCAAGGGCATGCGGAAGCTGCCGGACGCGCTCTTTGTCATCGATCCGCGCAAGGAACGGATCGCGGTGTCCGAAGCCCGCAAGCTGGGCATTCCGATCATCGGCATCGTCGACACCAACTGCGATCCGGATGAGATCGACTACGTCATCCCGGGCAATGACGATGCCATTCGCGCGGTGAAGCTCCTTACGTCCAAGATCGCGGATGCCATCGTCGAGGCGCGTCAGGGACAGGAAGACGAGCAGCCGGCCTGATCCGGCCGAGAGAACGGCAAGAAAGACATGTCCGATCAGGGTGGTCAGAAGCGATCCTTCTCACCGCCCTTTTTTTGAAAAAACCATCGGAACGCCGCGGCGCGGGAAGCGCCGCGCGGCACGCAGGAGGGAACGCGATTGTCATTCAGCGCGGCGGACGTGAAAGCGCTCCGGGAAAAAACGGGAGCGGGGATGCTCGACTGCAAAAAGGCGCTTGAAGAAGCGAACGGCGATATGGACAAAGCCGTGCAGATTCTCCGCGAAAAGGGTCTGGCGGCGGCGGCGAAGAAAGCCGGACGCGCAGCCACCGAAGGGCTTGTCGAGTCCTACATCCACGCGGGCGGCCGCATCGGGGTGCTCGTGGAAGTGAACTGCGAAACCGACTTCGTGGCCAAAACCGACCAGTTCCGCGAATTCGTGCGCGACATCGCCATGCACATCGCCGCTTCCAATCCCAGATGGGTGCGGCGCGAGGAAGTTCCCGCGGAAGTGATCGAGCAGGAACGGGAAATCCTGCGCACGCAGGCCCTTACCGAAGGCAAGCCGGCGCACGTCGTGGACAAGATCGTCGAAGGACGCCTGGCCAAGTTTTTCGAGGAAAACGTGCTCCTGGAGCAGCAGTTCGTCAAGGATCCGGACAAAACGGTCCAGACGCTGCTGAGCGAGAAAATTGCCACCATCGGCGAAAACATTTCCATTCGCCGGTTCGCCCGGTTCGTGCTCGGCGAAGGGCTGGAGGCGAAGAAAACGGATTTCGCCGAAGAGGTCATGGCCCAAGTAAAGCGATAAGCTGAAAAAGGGAACACAATTCCAACATGTGTTCCCTTTTTTTGAGACTCCCGATACGGCATGATGGAGGGTGCATCGTTGGAACAGCCCGTCTACAAGCGCATCGTGTTGAAGGTGAGCGGCGAATCGCTGGCCGGACCGACCGGTTACGGGATCGACGCGGAAACGGTCCAGTCGATCGCCGAGCAGGTGAAGGAAGTGTTCGAGCTCGGCGTGCAGGTGGCCGTGGTCTGCGGAGGAGGCAACATCTGGCGGGGCATCAACGGCAGCGCCATGGGCATTGACCGGGCCACCGCCGATTACATGGGCATGCTGGCCACCGTGATGAACTCGCTGGCCCTGCAGGATGCCCTGGAACAAATCGGGGTGCCCACCCGGGTGCAGACTTCGATCGCCATGCAACAGATTGCGGAACCCTACATCCGCAGGCGCGCCATCCGGCACCTGGAAAAGGGACGGGTCGTCATTTTCGCCGCCGGAACGGGAAACCCGTTTTTCTCCACCGATACGACGGCGGCCCTGCGCGCGGCGGAAATCGAGGCGGAAGTGATCCTCATGGCCAAGAACAGGGTGGACGGAGTGTACAGCGCCGATCCGCGGAAGGACGCAAACGCGGAAAAGTACGAGCAGCTCACCTATATGGAGCTTCTGAGCAAAAATCTGGGCGTCATGGATGCAACGGCCTCTTCCCTTTGCATGGACAACAACATTCCGCTCATCGTGTTCGACATCACCGAGAAGGGCAACATCAAACGCGCGGTCCTGGGCGAAAAAATCGGGACGATCGTGAAAGGGAGTGTCAGCTGATGCCCCAGTCGATCAAGAAAAACGCGGAAGAGCGAATGGACAAGACGCTGCAGGCGCTGAAGCGCGACCTGACGACCCTGCGGGCGGGCCGCGCATCCCCGGCGCTGCTCGAGAAGGTCCAGGCCGAATATTACGGCGCCATGATGCCGGTCAATCAACTCGGTTCCATTCACACGCCCGATCCCCGGACGCTGGTCATCCAGCCTTGGGATAAGAGCTCCCTGGCGGCCATCGAGCGGGCGATTCTCAAGTCGGATCTGGGACTTACGCCCGTGAACGACGGGGAGGTCATCCGCATCAACATTCCGCCCCTCACCGAAGAACGCCGGATGGAACTGGTGAAGTCGACCCGCAAGCTCGGCGAGGAAGCCAAGGTGGCCATCCGCAACATCCGGCGCGACGCCAACGACGAGATCAAGAAGAAGGAGAAATCGGAAATCTCCGAGGACGAATCCCGCCGGCACCAGGAAGACATCCAGAAACTGACCGACCGGTTCATCGCGGAAATCGACAAAATGCTGGCAGCCAAAGAAAAGGAAATCACCGAACTTTGAACGGCGCATGCGCAGGCCGTTTCGCACGGGATCCCTCCGTCCGGAGGGTTTCGTTGCTTGTAAGCGGGAGGAGACGGGTTCATGGCCGGCCAGGCGTGCGGGTCCATGCCCCCTTTCCGCGGCGCAAGGAGGAACGACCATGAGGGAACAACGGGTCCGGGGCGGCGCCGGCGCGGACGACGCGGACACGGCCGGTTCCGGGGACGTACGGCTCCGGCTGCCTTCTCCGGACAACATCCCCCGGCATGTGGCGATCATCATGGACGGCAACGGGCGCTGGGCGCGGGAGCGGGGCCTTCCCCGCGTGGCCGGCCATCGCAGCGGCATGCGCACCGTCCGCCGGATCGCCATGGCCGCTGCCCGCATCGGCGTGAAGGTGCTGACCCTTTACGCGTTTTCCACGGAAAACTGGAAGCGGCCCAAATCCGAAGTCGACTATCTGATGAAACTGCCCCAGGAATTTCTGGCGATCGAACTGGAGGAGCTGATCGCGAACAACGTCCGGGTGCGCGTGATGGGCTCGCGGCAAGGCCTGCCCGGGCATACCCTGGCCGCCGTGGACGAAGCGGTCCGCCGCACGGCAGACAACACGGGCCTCATCCTGAATTTCGCCCTCAACTACGGCAGCCGGGCGGAGCTGGTCGAGGCGGCGCGGGAATTGGCCAGGCGGGTGAAGGCCGGCGAACTGGATGAGCGGGCGATCGACGAGCAGACCATTGCCTCGTGCCTGTCGACGGCGGATTTGCCGGATCCGGACCTCCTGATCCGGACGAGCGGGGAACTGCGCATCAGCAATTTCATGCTCTGGCAGCTGGCGTACAGCGAGCTCTGGTTTACGGACGTGTATTGGCCGGAATTTACGGAACGGCATTTTTATGACGCCATTTGCGAATATCAGCGGCGCGTGCGCCGGTACGGAGGATTGTAGTCACATGGGGAAGCGGATTGCCACCGGCGTCGTGGCGGGAGCGGGATTTGTCGCCCTGCTGGCGGCGGGAGGCTGGGCGTTCGCCGCGCTGCTCGCCCTGATGGCGATGCTCGGGTACTGGGAATTCGCCCGGCTGAACGGACTCTCCGTCCGGCTGCCCGAAGTCTGGGCGGGGCTCGCCGCCGCGCTGGTCCTCGCGACGCCCGCGTGGCCTTTCGGCTGGACGGCGCCGGCGCCGTTGCCGGTGGTCTGGATATTGGCCTTTTTCTTGCTTGCCGCCACGGTGATCCGGGAAAACCGGTTCCATGTGGGACACGCCGCCGTCCTGTTCCTCGGCGCGGTTTATATCGGTTTTGGCTTCCGGTCCATGGCGCTGGTCCGGGGAGCGGAAGACGGACTGTTCTGGGCGGCCGCGGCGTTCGCCTGCGTCTGGGCGGCCGATATTGGCGCCTATTTCACGGGGCGGGCATTCGGCAGGCGCAAGCTGTGGCCCTCGATCAGCCCGAACAAGACGGTGGAAGGCGCCGTGGGCGGGCTTGCGGCTTCGGTTCTGGCGGCTTTGGCGGCCGTATGGATCTGGCCCGGGCCGATGGGCTTCGGACACGCCGCCGTCTTCGGCCTGGCCGCGGGCGCCGCGGGCCAGCTGGGCGACCTGATCCAATCCGCGTACAAGCGGCACAGCGGGGTCAAGGACGCCGGGCGCCTCCTCCCCGGGCACGGCGGGGTGCTGGACCGGACCGACAGCTGGCTGATCGCCTTTCCGGTCCTTCAGCTGCTTGCCCTGCTGCCGGGCGCATGAAACGCAAGGTGAATCGAATGAAACGGATTGCCATCCTGGGTTCCACGGGTTCCATCGGCACGCAGACGCTGGACGTGATTGAACGGCTTCCCGGCGATTTCCGCGTGGTCGGCCTGGCCGCGGGGCAGAATGCGGAACTTCTGCTCCAGCAGGCGGAGCGATTCAGGCCGAAGGTCGTGTCCGTGTCCGACCGGGCGCAGGCGGAATGGCTGGCGGCGCGGTTGCCGGAGGGCGTGCGGGCGTTGTACGGCCCGGAAGGCCTGCTGGAGGTGGCGGCGGGATGCGGCGCCGACCTGGTGGTCGGCGCGATGGTGGGCAGCGCGGGACTTAAGCCCACCCTGGCCGCCATCGAAGCCGGCGCGGCCATCGGTCTCGCCAACAAGGAAACGCTGGTCGCGGCCGGGCACATCGTCACGCGGCGGGCGGCGGAAAGGGGCGTGCCCCTGCTGCCGATGGACAGCGAACATTCGGCCATTTTCCAGTGCCTTCAGGGCGAGGATCGGAAGACGGTAAAGCGGCTGTTTCTCACGGCTTCGGGCGGAAGCTTCCGCGACCGGCGCCGGGAAGAACTGGCCCATGTGACCGTGGAGGAAGCCCTGCGCCATCCGAACTGGTCGATGGGGGCCAAGATCACCGTCGATTCCGCCACCATGGCGAACAAGGGACTGGAAGTGATCGAGGCCCACTGGCTGTTTGGCATGCCTTACGATCGAATCGAAGTTCTGCTCCACCCGGAAAGCATCGTTCATTCGCTTGTGGAATTCGCCGATTCGTCCGTGCTGGCCCAGCTGGGCCTTCCCGACATGCGGGGGCCCATCCAGTACGCGCTTTGCTATCCCGAGCGGAAACCGTCGCCGATGGAGCCCCTCGATCTGACGCGCATTGGCGCGCTGCATTTCCGTCCGGCGGATTTCGCCCGCTACCCCTGCCTGGGCATGGCCTATGAGGCGGGCCGGACCGGCGGCACGGCTCCCGCCGTGTTCAACGCCGCCAACGAGGTGGCGGTGGCCCGTTTTCTCCGGGGGGAAATCCCGTTTCTGGCCATCGAGGATATCATCGAAAAGGTGCTGGCCCGGCACGAGGCGGAGGCCGATCCGGACCTGGAGACCATCCTCGCCTGCGACGAATGGGCGCGCCGTGAAGCGGCGGCGATTTGAACCGGGCGACGGGGACCGGAGTCCGTGAGGCGGGCTCCTCCGACCGGCCCCGGGAACCGCTTCCCTTGAACCCGGTCCGGCCCCATCCGGGCGCCGCGAACCGGAACCCCGCGCCGGCGCGCAACCTGACGGCCTCCGCAGCCGTATTCTCTTGTAACGGCGGAGCGAATAATGATAATCTAAGGACAGCCGCGAGGCGGCAACGGGGGTCGTGCGCATGCAAACGCTGCAGCTTGCCATTCTCACCGTTCTGGTGTTTTTCGTCATCGTCTCCATCCACGAATTCGGCCACTATTTTTTTGCCAGGCGCGCCGGCATTCTCGTCCGGGAATTCGCCATCGGTTTCGGGCCGAAGCTGCTTTCCTTCAAGCGGGGGGAAACGCGTTTCACCCTGCGCCTTTTGCCATTTGGCGGATTCGCCCGCATGGCCGGGGAAGATCCCGAGATGTCCCTCGTGCAGAGGGGCTACGTCGTGGCAGTGGAAGAGGAGAACGGATTCGTCAAACGCATCGTGCTGGACAAACCGGAGGAGCAAGCAGGCCTCAGGCGGGGAGAAGTGCGGGCGGTTGATCTGGAGAAGGATCTCTTCATCGAGCTTGCGGACGAATACGGAGCGTCGGTCCGGCTTGCCGTGCATCCGAAGGCGATGGTCGTCCACCGGGGCGAGGAGACGCAGATCGCCCCCCTCGACCGGCAGTTTCTGCACAAGCCGGTGGGCAAGCGGGCCATGGCCATTTTCGCCGGTCCTCTCATGAACTTCGCCCTCGCTTTCGTTTTGTTCGGGGTCGTGCTGCAGATGACCGGCGTGCCCGACGCGAACTCGGACAAGGTGTTCATCGGCGGCATCTCCGCGCGGGAAGACGGGCAGCCGTCCCCGGCGGAGAAAGCCGGCCTGCGGGAAGGGGACTGGATCAAGGCCATTGACGGCAAGCCGGTGGGCGGAGACATCGAAGCCCTTGTCGAAGCCATCGGCGCTTCCGCCGGCCGGCCGATGACGTGGGTCATTGTGCGGGACGGCCGGGAAATGACCGTGACCGTGACGCCGGACCCCGACACCGGCAAGGTCGGCTTCTACCCGATGCCGGAGATGCGCGCGGCCACCGCGGGCGAAACGGTCCGCTACGCGGGGATGCAGATGGTCCAGTGGACCGATCTGATCTTCCAGGGGTTCCGCCAGCTGGTCACCGGCAATTTCCGGCTGGACGACATCGGCGGGCCGGTCAAGACGACCCAGGTCACCTACGAGGTTGCGAGCCAGGGACTCGACCGGCTGGTCGCCTGGACCGCCGTGCTCAGCCTGTACCTGGGCATTTTCAACCTGTTGCCCATCCCCGCGCTGGATGGCAGCCGCCTCTTGTTCCTGGGCTTTGAAGCCCTGCGGGGCCGGCCGGTCAATCCGAACCGCGAAAGCATGGTCCACCTCATCGGATTCGCCATGCTCATGCTGCTGATGCTCGTCGTCACCTACAACGACATTCTCGGCCTCGTCCGCCGGTAACCCGGGGGCCGTCCCGCGCGCCGCGCATCGATCCGCGCGGGAAGACGGGGAGCGGCCGCCGGGACGGCATCACTCACCGCTGTCGGAGGGAAGAAACCGCATGTCCAAGGAAAAGCAGTTCGTCACGGAAATCACGCCGCAAAGCGAGGATTTCTCCCGCTGGTATCTCGATGTCATCCGCAAGGCGGAGCTGATGGATTACGCGCCGGTGCGCGGCTGCATCGTGTTCCGCCCGGACGGCTACGAGCTGTGGGAGAACATCCAGCGGGAACTGGACCGCCGGTTCAAGGAGACCGGCCATCGCAACGCCTATTTCCCCCTGTTCATCCCGGAGCATTTTCTTCTCAAAGAGAAGGAACACGTGGAAGGGTTCAACCCCGAAGTGCCGTGGGTGACGGAAGCCGGCGGCGAGAAGCTGGAGGAGCGGCTGGCGATCCGCCCGACGTCGGAAACGATGATCGGCCACATGTACGCCCGCTGGATCAAGTCGTACCGCGACCTGCCGCTTCTCATCAACCAGTGGTGCAACGTGGTTCGCTGGGAAAAGCGCACGCTGCCGTTCCTGAGGACCAGCGAATTCCTCTGGCAGGAAG
Organism: Paenibacillaceae bacterium ZCTH02-B3; assembly: GCA_002159065.1. Classification (GTDB taxonomy): domain Bacteria; phylum Bacillota; class Bacilli; order Paenibacillales; family Paenibacillaceae; genus ZCTH02-B3. Next base: position 15,541 of record LZRV01000087.1, on the reverse strand, counting down.
GGCACACGGCCCATGAAGACGAGGAAGACGCCCGCCGGGAAACGATGCGGATGCTGGAGGTTTACCGCGACTTCGCCGAGAACGTGCTGATGATGCCGGTCATCGCCGGCCAGAAGACGCCGTCCGAGAAGTTCGCCGGCGCCGTGGACACCTATTCCATCGAGGCGATGATGAAGGACGGCCGGGCGGTGCAGGCGGGCACGTCCCATTACCTGGGCACGAACTTCGCCGTCGCCTTCGACATCAAATATCTGAACCGCGAAAACGTGATGACCTACTGCCATACCACCTCCTGGGGCGTCAGCACGCGGTTGATCGGCGCCGTCATCATGGTGCACGGGGACGACCGGGGGCTCGTCCTGCCGCCAAAGATCGCGCCCACACAGGTGATGATCATCCCCATCGGGCCGCCGAAAGCCCGGGAACCCGTCCTCGCCAAGGCGAACGAGCTGCTGGACGAACTGAGACGGGCCGGCGTCCGCGTGCGCATGGACGACCGGGACGACGTGTCGCCGGGATGGAAGTTTAACGAGTATGAAATGCGCGGCATTCCAATCCGGCTCGAGATCGGTCCGCGGGACTTGGAAAACGGCCAGTGCGTGCTCGTTTCCCGCGTCACCGGCGAGAAGACCCCGGTTCCCCTCGACCGGGTCGCAGAGGAAGTGCCGGCGATGCTGGAGCGCGTGGGCAGGGAAATGTTCGAAAAGGCGAAACGCTTCATGGACGAGCATACCTTTGACGTGGACACGCTGGACGAGCTCAAGGCCAAATACGAAGAAACCCGCGGCTTCGCGTACGCCGGCTGGTGCGGGTCGGAGGCGTGCGAAAGCCGGGTCAAGGAGGAAACGGGAGCGACCAGCCGGAACATTCCCTTCGAGCCGGCGGTGACCAAATCCCGCTGCCTCGTGTGCGGCGAAGCCGCCCGGCATACGGTGGTGTACGCCCGGGCGTACTGAGAACGGCGCAAAAAGCGCAACAAGCGGAGCGGAATACGGGAGAGGATGGGCATGGACGCGTTGGGGGAAGCGCGCCAGGCGCTGGAAAGCCTGCTTTCGCGCATCCAGGCGCCGCCGCATTGGCTGGAGGAGCATTTCGGCGACGCCCGGATCGAACGGGTTGCCGTGCGGCGGTCCAGCCGGCGCTGGACGATCGCGATACATAAGGAAACGCTGCTTCCGCGGGACGTGTACGAGGCGTTTTGCGCCCTTGCGCGGGAGCGGCTCGCGTCCGTGGCCGACGTGGAAATCGCTTTCACCTTCGGCGAGGCGGCGGCCGCGGAAGACCTTCTGCGGGAATATTGGCCTTGTTTCGCGGCATGGGCCCAGCGGGAAATCGCCAGCGTCAACGGCTGGCTGGCGAAGGCCCGCGCGGAAGCGTCCGGTGACCTGCTGACCCTGTACCTGCCCGATGAAACGGTGCTGCAGCTGGCCCGCAAAAGGTCGGTGGACGAACTGGCCGTTCGCTTTTTCCGGCAGCGGTTCGGCTGCGTCTGCCGGATTCGCCTGGCCGTGGACGAAAACGGCCAGGACGCGTATGAAGAACTGGCCTCCCGGATCCGGGAAGAAGAGCGGGAAGAGGTGCTGCGGATCGTGACCGCGGCGAAGGAAGAAGCCGTCGCGGCGGAAGCCGACGACCCGCAGCCGATCCGGCTCGGCGCCGAAATCCCCGACGAGCCGGTGCCGCTTTCCTCCATCACCGGAGAAGAAAAGCGGGTCACGGTGCAGGGCGAAGTGTTCGGGCTGGAAGCCCGCGAGACGCGGAGCGGAAGCACGCTGTACCAATTTTATCTGACGGACCGCACCGACTCCATCCTCGTGAAAGTTTTCGGCAAGACGAAGGACGAAAACCGGACGCTCTCCGGTCTCGCCGAGGGCAAATGGCTGAAACTGCGGGGCCGGGTGGAATTGGACCGGTATCTCAACCCGCCGGAACCGGTGCTCATGCCCGCCGACATCCGCGAAACGGCGGCGCCGGAGCGGGTCGACGACGCGGAAGAGAAGCGGGTCGAGTTCCACCTGCACACCACGATGAGCGCAATGGATGCCGTCACTTCCGTCGAGGCGTACATCAAGCGGGCGGCGAAATGGGGCCACCCCGCCGTCGCGGTGACCGACCACGCCGTCGTGCAGGCCTATCCGGAAGCGGCGAAGGCGGCCAAAAAACACGGCGTCAAGGTCATCTACGGCCTGGAAGCCAACCTGGTGAACGACGCCGTGCCCATCGTGCTGGCACCGCGCAAACAGGATCTCAAGGCCGCCGAGTACGTCGTGTTCGACATTGAAACGACGGGGCTTTCGGTGACGGGCAGCAAGATCATCGAACTGGCCGCGGCCCGCATGAAGGAAGGCCGCGAGCTGGCCCGCTTTTCCACCTTTGTCAACCCGCACGAACCCATCCCGCACCACATCTCGCAACTGACGGGAATCACCGACGACATGGTGAAGGACGCGCCCGATATCGAGCCGGTGCTTCGGGATTTCCTCGCTTTCGTCGGCGACGCGGTGCTGGTGGCGCACAACGCCCGTTTCGACATCGGCTTCATTCGGGAAAACTGCCGGCTCCTGGGCTTGCCGCAGCCGGAAAATCCGGTGTTGGACACGCTGGAGTTGGCGCGGTTTCTGCATCCGCGGCTCAAGAACCACCGGCTGAACACGCTGGCGGAGCTGTACAGCGTACCCCTCAGGCAGCATCACCGCGCCATCGACGACACCGTCGCCCTGGGCGGCGTTCTGAACGGGCTGCTCCGGGACGTCATGGCCCGCGGCATTACGGATCTTTCCCGCCTCAACGAGGCGCGGGGAGATTCCTGGAGGACGTCGCACCCGTACCATTGCGGCATCTACGCGCTGAACGCCGCCGGCAAGAAGAACCTGTACAAGCTGGTGTCCCTGTCCCACACGGAATATTTCCACAAGGTGCCCTGCATTCCGAAAAGCAAGCTGATCGAGCTCCGCGACGGGCTGCTCGTCATGTCCGGCTGCGAAAAGGGCGAGCTTTTCGAAGCGGTGCTGAACAAGTCGGAAGAAGAAGCCGAGGAAGTGGCGGCGTTCTACGACGTGCTGGAAATCCAGCCGGTGGAGTTCTACCTGCATTTGGTGGACAAGGGCACCGTGAACAGCCGGGCCGAGATCGAGGAAGCCCTGCGCAAGATCTGCCGCATCGGCGAGAAGCTCGGCAAGCCCGTCGTCGCCACCGGCAACGTCCATTACCTGGATCCGGAAGACAAGGTGTTCCGTGACATCACCATCCACGGCATCACCGGCTTCAGCCCGCTGAAGGAGCAGCGCAAGCCGGACGCGCATTTCCGCACGACGAAGGAAATGCTGGAGGCGATGGCGTTCCTCGGGCCGGACAAGGCCTACGAGACGGTGGTGACCAACACCCGCGTGCTGGCCGAGCGGTTCGAAACGTTCCCGCTTTTCCCGGACAAGCTGTTCACCCCGGTGATCGAAGGGGCGGACGAAGAAATCCGGCGGAAATGCTATGCCCGGGCGCGGGAGCTGTACGGCGATCCGCTGCCGGAAGTCGTGGAGAAACGCCTGGAGAAGGAACTGACGCCCATCATCAAGTACGGTTTTTCCGTGAACTACCTCATTTCCGAGCGATTGGTGAAAAAGTCCAACGAAGACGGTTATCTGGTCGGGTCGCGGGGGTCCGTCGGCTCATCCGTCGTGGCCACGTTCCTCGGCATCTCCGAGGTCAATCCCTTGCCGGCGCATTACCTGTGCCCCAATCCCGAATGCAAGCACAGCGAATGGTTCCTTGACGGCAGCGTGCGCAGCGGGTTCGACCTGCCGGACAAGCCGTGCCCGAAATGCGGGCGAACGATGAAGGGCGACGGCCAGGACATTCCGTTTGAAACGTTCCTTGGCTTCCAGGGCGACAAGGTGCCGGACATCGACCTCAACTTCTCCGGCGAGTACCAGGCGAGGGCGCACAATTACACGAAGGAGCTGTTCGGCGAGAAAAACGTGTTCCGCGCCGGCACCATCAGCACCGTGGCGGACAAGACGGCGTACGGCTTTGCCAAGAAGTACCAGGAAGACCACGGCAAGGCGTGGCGCGGCGCCGAACTGGCACGTCTGGCCGCCGGCTGCACCGGCGTCAAGCGCAGCACCGGCCAGCATCCGGGCGGCATCATCGTCGTGCCGGATTACATCGAAGTGGAAGACATCACGCCGGTCCAGTATCCGGCGGACGACACCACCTCGGAATGGAAGACGACGCATTTCGATTACCACGCCTTCGACGCCAACCTGCTCAAGCTGGACATTCTCGGCCACGACGATCCGACGATGATGCGGATGCTGCAGGATCTCACGGGCGTCGATCCGACGACGATCCCGATGAACGATCCCAAGGTGATGAGCCTGTTCAATTCGGTGGAAGCCCTGGGCGTCACGCCGGAGCAGATCCGCACGCCAGTGGCGACCTACGGGATTCCCGAAATGGGCACCCGCTTCGTGCGCCAGATGCTGGAGGAGACGAAGCCGTCCACCTTTGCCGACCTGTTGCAGATTTCCGGCCTGTCCCACGGCACCGGCGTATGGCTGGGCAACGCGCAGGAGCTCATCCGCAGCGGCACCTGCACCATCAAGACGGTGATCGGCTGCCGCGACGACATCATGCTGTACCTGATCTACAAAGGCATGGAAGCCTCCCTTGCCTTCAAGATCACCGAGAGCGTGCGCAAGGGGAAGGGCCTCACGCCGGAGTGGATCGAGGAAATGAAAAAATGCGGCGTCCCGCAGTGGTACATCGATTCGTGCCTGAAGATCGAGTACATGTTCCCGAAGGCGCACGCCGCCGCTTACGTCATTTCCGCGGTGCGCACGGCGTACTACAAGCTGTATCACCCGATCGCCTTCTACGCGGCCTATTTCTCGGTGCGGGCGGCGGACGACTTCGACGTGGAGCTGTTCTGCCGGGGGTACGACGCGATTCTGCGCGCCCTGGAGGAGATCGAGGCGAAGGGTCCGCAGGCGACGGCGAAGGAAAAGAACATGATTCCGATCCTGGAAATGGGGCTGGAGATGACGGCGCGGGGCTTCCGCTTCAAGCCGGTGGACCTGTACCGTTCGGACGCGACCCGGTTCATCATCGACGGGGACGCGCTCATCCCGCCCTTCGCCGCCGTGCCCGGCATCGGCGAAAGCGCGGCGCGGGCCATAGCGGCGGCGCGGGAGGAAGGGCCGTTCGTGTCCGTGGAAGATTTCCAGCAACGGGCGAAGGCGAGCAAGACGGTGGTGGAGCTTCTGTCCGGCATGGGCTGTTTCCGGGATCTTCCCGAATCGAACCAGCTGGTGCTGTTTTGAGGGTCGGGCGGTTCCGTCCTTCCTCTCCCGGGAGCCACCCGCCCTTCCTGATCCGGGAACCATATGGACAAAAGTGCATTTATTTCCGCGTTTTCACGGGCGATTCGGGAAAATAACGACAATAGTGCCATTATTTACAGACCGAATCCCCGAAATTGCACAATTTTTTCCAATTTAAGTGCACAAAGTGCCTTTATTTTTCCGGCATGGCCGTTTTCATGGAAAAATAAAGGCATTTTTGTCTATCTTCGGATTTGCCCGTCGGGTTCGTGCGGATCGAAGGACAGTTGGGGGCAGACCCCGTGCTCCGCTCCCCGCTCATCGGGCCCCCCTTGCGGCAAAGACGGGACGACGCCGGTTGCCCTGACCGAACCGCGGACCGGGGGCGGATCGCCGCGACGCGCCGATCGCCTTGGACGAACCGGACACCACGACCCGGGGGCGGACCGCCACCGGTGCGCCGGCCGTAAAGAATCGGCGGGCTGAAGTGACGGATCCGGCGGGCACGGCACCCTGGTGATCGGGAAATGCCGGCTTCAGGGAAATGTTGGTCGGACCTTCCGCTTCTTGGTCAGGAGAGCCCTCGGCGCTCGAACGCTTCCCGCCTCGAAATTCCCGCAAAAAACGGTTGTCATCCGCCGTTCGATATGGTATAGTACATTTGGTAAGCATGCTGAAAATTGCCGTCTGCCGAAGAGTGGGGAAACCCACTCTTTACGTTTTGTCGCGGCAGCGCCCATGCATTTCCGGAGGGAGCGCAGGTGAACGAAGCGAAAATCCGATCCGTGGTGGAGTCGTTTTTGCTGCCCTATCTGGAGAAAAACGGCTTCGAGCTGTACGACATCGAGTACGTCAAGGAAGGCGGCAGCCGTTTTTTGCGGATCTTCGTCGACAAGGAGGGCGGGATCGACGTAGAGGAATGCACGGCCATTTCCGAGTTCGCCAGCGCCAGGCTGGACGAACTTGATCCGATTCCCGAGGCGTATTTTCTCGAGGTCAGCTCCCCCGGAGCGGAGAGGCCCTTGAAAACCCGAGCCCACGTGGAAAAAGCCGTCGGCAAGCTGGTCTATGTGAAAACCTGCGAACCGGTGGACGGTTTCAAGGAATTCGAAGGCGTATTGGAAAAGTTTGACGGCGATGTGATGACCGTGTCCGTGGGACGGAAACGCCATGAGATTCCTTACGCCAAGGTGGCCTTCGCCAGGCTGGCCATCGCGTTCTGAACCATGAAAGGAGGTTGCAACGGCACATGAGCAAGGAGTTGATCGAAGCGCTGGCCGAAATCGAGCGCGAAAAAGGGATCAGCAAGGACGTGCTGATCGAAGCGATCGAAGCGGCTCTCATCTCCAGCTACAAGCGAAATTTCAGCACGGCGCAGAACGTGCGGGTCGACATCAACCGGACCACGGGCCAGATCAAGGTGTTCGCGCGCAAGACCGTCGTGGAGGAAGTGTTCGATCCGCGCCTGGAGATTTCGCTGGAGGCGGCGCGCAGCATCAACCCCCTTTACAATCTGGACGACATCGTGGAAATCGAAGTCACGCCCAGCGATTTCGGGCGGATCGCGGCGCAGACGGCCAAGCAGGTGGTCACGCAGCGCATCCGCGAGGCGGAACGCGGACTGATTTATAACGCCTTCGTCGACAAGGAACAGGACATCGTCACGGGCATCGTATTGAGGGCGGACCAGCGCAACCTGTACGTCGATCTCGGAAAGGCGGAAGCGATCCTGCCCCTCACCGAACTGATGCCCGGCGACCGCCTGAAGCAGGGCGACCGGGTGAAGACGTTCATCGTCAAGGTGGAGAATACGAACAAAGGCCCGCAGATCATCCTGTCCCGCACGCACCCCGGGCTGCTCAAGCGGCTGTTTGAACTGGAGGTTCCGGAAATTTTCGACGGCACGGTGGAGATTCGTTCCGTCGCCCGCGAAGCGGGCCAGCGCTCCAAGATTGCGGTCTATTCGCGCAACCCCGAGGTGGACCCCATCGGCGCCTGCGTCGGGCCCAGAGGCACGCGGGTACAGACGGTGGTCAACGAGCTCAGGGGCGAAAAAATCGACATCGTCCGCTGGTCGGAAAATCCGGAGGAATATGTCGCCAACGCCCTCAGCCCGTCGAAGGTGCTGGAAGTGATCGTTTTCCCGGAAGAAAAGACGGCGCGGGTCATCGTGCCCGACAATCAGCTGTCGCTGGCCATCGGCATCAAGGGCCAGAACGCCCGTCTTGCGGCCAAGCTGACCGGATGGAAGATCGACATCAAGAGCGAGTCGCAGGCCGAGGAGGAGTTCGGACGGCAGCGGGCCTCCGGCGAAACGATGCACCAGGACGGCGTCACCATCGACTCCTGACGCGTCCCGGGCGGCAAACGGGAGGGAAGTGCCTTGAGACCGCGCAAGATTCCGCAGCGCAAGTGCGTCGCCTGCCAGCGGATGATGCCGAAGCGGGAACTGATCCGGATCGTCCGCACGCCCCAGGGGGAAATCGAAATCGACCTGACGGGGAAAAAAGCGGGCAGGGGCGCGTACCTGTGCGGCCAGGCCAGTTGCTTCAAGCTCGCCAAGAAAACGAAGGCGTTCGAACGGGCGCTCAAAGTGCCGGTGGAACCGGCCATCTACGACCGGCTTGAGGCGGAATTCATCCGCGTGGAAGACGAATTTGCCGCCGGCAAGGAGCGTGCGGACGACGATGACGACGGATAGGACGCTGGGACGGATCGGCCTGGCGATGCGCGCCGGCAAGATCGTCACCGGCGAAGACGGCGTGCTGGAGGCGATCCGCTCGGGAACGGCCTGTCTGGTCCTGATCGCGGCGGACGCTTCCGCGCGGACGCGAAAAGTGGTCGAGGACAAATGCCGCAGCAGGGCGGTGCCCCTGCTCACCGGATACAGCCGATATGAACTCGGAGCGGCGGTCGGCAAGCCGGAGCGCGTGCTGCTCGCCGTGACCGACCGGGGTCTCGCCGATCTGATTCGCGGAGGTTGGACCGAACCAACGGAGGTGGAGAATATTGAGCAAACAGGAAACGAAGGAAACCAAAGATAAACTTCGCGTATACGAATACGCCAAGCAGCTCAGCATGAGCAGCAAGGAAATCATTACGATCCTCAAGCGGATGAACGTCCCCGTCAACAACCATATGAGCGTCATGGAAGACCATATGATCGAGGCGGTGGAGCGATTTTTCCAGCAGGTGAGGGAAAGGGCCGCGGCGCGCATGGCCGCCCAGCAGGCGGCGCAGCAGGCCGCCAAGGCCAAGGCTGCCGCCGAAGCGGCCCGCAAGGCCCAGCAGGCCGCGCAGGCGCAGCAGGACACGCCGGTCTACCAGCGTCCCGCCGCGCCGGCGCGGCCGAAGGAGGACCGGCAGCGCCAGACGGCGCAGGCCTCCGCGGCTGCGCGGCCGCAACCGCAGGGCCAGGCGCAGGCGGCAAAACCGGCCGGCGCGGCTCCGGCGCAGCCTCACGCGCGGGACAAGAGGGCGTCTGCAGCGCAGACGGTTCAACGTCCCGCCGCTTCCGCGGCGCCCGCGGCGCAGCCGAAAACCGACGACCGCGCGAAGGGCGCCGGAGCGGCCCCCGCTCCCCGCGGCGACCGGCCGCAGCCGGCGGGACGCGGCGACAGGCCCGACCGGGGTGACCGGGGCGGCCGGCCGCAGGGCCGCGGCGGGCGCGGACCGGGCGGTCCCGGCCGCGGCCGCATGGTCATTCCCGCTCCGCCTCCGCAGGTAACGGCGCAGCAAAGCGGACGCGACAGACGCGGCGAATCCCGGGGCGGCCGCGACGGCGGTCACGGACGCAAAGGCAAGGACGTCGAATACGGCGGCAAGCGCTTCATGGACGACGGGCGCTTCGAGGAAGCCTTCAAGAGCAAGGGGAAGGGCAAACACGCCAGGGAGAAAGGCGCCCAGACCCGCGAGAAGATCGACAACACGCCGAAAAAGATCATCGTGCGCGGCGAGATGACCGTCGGCGAGCTGGCGAAGCTGCTGCACAAAGACGTGGCCGAAGTGATCAAGAAGCTGCTCATGATGGGCGTCATCGCGACGATCAACCAGGTGCTGGATCTGGACACGATCGTGCTCACGGCCAGCGAGTTCGGGGTGGAGACGGAAGTCAAGATCCCCGTGGAGGAGACCGAATTCGAAACCATCGAGGAACAGGACGATCCGGAATCCCTCGTGACGCGGCCTCCGGTGGTGACCATCATGGGCCACGTCGACCACGGGAAAACGACGCTGCTTGACGCGATCCGCGAGACGCGGGTGGCGGCCGGCGAAGCCGGGGGCATCACCCAGCACATCGGGGCCTATCAGGTGGAAGCGCAAGGGAAAAAGATCACTTTCCTCGACACGCCGGGCCATGAGGCGTTTACGGCCATGCGCGCCCGCGGCGCCCAGGTGACCGACATCACCGTGCTGGTGGTGGCGGCGGATGACGGCGTCATGCCGCAGACGGTGGAAGCGATCAACCACGCCAAGGCGGCGAACGTGCCCATCATTGTGGCGGTGAACAAGATCGACCTGCCGGAAGCCAATCCGGACCGGGTGAAGCAGGAGCTCATGAACTACGGCCTGGTGCCGGAAGAATGGGGCGGCGACACCATTTACGTCCCCGTGTCGGCGAAACAGCGCACCAATCTGGATTCGCTTCTGGAAATGATCCTTCTGGTCGCGGAAGTGAACGACTACAAGGCCAATCCGAACAAGCGCGCCCGCGGCACGGTGCTGGAAGCGGAGCTGGACAAGGGCAAGGGCCCCGTGGCTCGCGTGCTCGTCCAGCACGGCACGCTGAAGGTGGGCGACGCCCTGGTGGCCGGCGACGTATTCGGCCGCGTGCGGGCGATGATCAACGACCGCGGCCGCCGGATCAAGGAAGCCGGACCGTCCACGCCGGTGGAGATCACCGGGCTCAGCGACGTGCCCCAGGCGGGCGACCAATTCATGGTGTTCGAGGACGAACGGAAAGCCCGGGAAATCGCCGAGAAACGGGCCATCAAATCGCGCCAGTCGGCCTTGCAGCAGCAGCATCGCGTCACGCTGGACGATCTGTTCAGCAAGATCAAGGAAGGCCAGATCAAAGAACTCAACGTCATTTTGAAAGCAGACGTGCAGGGCTCGGTGGAGGCGCTCAGGAGCGCACTGGAGAAAATCGACATCGAGGGCGTGCGCGTCCGGATCATCCACAGCGGCGTGGGCGCCATCACCGAATCCGACATCCAGCTTGCCCTCGCTTCCTCTGCGATCGTCATCGGCTTCAACGTCCGGCCTGAGCCGGGCGCGGCGGCGATGGCGGAACAGGAGAAGGTCGACGTGCGCCTGCACCGGATCATTTATGAAGTCATCAGTGAAATCGAGCAGGCCATGAAGGGCATGCTCGAACCGGTGAAACGCGAAAAAGTGATCGGCCACGCGGAAGTGAGGGAAACGTTCAAGATCAGCAAGGTGGGCACGATCGCCGGCTGCTACGTGACGGACGGCAAGGTGGTCCGCAACGCGGACGCCCGCCTCGTCCGCAACGGCATCGTCATTTACGAGGGCAAGATCGAATCGCTCCGCAGGTTCAAGGACGACGTGCGGGAAGTGCCCGAAGGCTACGAATGCGGACTTACGCTGGAAAGGTACAACGACATCCAGGTGGGAGACCGGATCGAGGTAACCGTGATGGAAACGGTCGAAACGTAAGTTCTGCCGGGATGGCGAGGTGACGGGCATGGCCAGATACCGGGTCGGCCGGATTGGCGAACAGATCAAAAAGGAAATCAGCGATTTGATCCGAACGGAGCTGAAGGACCCGCGCATCGGGTTCGTTACGATCACGGGGGTCGAAGTTACGGGAGACCTGTCGCTGGCCCGCGTTTACCTTAGCATATTGGGCAGCGAAGAAGAACGGGCGGAGACGCTTAAGGCGCTGGGGAAGGCCAAAGGCTTCCTGCGGTCCGAACTGGGCAGGCGCATCCGCCTCCGGCAGACGCCGGAAATCGAATTTCGTTTCGACAGCTCCATCGACCACGGTCAGCGCATCATGGAGCTGCTGAAGCAGATCAATCAGGAGAGAGGTTCCCCATGAATCCGAATCCGGGCGCCGGCCTGCGCCTGTCTCCTCCGGAAACGAATCCGGAGTGGGAAGGCCGGCTGCGGGATGCCGTCGCTTTCTTGAGGCGGCATGACGATTTTCTCATCGTTTCCCATCAGCAGCCCGACGGAGACGCCATCAGCTCCACGGTGGCCGCCGGATGGCTGCTGGAGCGCCTCGGCAAGTCGTTTTGCATGTACAACGAAGGACCCGTGCCGTCGAGGATGCGCCATTTGTGGAGATGCGACCGGATTGTCGTCGCGGACGGCCTTCCGGCGGGGCGAAAATTCAGGCGTGTCGTTTGCGTCGACTGCGCCGACTTCGCCCGCATCGGCCGGGCCGCGGCGTGGATCGCGGATGACGCGGAAATTTTGAATATCGATCATCACGCGACCAACGAGGGGTTTGGCGCCCTGAACCTGGTCAGGGCCGAGGCTGCGGCGACGGCGGAAATCATGTTTGAGCTCTTGCAGACGGCGGACGTGGAATGGGACAAGGACATCGCCAATGCCATCTACACCGGCCTGCTGACGGACACGGGCGGGTTCCGGTACGCCAACACCACTCCTTATGTAATGTCCATCGCCTCGTTCCTGCTGGAACGGGGAGCGGATGGCCCCGGATTGGCGGAGGCGCTGCTGGAACGGATTTCTCTGGAGCAGCTGCACATGCTGCAGCGCGCCCTGCCCCGCCTCTCGCTGACCCCGGACCGGAAGATCGCCTGGTTGTGGGTAACGGAACAGGATCTTCGGGAAACGGGGGCCGGCAACGAACACCTGGAAGGACTGGTGACGTATCCCCGCAATCTGGAGGGCGTCGAGGTCGGCATCCTGTTCAAGCAGATGGGCGAGGGGGCGGTGAAGGTCAGCCTCCGGTCGGCCGGCACGGTGGACGTGGCGCGGGTGGCCAGGGCGTTCGGCGGGGGTGGCCATGTGCGCGCCGCCGGATGCCGCCTGGAGGCGCCGCTGTCCGAGGCGATCGACCGCCTGGTGGCGGAGGTGCAAAGCGCGCTGGAGGAATCATGATCAGGAACCGCTCAAAGCCGAACGAAAACGGAAAGCCGTTGGAGCAGCCGGGAAACGGGCAGCCGTCGGGACAACCGTCCGGGCGTTCTGAAAGCGGGCGGTTGTCCGGTCAACCATCGGGACATTCCGATACCGGACGGTTGCCGGGAACTTGGGGACAGGGACAGCCGGAAGGGCGGCCGGGAAAGGATCGGGCGCCGGGACGACCGGGAAACGCTCAGCCTGTTGAGCGGCCGGCGGGGTCCCCCGAGCCGGAAGGCGTCCTCGGCGTCTGGAAGCCTGCCGGCTGGACGTCCCACGACGTGGTGGCAAAGGCGCGGCGGCTCATCGGGGTGCGCCGCATCGGCCACGCGGGCACCCTCGATCCGGCGGTGACCGGCGTGCTGCCGCTGTGCGTCGGTCGCGCGACCCGGCTGGTCGAATTTTTGCAGGAACTGCCCAAAAGCTATGAAGCGGTGGTCGTGTTCGGCGTGGCGACCGACACCGACGACCTGACGGGCCGCGTGGTTGAGGAAGCGGACGCCTCCGCCCTGACAGGGGAGGAAATCCGCCGGGCCATCGCTTCCTTCGAGGGCGAACAGGAGCAGCTGCCGCCGATGGTGTCGGCCGTCCGGGTGGACGGCAAGCGGCTTTACGAATACGCGCGGGAAGGCAGGACGGTGGAGCGGAAACCGCGCCGGATCACGATCCACGAGATCCGGACGCTGGACGTTGAGACCGGGGTTCCCCGGCCGCGGGCCCGCTTCCGGATCCGCTGCTCCAAGGGCACCTACATCCGCTCGCTTTGCGCCGACATCGGGCGGAAGCTGGGCGTGCCCGCTTCCATGGCGGAGCTGGTGCGGACGGAGAGCGCCGGATTGAAAAAGGAGCATTGTGTGGACCTGGATCGGCTGGCCGTTCTGGCGAAAGAGGGGCGCCTGGCGGAAGTGCTGCTGCCGGGCGACCGGCTGCTCACCCATCTGCCCGCCGTCACCGCGAACCGCCGCGCGGCTTCCGGCGCCCTGCACGGCCGGGCGCTGGACCCCGCCGATCTTGAAGGCGGCTTCATGCACGCGGACCGTTTCCGGTTGTACGGGCAGGAAGGGGAATTCATCGGCATCTTTCGTTTCGATCATGCGCGCGGCGCGGCCGTACCCGTCAAGGTGATGGGCAGGCCGCAAGACGGATGAAGCGTCGGACGACGCGAACGTGCCGCAGGAGAGGACGACATCATGGAACGCTACAACATCGCTTATTCTTCCGTATTCGCCCGTCCCGGCGCCTGGCGTCCGCCGCATGGGGAAGACGGGCTGTCGCTGGCCATTGGTTTTTTCGACGGCGTGCACCTGGGACACGCCGAGGTGATCCGCGAAGCCGTCCGCACCGGTCTTGCGCGCGGGCTTCGTCCGGCGGTGCTCACCTTCGATCCGCATCCCCGCCTCGTGCTCGGCCGGGACCCGGAACGGGTCCGGGTGCTTACGCCGCTGGAGGACAAAATCCGCCTGCTCGAAGAGCTCGGCGTCCGGCTTGTCTACGTGATCCAATTCGACCGCGCATTCGCGGGGGTGCCGGCGGAACGCTTCGTCCGCGAACTGCTCCTGCCCATGGGCGTGCGGACCGCCGTGGTCGGCTTCGATTTCCGGTTCGGCTGCGGGGGAGCGGGAGATGCGGAAACCTTAAGGACCGCGGGGGACGGGCGGATCGACGTCCGGGTCATCCGGCCGGTGACGGCGGACGGCGTGAAGACCGGCAGTTCGGAAATCCGCGAACGCCTTGAAGCCGGCGACTGCGAAGGAGCGGCGCGCATGCTCGGGCGGCCTTACGAGTTTCGGGGCGTCGTGGTCGCCGGCGACGGCCGGGGACGCCAAATCGGCTTTCCGACGGCCAACCTGTCTCTTTCGCACCCGTATGTGCTTCCCCGAAGCGGAGTATACGCCGTGATCGCGCGGTTCGCGGGGGAAAGCCCGGACCGGCCGCTGCCGGGCGTGATGAACGTCGGCGTCCGTCCGACTTTTGCGGGAGGGGACGGCGCGCCACGGGTGGAAGTCCATCTGTTCGATTTTTCCGGCGACCTGTACGGGCGCGAGATGATCGTGTCCCTCAGGCATTTCCTGCGGCCGGAGCAACCGTTCCCTTCGGTACAGGCGCTGGTCGGGCAAATCGGCCGCGACGCGGAACGGGCCCGGGCCCTGCTGCAGGGATCGCTGAGCCGCCAGGAACCGTAAAAGGCGCGGCCGGCCGCCCGGGGGAGACCTGCGGCCATGGAAGGGGCGCTGTGAGGATGAACGTCGCGGATCTGATGGCGGCGTTGGACGGGCGGATCGATCTGGCGAGTGTGCTGTGGCTTTTGCCGCTTACCTTTGTGTTCCATGATTTTGAGGAAATCCTGAAGGTCGAAAGCTGGCTGGCCAGGCACGGGGAACACGTGCTCGGAAGGACGCCTCCCTATATCCGGCGGTTCCCGAGAGACACGTTCCGGATGAATACGAAACAGTTCGCAAAAGATGTGCTGTGGCTTTATACGTTCATTTTCGGCGTGACGGCCGCGGCGGTGTTCTTTGACGTCTATCTTCCCTATCTTGCGGTGCTTGCCGTTTATTTTCTGCATGTTTTCACGCATGTCGGGCAGGCCGTCTTGCTGCGCATGTATACGCCGGGGGTAACGACGGCGGTGCTGATCGTCCTGCCGTATTCGCTTTATGCTTACTACAGGCTGCTTGACGAAGGCGTCGTCGGGTGGAACGACGTCGCCTTGGGCGTCGCGCTCGCCATGCTCTGCATGCCGGTTGTTTTCCTGTTGGCGCTAAGGGGCAGGAATCGGGCCGTGAACCGGAACTGAGTGCCGTTGTCGATTTTCTGTCAAGCGTCTGTGAAAATGTCAGGTTAACTGTTCTATGAAAATGTCAGGGATGATAGCTGATTAAACAGCCCCCGTCCTCTTGCAGACTAGCCGGATGCTGTGCTACGCTGTAACTGCTTGCTGGAGAATGGTTTTCTCCAGGGATGGTTTGCAGCGGGCTTGCGCGGGGACGCAGGCGCCGCTTCTTTTTTGGCCGTTGTTGGCGCCGGGGTCTGTGTGGCCTGTGTCTCCACACAAGGCCAGGCCCGCCCTTGATCCCACAGCCACACTTGTCCATCCATGCCGACACGCA
>LZRV01000086.1 GCA_002159065.1 Paenibacillaceae bacterium ZCTH02-B3 | reverse complement strand
CATCAATCTGCCACAGCATGCCCGCTTGAGGTTTACGGGGCCGCGATCGGTGAGCCTTTGGACGACGGCGCAAGCGTGCGGGACGAAGGCGGCCTTCCAGCAGAATGCGGCGGACCGAAGAGACGCTTAAATGGATGTCCTCGTGTTCGGCCAAAAGCTCGGCAAAGTGGGTGGAATTGCTTCCGAAGTAGCGATCCCGGTACAGGGACATCACGCGTTGTTTGAGCGAGTCGGCCAAGGTGTGAACGGGCTTTCGGCCCCGATTCCCATGAGCGATGGCCTTTGCACCTCCGTGACGATATTTGGCCTTGAGCCGATACGCTTGCCGGATGCTGATGCCGAGCGTGCGCGCAACATCCTGTTCCGTGAGACGGCCCTCCATCCACTTCTCGACAACCATAGCACGTTTCAGTTCGCTCTTCGTCAAGGTTATCTGCTCCTTACTCATACTGACATTTTCTCGGAACAGTTACACCCTGACAATATCACAGAACAACAACATCTGTTGCAAGAAAACGTTGACATTGGGCCGTTTGCGTGGTTTAATAAAAAAACGCGAGTTTTTTCGAGCATAGGGTCCGGGGAGGTGCAACCGGTGGGTCCGACCTTTCAGCCGAACGTCAGGAAGCGGAAGAAAGTGCACGGTTTCCGCAAAAGGATGAGCACGAAGAGCGGACGCAAAGTGCTGCGCGCCCGCCGCCGCAAGGGACGGAAAGTGCTGACCCCGTAAGCGAAAGGACCACGGACCGTGGTCTTTTTTTCATCGCCTTTTGAAGGTTCACCCACATGAATTATCGGAAGCCGGCGATTCATTTTAAAGATCGGAAATGACCGGCAGCGCAAGGAGGCTGTGGCGCCGATGCAACGCAGGCTGCGGCTTCGCAGCCGCAAGGATTTCCGCCGCGTCTACCGGGACGGCCGCTCCGTCGCCAATTCCC
Source organism: Paenibacillaceae bacterium ZCTH02-B3 (assembly GCA_002159065.1). Taxonomy (GTDB): domain Bacteria; phylum Bacillota; class Bacilli; order Paenibacillales; family Paenibacillaceae; genus ZCTH02-B3. The sequence continues at coordinate 13,235 of LZRV01000086.1, read as the reverse complement.
GGTTTGTCGTCTACTGGCGTCCGCGAAGCGAACCCGGACCGTTCCGCCTGGGCGTGTCGGCCAGCGCGCGCCTCGGAAAGGCGGTGGTCCGCAACCGCGCGCGGCGGATGGTCAAGGAAATCGTCCGGCTCAACGCGGACAAGCTCCGGGACCAGGTGGATCTCGTCATTATCGTGCGCAAGCAGGCGCTGGAGCTGGGCTTCTGGGACATGGAAAAAAGCGTGCTGCACCTGTTGCGCAAGGCCGGACTGACCCGGGACGCCGCCCACGGTCCGGGTTCGGACAAGGGCGCCGACAGGCGCGGCAATCCGGCGAAGGGCGGCGGCGGGAACGGCTAGACGCCGCGCTTGGGAACCTTTCCTTTGTCCAAATCAATGTGGTATATTTGTTTTTGACTATTTGTTTTGTTTTTGACGTTGGAGCCGAGAGGAGATTTTCGTTTTGCTTCGAAACCGCAAATGGCGGACGGCACTGGCCCTCGCGGCCCTTGCGGCGCTGCTTGCCGGTTGTGTGCCGGAGATGCCCGATACGACCACCGAGGATTTGCTTCACGGCAACTGGTGGGAGCGCAACGTCGTCTACTACTTTTCGCTGATGCTCGACACGTTCGCCGAATGGTTCAACGGCAATTACGGCATCGCCATCCTGCTTCTCACCATCGTCGTGCGGACGCTCATCCTGCCGCTCATGATCAAGCAGTACAAGAGCACGCAGGCGATGCAGAAGCTGCAGCCGGAACTGATGAAGATCCGGGAAAAGTACAAGGACGACCCGCGCAGGCAGCAGGAAGAGATGATGCGGCTGTACGCCGAACACGGGGTGAATCCCCTGGCCGGGTGTCTGCCGCTGCTCATCCAGATGCCGATCCTGATCGCGCTGTACAACGCCATTTACTATAACGGGGCCATCGCCAAGCATACCTTCCTCGGCATGCAGCTGGGGAAGGCGCCGATGGACGGGGAATGGTACTACTATTCCATTCCCATCATCGCCGCCGCGACGACTTACATCCAGTCCAAGATGATGCAGTCCCAGGCATCGGGGCAGCAGATGGGCGCGATGCGGGCAATGCTGGTCATCTTCCCCGTGATGATTTTCGTGATGGCCCTGTCGTTCCCGGTGGCTTTGCCGCTGTACTGGATCTACGGCAACCTCTACACGATCGTGCAAAACTACTTCATGTACACGCGCCGCGCGAAGAAGAAGAAAGAGGAAGAATCGGAACAGAAGACGGAGAAAAAATCGGAGAAGAAATCGGAGAAGAAAACGGAGGGGAAAGCCAGAAGCGGAAAGGCTGCGGGGAAAAAACCCAAGCGCAAGGGGGCCCGATCGAAATGAAAAAGCTCGTCGCATCGGGGAAAACGGTGGAAGAAGCGGTGGAGAACGGCCTGTCCCAGCTGGGCGTCGGCCGCGACCGGGTGAGAGTGACGGTGCTGGAACAGCCCGCCAAGGGACTGTTCGGCCTGATCGGCGCCAAGGAGGCCAAGGTGGAGCTGGAGCTCATTCCGGATGCGGCGGAGGAAGCGGAGCGCTTCCTGCGGGAAGTGGCGGAAGCGATGCGCATTTCCGTGGGCATCACCCGGCAGGAAGCCGACGGCGTGATCTGCTTCAATGTAACCGGCGCCGATTTGGGCATTGTCATTGGAAGGCGCGGCCAGACCCTCGACGCGCTGCAGTACCTGGTCAACCTGGTCGCCAGCCGGCGCTGCGGGCGGCACCTTCCCATCATCCTCGATGCCGAGCAGTTCCGCGAGCGGCGCCGCCAGACGCTGGAATCGCTGTCGGACCGCATGGCGAACCGCGTCGCGCGGACCCGCCGGGAGATCGTGCTGGAACCGATGTCTTCCCAGGAACGGAAAATCATCCATCTCCGGCTGCAAAACCACCCGTTGGTGCGAACGTACAGCCAGGGAGAGGAGCCGAACCGGTGCGTCGTCATCGCGCCGAAGACGTGAAGGGATGCCTCCGCGCCCTCGCCCTGCGCCGAAAGCGCGGCGGAGGCGGAAACGAAACGCCGCATCGGCGATATGAGCGGTTTGTCCACGCAATGACATGTCCCCGGACGGCGGTCATTGCTTTTTTGTTCTCCGCGCGTCCGCTGAAGGCGGGTGAGACCGCATGACGGAGGATACCATCGCCGCCATCGCCACCGCCCTCGGGGAGGCGAGCATCGCCGTCGTCCGCGTCAGCGGTCCGAAGGCCGTGGACAGCGTGGCCGCGCTGTTTCGCGGCAAAACGGATTTGCGGACGGCGCCGTCGCATACCGTGCATTATGGATGGATCTGCGATCCCGACACCGGCGAGCGGATCGACGAGACGCTGGTCACCGTCATGCGCGCGCCCCGTTCCTATACGGCGGAAGACGTGGTCGAGATCGGCACCCACGGCGGCATCGTCGCCGTGCAGGCGGTGCTGCGCGCCGTGCTGCGGCAGGGGGTGCGATTGGCGGAACCCGGCGAATTCACGAAAAGGGCCTTCCTTAACGGCCGCATCGACCTGGCCCAGGCGGAAGCGGTGATGGACCTGATCCGCTCCCGGTCGGAACGGGCCTTCCGCGTCGCCCGCCGCCAGATGGAAGGCGTGCTGTCGGAGCGGATTCGCGGGCTGCGGAGCCGGCTGGTGGAGCTCCTGGCCCACGTGGAGGTCAACATCGACTATCCGGAGCATGACGTGCCGGAAGTGACCGCGGAACTGGTGGCCGGCGTCTGCGGCGAAGCCCTGAAGGAAGTGGAGGATCTCCTCGCCCAGGCCGGGCGGGGGAAAATCTTGAGGGAAGGCATCGTCACCGCCATCGTCGGCCGCCCGAACGCCGGCAAGTCTTCCCTGCTCAACGCCCTGGCCCGGGAGAACCGCGCCATCGTCACCGACATCCCGGGGACGACGCGGGACATCGTGGAAGAATCGGTTACCTTGAGCGGCATCCCGATCCGCCTGCTGGACACCGCGGGCATCCGGGAGACGGAGGACGTGGTGGAGCGCATCGGGGTGGAGCGGACCCGCGGGGCGCTCAAGGAAGCCGATCTGGTCCTGCACGTGATCGCCGCGGACGAACCGCTGCACGAAGACGATGTGCGGCTCCTGGAAGAACTGGCGGACCGTCCGGCGGTGATCGTGGTCAACAAGACCGACCTGCCGGGGAAGCTTGATGAAGCGGAAGTGGAACGCCTCGCCGGCGGCAAGCCGGTCGTCCGCGTCTCCGCCCGGGACGGGACCGGACTCGAACGGCTGGAGGAGGCCGTCCGGGAGCTGTTCTTCGGCGGAGCGATCGCCGCGGACGATTTCACCTATGTGAGCAACGCGCGCCATATCGACCTGCTCCGGCGCGCCGCCGATTCGCTCAGGGACGCGAAGGCGGCCGCGGAAGCGGGCATGCCGGTGGATATCCTGCAGATCGATGTCGCCGCCGCCTGGGAAGCTCTCGGGGAAATCGTGGGCGAGGCGGCCGGCGAAGCGCTGATCGACCAGATTTTTTCGCAGTTCTGCCTGGGAAAATAAAAGGAACGGAAGGAGGGATTCCGATGGGATTCCATGCCGGAACGTATGATGTCATCGTCGTGGGCGCCGGGCACGCCGGCTGCGAGGCCGCCCTTGCTTCGGCGCGGCTGGGATGCGAGACGCTGCTGCTCACCATCAACCTCGACATGGTGGCATACATGCCGTGCAATCCGTCCATCGGCGGTCCGGCGAAGGGCCATGTGGTCAGGGAGATCGACGCCCTCGGCGGGGAGATGGGCCGCAACATCGACAAGACGTTCATCCAGATGCGCATGCTGAACACCGGCAAGGGGCCGGCGGTGCACGCCCTGCGGGCGCAGGCCGACAAGGCGCTGTATCAGCGGGAAATGAAGAAAACCCTTGAGAAGCAGCCGCGCCTGACGCTGCGCCAGGGCCTGGTCGAAGACCTGATCGTGGAAAACGGCGCCTGTGTCGGTGTCGTCACGCGGACGGGGGCGGAATACCGCGCCAAGGCGGTGGTGCTGACGACGGGCACCTATCTGCGCGGCAAGATCATCATCGGGGAAACCGCCTACGAAAGCGGTCCGAACAACCAGCTGCCCGCCGTCAAGCTCTCCGAAGCGCTGCGCCGCCTCGGCTTCGAAATGGTCCGCTTCAAGACGGGCACGCCGCCGCGGGTGAATGGCGATACCATCGATTTCAGCAAAATGGAAATCCAGCCGGGGGACCCGAAGCCGAAATATTTTTCCTACGAAACGGAATACATGCCGCACGCGGAAGACCAGCTGCCGTGCTGGCTGACCTACACGTCGGAGGAAACGCACCGCATCATCCGGGACAACCTGCACCGGGCGCCGATGTTTTCGGGCATGATCGAAGGGGTCGGCGCGCGGTACTGCCCGTCGGTGGAAGACAAGGTGGTGCGCTTCGCCGACAAGCCGCGGCACCAGGTGTTCCTGGAGCCGGAAGGCCGGAACACCAACGAATATTATGTGCAGGGACTGTCCACGAGCATGCCGGAAGAGGTGCAGTACAAGATCGTCCGCTCGGTGCCGGGGCTGGAAAACGCCGAACTCATGCGCACGGGCTACGCCATCGAGTACGATGTGATCTTGCCGGTGCAGCTGTGGCCGTCGCTGGAGACGAAGCTGGTGCCGGGGCTGTTCACCGCCGGGCAGATCAACGGCACCTCCGGATACGAGGAAGCCGCCGCCCAGGGTCTCATGGCGGGCATCAACGCCGCCCGGAAGGTCCAGGGCAAGGATCCGGTCATTATCGAACGGTCGCAAGGCTATATCGGCGTCCTGATCGACGACCTGGTGACCAAAGGCACGAACGAGCCGTACCGGCTGCTGACGTCCCGCGCCGAGTACCGGCTGCTTTTGCGCCACGACAACGCCGATTTCCGCCTGACGCCCCTCGGATACGAGATCGGGCTCATTTCGGAGGAGCGCTACCGGAAATTCCTGCGCAAGAAGGAACGGGTCGAGCGGGAACTGGCGCGGCTGAAGGAAATTCGCATCCGTCCGGAACCGGCGGTGCAGGAGAAGCTGGCGGAGCTCGGCTCCGCGCCGCTTGCGGGCGCCGTGGACGGGATCACGCTGCTTCGGCGGCCGGAAATTTCCTACGCCCACATCGCCGCCTGGTCGCCGCCGCCGGAGGAGCTCACCGAAGAGGAAATCGAACAGGTGGAAATCCGCGTCAAGTACGAAGGCTATATCGAAAAACAGCTGCAACAGGTGGAACGGATGGCCAAGATGGAGCGGAAGCGGATTCCGCCCGATATCGACTACGCGTCGATCCACGGCCTGGCCTCCGAGGCAAAGCAGAAGCTGGCCCAGGTCCGGCCGCTGTCCATCGGGCAGGCGGCGCGCATTTCGGGCGTGACGCCGGCGGACATCTCCATCCTGCTGATCCATCTCGAGCAGCGGCAGCGGCTCAAGCGGAGTTCGTGACATGGACGGGGTGCGGGCCCGCTTCATCGCGAACCTGGAGCCCCTGGGGATTGCCCTTGGGCCGGATCAGGCGGAAGCCTTCGAAGCGTATTTCCGCCTGCTCATTGAATGGAACCGGAAGATGAACCTGACCGCCATCACCGAACGGGCGGCCGTCTACGAGAAGCACTTTTACGACTCCCTGACGGTGGCGGCGGTGGCGCCCCTCGCCGGTTCGCCGCGTCTGGTGGACGTGGGCTCGGGCGCCGGCTTTCCGGCCATTCCGCTTAAAATCGCTTTTCCCGGGCTGCGCGTCACTTTGGTGGATTCCCTCGCCAAGCGCGTGCGCTTTCTGGAGGAAACGGTCCGGGCGCTCGGCCTTTCGGACGTGATCTGCCTCCACGCCCGGGCGGAGGACGCGGCGCGCCTTGCGGAACACCGGGACGGCTACGACGTGGCGACGGCGCGGGCGGTGGCCCGTCTGTCGATTCTGAACGAACTTTGTCTGCCGTTTGTGCGTCCCGGCGGCCTGTTCGTGGCGATGAAAGGCAGCGATGTGGCGGAAGAAATCGAGGAGGGCAAGTACGGCGCATCCCTGCTGGGCGCCCGGCTCAGGGAAGTGAAGCGCATGACGCTGCCGGAGGAAGGAGCCGTGCGGCATCTCGTCGTGTGGGAGAAAACCGGGCCGACGCCCGCCCGGTTTCCCCGCAGGGCGGGGGAGCCGGCGAGATCTCCCCTGCTGCCGGACGGAAAGAAACCGCATACGTCCCGTCGGTAAAGAACGTCGCGCGTCTGTCGCGGAACACGGCGATGTTCCACGTGAAACATATTTTTGTTTTTTTGCGGGCTTCGGCAGGAATTTTCCCGCGCGGCGGCGAATTAGGTTAAGCGACGTGCCGCATTTCCGCCCGGAAGGCGGGGACTCGCGGCGCTTTTTCATCGTCATCGGACGAAGCCGGCGCGCACGTGCGAATCTTTCAAGTCGTGGTGATCCGATCATGAGCAAGTCCATCACGCGGTTGTTCGGGCTCTCCGAACGGTCCGGACAGGAAGAGGTGCGGCAAATCCGGGTCGATGAGATCGTGCCGAGCCCGTACCAGCCGCGCAGCGTGTTCGATGAGGAGCGCATTGAAGAACTGTGCCGGACGATTCGGACGCACGGCGTCATCCAGCCCATCATCGTACGGGAGAAAAACGGCAAATATGAACTGATCGCCGGCGAGCGGAGATGGCGCGCCGTCCGCAAACTCGGACTCGAGCACATCCCGGCGATCGTGCGGAACCTGAACGACTCGCAGGCGGCGTCGATGTCGCTGATCGAAAACCTGCAGCGGGAGGAACTGACGGCAATCGAGGAGGCGATGGCCTACCAGCAGCTCATCCAGCTGCACGGGCTCACCCAGGAAAGCCTGGCGCAGCGCCTCGGCAAAAGCCAGTCCACCATCGCGAACAAGATCCGGCTGTTGCAGCTGGGCGAACCCGTCAGGCAAGCGCTTCTTGAGCGGAAAATTACGGAACGGCACGCGCGGGCCCTTCTCGCCCTGCCGAACGAGGAGCTGCAGAACAAGGTGCTCCGGGAGATTCTGGAGAAGGATTTGACCGTCAAGCAGACGGAAACCCGCGTCTCGTTCCATCTGCAGGTGTTGGAAGCGGACGGGGAGAAACGGAAAAATCGCCGCAGGGTTTCGTTCGCCAAGGATGTTCGGCTGGCCATCAACACGATCCGACAATCCCTCGACATGGTCGCCGGCGCCGGGTTGCGCGTCAGGTCGGAGGAGCACGACCGCGGCGACCACTACGAGATCATCATCCGCATCCCGAAACGCTGAGCGAACGCGCCCGTGTCAAAACCCGACCCATTGCCGGCGGAAGCGTCCGGTTCCTCCGGGAGGCGGACCGGTTCCCCGCCGGAGATCCTCGCCGACTAGCGGCAATTCCGGAAAACGGGGTGATCATGCCTTGGCCAAAATCATCGCCATCGCCAACCAGAAAGGCGGCGTCGGCAAGACGACGACGGCGGTCAATCTCGGCGCCTGCCTGTCCTCCCTGGGGAGAAGGGTGCTCATCGTCGACATCGACCCGCAGGGCAACACGACCAGCGGAATCGGCGTCAACAAGGCGGATGTGCACCACTGCATCTACGACGTGCTGGTGAATGAAGGCGATCCGCGGCAGGCGATCATGGAGACCGCCATGCCGAACCTGTGGATCGTCCCCGCCACCATCCAGCTGGCGGGCGCGGAAATCGAGCTGGTGCCGGTGGCCGCCAGGGAAATGCGGCTGAAAACCGCCCTGGGCGCGATCCGCAATGATTACGATTATGTGCTCATCGACTGTCCCCCGTCGCTCGGACTGCTCACCGTCAACGCGCTCACCGCGGCGGATTCCGTGATCATTCCGATTCAATGCGAATATTACGCCCTCGAAGGCCTGAGCCAGCTGCTCAACACGATCCGCCTGGTCCAGAAACACCTCAACCGCTCGCTGCAGATCGAAGGCGTGCTGCTCACCATGTTCGACGCCAGGACGAACCTGGGCGTCCAGGTGATCGAAGAAGTCAAGAAATACTTCCAGCACAAGGTGTACCAGACGATCATTCCCCGCAACGTCCGGTTGAGCGAAGCTCCCTCGCACGGCAAGTCGATCATCGCCTACGATCCCAAGTCGAAGGGCGCCGAAGTGTATCTCGAGCTGGCGAAGGAAGTGATCGGTTATGAACAGGCGGCTCGGTAAGGGACTGGACGCGCTGATTTCGTCGCTGTCCGTGAACGAGGACGACAAGATCGTGGAAATCCCCCTCGCGCAGCTTCGCCCCAATCCGTATCAGCCGAGGAAAAACTTCTCCGAGGAAGCCATCCGCGAGCTGGCCGAATCCATCCGGGAACACGGGGTGCTCCAGCCCATCATCGTCCGCGAGGCGCTCAGGGGCTATGAAATTATTGCCGGCGAGCGGCGGTTCCGGGCGTCGCAACTGCTCGGCAAGGCCACCATCCCCGCGGTGGTGCGCGCCTACGACGACGAACAGGTCATGGAAATCGCCCTCATCGAGAACCTGCAGCGCGAAGACCTGAACGCCCTCGAGGTGGCCGCGGCCTACCAGACCATTATGGAGCGGTTCTCGCTGAAACAGGAGGAGTTGGCGGCCAAGGTGGGCAAATCGCGTTCGCACATCGCCAACTTCCTCCGCCTGCTTTCGCTTCCGCAGGAAGTGAAGGATCATGTTTCACGTGGAACATTGTCCATGGGCCATGCCCGGACGCTGGCCGCCATCAAGGACGAAGCCCGCTGCCGCGAACTGGCGCGGATGGCGGTGGAGAAAAACTGGAGCGTTCGGGAACTGGAAGAGGCCGTGCAGAATCTGGACCGCAAAGCGAAGAAACCCCGGTCCGCGGCCCGATCGTCCCGGCGCGATCCTTACCTGGAGGAAATCGAGCGGAACCTGCGGGAAAAATTCAAGACCGCCGTGCGCATCCGCGCCGGCCGGGACAGGGGAAAGATCGAGTTCAGCTACTACGGGCAGAGCGATCTGGAAAGACTATTGCAGATGCTGCAGGTGATGGCGTAACCGGGCCTTCGGATGCCGGCGCCGGCGCATGCGGGGGGGGAGCGAAGATGGACAGACCCGTCGTCTATCTGGACAACGCGGCCACCTCGTGGCCCAAGCCGCCGGGCGTGCTTGAAGCGATGACGGAATGCCTGCTGGAATACGGCGCCAATCCGGGACGGGGAAGCCACGGAATGGCGCTCAAGGCCGGCCGCGTGCTGCTCGAGGCCAGGCAGGCGCTGGCCCGGCTGTTTCGGGTGGCCAATCCGAACGACATCATCTTTACGTTAAACACCACCCATGCTCTCAACATCGCCATACAGGGCTCGCTTCGTCCCGGCGATCACGCCGTTGCCACCGCCATCGAACACAATTCGATCCGCCGGCCGCTGGAAGCAATGCGCCGGCTGCGCGGCGTGGACGTGACCTACGTCCGGACGGACGAAGCCGGACGCCTTGACCCGTCGGATCTCGCGGCGGCCCTTAAGCCCAATACCCGGCTGGTCGCCGTCGCCCACAGTTCCAACCTGCTGGGCACCGTGCTTCCCGTCGGGGAGATCGGCGCCATTACCCGCCCCCGCGGCATCCTCCTCCTGGTGGACGCGGCGCAGACGGCAGGCGTTCTGGACATCGACGTGGAAGCGATGAACATCGACCTGCTCGCATTCCCCGGCCACAAGGGACTCATGGGCCCGCTGGGCACGGGCGGCCTTTACATCCGCCCGGGCGTCGGGCTGGAGCCCCTGATGTACGGCGGGACGGGAAGCCGGTCGGAGGAACCGGAGCAGCCGGAGGTCAGGCCGGACAAGTACGAGGCGGGAAGTCCGAACACCGTGGGCATCGCCGGACTGGGCGCCGGCGTGCGGTTCGTGCTGGAGCGCTCGATCCGGGAAATCGCGGCGAAGGAACGGATGCTCACCCGACGGCTCATGGACGGGCTGCGGAACATCCCGGGCGTGCGGATTCTCGGTCCGGAGCCGGACGAGGAACGGACGGCCATCGTTTCTTTTTTGCTGGACGGAGCCGATCCGGCGGAAACGGCGTTCCGTCTCGACCGCGAATACGGCATCGCCGTACGGGCCGGATACCATTGCGCCCCGCTGGCCCACGAGAGAGCCGGCACGCTGGGAAGGGGCGCGGTGCGGGCAAGCCCGGGCTATTTCAACAGCGAAGCGGACATCGACGCTCTGATCGCGGCGGTGGAGGAGCTGGCGAAACGTCGGACCTGACCGCGGCGTGCGGGGCGAAAAGCTTTATAACAGATCACCGAATCTTGTTGTTGCAGGAGAGAAACGTATGCAGGATTGGCACGAAAACGGATCTCTGGTCATCTTGCTGGCCGTCGCCTTCGTCGCGCTGGCCGCGGCCTTCATCTGGATCGGCTGGCTCACGGCCCGCCTGAACGCTCTGAAGGCCGCCCACCGGAAGCTGGTCGGCGAGACCGGGGTGCCCAACCTCGAGGACGTCCTTTCGGCCGTCCACCGGGAGCTGGCGGAGCTCAAGAAGAACGGGGAGGAACTGGGAAACCGCGTTGCGCAAGCGGAAAAGCGCCTGTCCGAAATGAACGGGCGCGTCGGCATTCATCGGTTCAATGCGTTTGAAGGGGCGGGAAGCGACCTGAGCTTCTCGCTGGCCATCGTCAACGATTCGGCGAGCGGCGCGGTGCTGACGGCGATCCACGGCCGGGACCAAACGTTCCTTTACGCCAAGCCGGTGGAAAAGGGCGAGTCCTCCTATCCCCTTACTCCGGAGGAAAAGACGGCAATCCGTCTGGCGACGCAGCGGGAATGATCCGGCCGCGGCTGCGCTCGACGGCTTCGAGCAGGCTGTGCGCGATGACATTGGCCATGTTCATGACCAGGCTGAGGCGGGTGTTCTGCAGCACGAAGTATTCCATGAATCCCCCGACGTTGACGATGCCGGTCAGATGGACGTCGCCCACGGGCGGCAGCTTTTTGTTCACGCCGGAACCGGGCCGGACGGGGCCGGAGCCGAACTGGATGCAGCCGACGCTGGAAAGCTGTCCGAGGGACGCGTCCACCGCGATGACGAACGGGCGGCTGACGGTCTTCCCGATCCTTTGCACCGTGTCTTCCAGGTTGACGGCATGCACGGGATCTTTCAGCGTGCCGTAGACGTCGAAGAGCGGGCATCCGCTGCGCATAAGTTCCGTGCCGACCAAGGGACCCAGCGCGTCTCCCGTCGAGCGGTCCGTGCCCACGCAAAGAACGACAATGCGCGTTCCGGGATCCAGCGCGCGCAGTTCCGTTTCGATCCGGCGGGACAGACGCTCCCGTGCCATGGGCGCGTCATAGGGGATCTTGACCGAAAAAGCCGGGCGGGTTCCGGGGACGCCGTTCACCTCGCGCATTCGCCTCCTCTCCAAATACAAATATAGTATTAGTATATGGACAAATAGGCGGAACTATACTCGCCTTGCCGGAAGGACGCCGGCCGGCGGGCACGCGGCGGCGCAACCGGCGAAGGACGGCCACGGACGGAGTTGGAACCCATGGAACCGGAGCTGCTCATCGCGTTCGATTCCACGCAGCAGGCGCTTCGCGCGGAAATGCTGCTGGAATATGCCGGAATCGAAATCGACATCCGCCCGACCCCCAAAGAGATCACGGCGGGCTGTTCGCTGACCATCGCCTTTGCGGCCGCGGATTTCCCCGAAGTGCTTCGGATCGTCCGGAACGAAAACGTGGAGATCCGGGGGTTTTTCAGACCTGCGGCGGACGGATACGAGCCGCTAGAAATCCAATGAGCTTTTGGAGGAATGGCGCATGGAGCCGACCGTCGACCGGATGTGGCAGCAGTTTCTCGACCGCGTCCGGCTGTTTCTGACCGACGAGGAAATGTGGCTTCAAGCCTGCATGGTGCTGGTCCGCGTCCTCTTGATCTACCTGGTCAGCCGGGTGGTGCTGTGGCTCATCAACCGCATGATCGACCGCGTGACCGGCCAGCGCGACCGCCGCGCCGCCAAGCTGCGCGTCCGGCGGACGCAGACGATGGGGCGGCTGTTCAAAAACATCAACGTCTACGCGGTCAACATCATCACCTTTCTGCTGATCCTGGGCGAGTTCAACGTGAATCTGACCCCCCTGCTGGCGGGAGCGGGCGTGGCCGGACTGGCCATCGGGATCGGGGCGCAAACACTGGTGAAGGATCTGATCGGCGGGATGTTCATCCTCATGGAAGACCAGTTTGCGGTGGGCGACGTGATCCGCATCGGCGGCGTCACCGGCACGGTGGAAATGATCGGCCTCCGCACCACCCGCCTGCGCAGCTGGACCGGCGAAGTCCATATCATTCCCAACGGTTCCATCACGCAGGTCACCAACTATTCCGTGTATCCGTCGCTGGCCGTCGTCGATGTGACCGTTCCCGCGCAGTTCAGGATCGAGGAAGCCGGCCACATCATCCGGGGCGTGCTGGACCGGTATGAAGATGCGGCCGTGATCGGCAGGCCGGAACTGCTCGGGCTCCAGGCCGTCGACGCGGCGGGCGCCGTGTTGCGGGTGGCGGCGGCTTGCAGGCCGGATGACCGGCTGGCCGTATCCCGGAGGCTGAACGAAGCCCTCCGGAAAGCCTTCGAGGAACGGGGGGAAAGCGCCGCCGCCGCGCGGATCGCCGCGGTATCCCCCGAGTGAGGCGGAGCCGGGAAGACAAGAGGTGGCGGGACATGGAGCGGAAAACGTACGGGCTCGGCGACATCGTGCAGATGAAAAAGCCGCATCCGTGCGGCGCGAACGAAATGGAAATCATCCGCATGGGCATGGATATCCGCATCAAATGCGTCAAATGCAGGCATTCGATCCTGCTGCCCAGGGCCAAATTCGAAAAAAGCATGAAAAAGGTGCTTCGATCCGCGTATCCGCCGGATCCCGAATCTTCCGGCTGACGGACGCCGACGGGTTGCGGTTCGCGTCCGCATGTGCTATCATATTTCGTGCAGCGCGGAAAGGTACCCAAGTGGTCCAAGGGGGTTGACTCGAAATCAACTAGGCGCCGCAAGGCGTGCGTGGGTTCGAATCCCACCCTTTCCGCCAGTTTCCCACTGCATACGCGCCACGCGTTCCAGACGGCGGCTCCGGATCCAGGGAAGCGGGCCGTTTTTTCATCCGCTTCGGCGACAGCGGGCCGGACTCGGGACGGATCCGGCCGGACGGAGCGGCGTGTCAACTCATTTAAAAATGTTACCGAAGGAAAAAGGATCACTCACGTAATTTTGTTACCCAATGAGGCCGTCAGGTAGCCATCACGGGTTTCGGTGTGACATTGGCGGATGTTTCGGGATG
>LZRV01000085.1 GCA_002159065.1 Paenibacillaceae bacterium ZCTH02-B3 | reverse complement strand
ACGCCACCAGCGAACAGTTTCACAGCGAAATCAAGACGGATCTCGATCTGGAGCGGTTGCCGGCCGGAAAATTTGCAACGAATAATCTCGTACTGCATGCAGGCGTGTTTGCCTACAATCTGCTGCGCATCATCGGTCAGGAAAGCCTGCGCAAAGACGACGCGCCGATTCGCGGCAACGTGCAACGCCGCCGAATCCGAACCGTTATTCAAAACATCATCTACATGGCTGTCCGGCTTGTTCGACATGCGCGCTGTCTATACTTGAACTTCGGAAAGCACAGTCCCTGGTCATCGGTGTTGGAGAGGGTTTACCGGGCGTTTGCATGACACGGACATGATGCAGGAGACGCTTTGGAACGACCTGTCGTCCGCCAGGTCTGTTTGGCATTCATAGATTTGAATTGACAAGCTATGATGCGTCCTTCTGCCATCGTAAAAAGCCAGTTCTTACGACCATCACAGAAAAAATGACTAAAATTACCGGTTTCAGAAACCGGGTTCCGAAACTATCCGCGGACGATCACGGATTCAGGATACAATCAAATTGACAGGAGGATGGTCATGGAACATAACGGAAAAGTGTTGTTGTTCAAAGGCGAGAGCCAGTATGACGTACTTCGGTTTTTCACCGACGAACTGGATCGGGCGTTCCGCGCCCTGAGAATCCCCACCGTCGTGATTGATCTCCTGGAGCCGGATGCACTGTCCCGCTTGCAACGGGAACTTCAGGAAAGCCGGTTCCTTTTCGCGCTTGGCTTCAACGGCGTCGGACAGGAATTGCGGATTCAGGGTGAATCTTTGTACGATATGATCCGGCTTCCCTTCGTCGCGTTTTACGTCGATCACCCGATCCACCACGATTCCAGGTTGCGTTACGCCTTCCGATATCAGGTGGTTTCGTTCGTGGACCAGGATCTTGTCGATTTCGCAAACGCACATTATCCCGGAAAGTTCGTGGTCTTCATCCCTCACGGCGGGTCTGCCGATCCCGACGTGCGCGATAATCCCGTCCCCATACATAAACGGTCAGTTCCGATCTTGTTCGCCGGCTCCTTTCAGGATCCCGACGCTTTCCTGCAATCGGTCAATGCGCCGGAGGGAGCCCTTCGCCAGATCAAAAGTATCGCGGAGATCATGCTGTCGGGGGATCACGTCAATATTCGAAAGGCAACCGTAACCTTTCTTCAAACCCTTGGCATGGGGGAAGAGGATCTGACACCGGATTTATTCCCCATCATGCGGCTCGCCGAGCTTTATTTCCGGTTTGAATGTCGCAAACGACTGATTTTGTCGCTGTCGAATTTACCTGTGACGGTGTGCGGAAACGGTTGGGAACAGCTCAAAGGCGCCAAAAAGCCGCTCAACTCCCTTCCGGCGAAATCCTTCGCCGAAACCCTGCGTCTTGCGGGCGATGCCAAAATATTTCTTTCCATTGCCCCGTTCTTTCGCCAGGGAGGGCATGAAAGGGTGTTTTCCGCCATGCTCTCGGGAGCGGTCGCGGCTGCGGACCGAAGCGGATACCTGGACCGGATTTTGAGCCCGGGAATTCATTATATCGGATACCGTTCCACCGATCCGCTTGGAGATCTGTTGGCCGCCGTCTTAGAAGATCCGGACAAGCTTCAGGAAATCGCGTCGGAAGGAAGGAAGCAGGCGGAAGCGAATCATACTTGGACCCACCGCGCCGTAGCCATCCTTGGAGCGGTGAAGGAATTTTTGCATCGGTTATAAATAAAAATCCCGGAAACGGCGTTTTCCGCTTCCGGGATTTTCTTGCATCCGCATGGCTTCCGCAAGTTTCAATGCGCCGTCTCGATCAGCCCGTACCGGCCGTCGGCGCGGCGATAAACCACGTTGACCTGGTTCGTGTCCGCGTTCTCGAACACGAAGAAGCTGTGCCCGAGCAGGTTCATTTGCAAAATGGCTTCCTGTACGTCCATCGGTTTCAGCTCGAACCGCTTGACCCGCACCAGTTCGTATTCGTCCTCATCCGAAGCCTCGGCTCCGTTCACGGCGCCTGCCGCCGGAACGTCCTCCTTGAGCGGTCCTTTCGCCAGGCCGGTTTGCCGGGACTTGCGGTTGATTTTCGTTTTGTGCTTGCGGATTTGCCGCTCCAGCTTGTCGACCACCAGGTCGATGGAAGCGTACATGTCGCTGCTGCGCTCTTCCGCCCGGAGCACGACGCCGGGCAGCGGAATCGTGACTTCGACCACATGCTGGTCCCGGACGACGCTGATGGTGACGTTCACATCCGTGTCCGGAGGCGTGACGAAATACTTTTCGAGCCTGCCCAGCTTTTTCTCGATGTAATCCCGAATCGCTTTCGTGACTTCCATCTGCTGGCCCCGAACGTTGTACCTCATACGCCATTCCCTCCTCTTTGCTCCATCATACCACACCGTCCGGGCGGGCGACAGAACGGAAAGTCATCAAATGTTTTTCGTTTTTTTGACATGTGGGATGCATCAAAAAAAGCCCCGGAACACTTTCCGGGGGCTTGTTGGCCGGCAAATCGTGTAACGACGGACAACCAGCGTTCTCTCTCTTGACGTCAACCGACGGCGTCTAAGGTCTCGCGATTACAGCCTGACGACATTGGCGGCCTGCGGGCCGCGCGCGCCTTGAACGATGTCGAACTCGACAATTTGTCCTTCTTCCAGGGTCTTGTAGCCTTCCATCTGGATGGCGGAGTAATGGACGAACACGTCGCCGCCCTCTTCGGTTTCGATGAAACCGTAGCCTTTCTCCGCGTTGAACCATTTGACTCTTCCTTGCATGTTCCCCAAGCATTCCCTTCATTCATGATACAAAAAACAAAAAACGATTTGACCAGCCTTACGTCCGACTATAACATTGGGCGCCCGGGGTGTCAACGAAATTTTTGAAAGCGGATACATCACCCTTCCGTTGCGCGGAACCCGAATTCGCCCATCCGGTGCGTGTCGTCGTGAAAATCGGAGCCTCCCGTCATCCACAATCCCCGCTCCCGGGCCAGATTCCGGTAAAACGCCGCATCCTCCGGCGCATGCTTGCGATGCCACACCTCCAGGCCGTCAAACGGAAAAGCGTCGAGCAGTTCCGCCACCAGCCCGTCGTCGCCGATGAGCTTCGGATGGGCCAGCACCGCCTTCCCGCCGGCCTTGTGAATCCATTCGATCGCATCCCCTGGCGTCACTTCCGCCTTCGGCACGTCGCAGGGCATGCCGTCGGCCAGGTACAGGTCGAACACGGTCTGGACGTCCGGAGCGTAGCCCTTTTCCACCACGGCTCGAGCGATGTGGGGCCGGCCGATGGCGCCCCCCTGGCTGAAACGGAGCACGTCTTCCATGGTAACGGGCATGCCGAGGGCGGCAAATTTCTCCAGGATAAGCTGTGCCCGATTCTCCCGCAGGTTGCGCAGTTCCGCCAGCTTTTTCGCCAAGGACTGCGTGTCGCGGAGATCATAGCCGAGCACATCCACCGATTTACCCTTGTACTTCGTGCCGAGCTCCACGCCCGGGATGACCTCGAGTCCCGTGCCCTCGGCCGCCGCCCGCGCTTCGGCGATTCCCTCCACCGTGTCGTGATCGGTGATCGCGATGCGGATCAGCCCGCGGCTTAAGGCCATCCGCACCACCTCCGCGGGCGGGTAAACGCCGTCGGAGGCGGTGGTGTGGATGTGCAGGTCGGTTTTGTCGTCCATCTTGAACAAGAACAAGCACCATCCCATAAGGCGTTCTATGTAAAACGTCCAAGGTCCCGTTTCCGGATCAGCCGGCGCCGGCCAAAAATTCGGAAATCAACGGACTTGCGGCGACCATTTCATCAATATACCGGATCTGCTCGTCGGTCATTTCCCTCATCCATTGATTGACGCTCCCGTCCCGCGTAAATCGGAACGATTCCTGAAATTCCGCCTGCCGCTGTCGGCCGTATTTCTCTTCCAGCCTGCGTGCGTTCTCAAAACTGGACCGTTCGATCACGAGACCGATCTGCCCATCGCTGAGCCTGGCCCCCATGAGGTCCAGCATGGTTTTGACATGCCGCACCGGAGACTCCCTCATGTCCTCATACCGGAAAATCTCGACGCGGGACAGTCTGTTCCGGTTCATAAGCCACGTCTCCGTGTGACGGATCCAGGCGGCGATGCCAAGCCGGGGGTCGCGGATGAAATCCGTTAAATCGCCGGAGTACGGTTTCTTTTTCCCTTTTTCGTAATAGTAATAAGATATCATCACATCTTTCGGATTTCGGACGATATAGATGCAACGCAAATGATCAAATACTTCCGTGTAAGGCTCATGGGTTTTCACCAGCCGCGGAACCGTATAAGGCCAAGGCTGGGTCCGCAATTGTTCCTGCGATTCTCGATGACCCACGGCAAATTCGGGGAGAAGCGGGTTCAGATTACGAAACGTGATCTCCTCAAGATTGTACAATTCTCTCATGATATTCGCATACATCATCCTCACCCACGTGTTTCCCGACTTGGGGAACGAAACGGCCAGGATGTCCGTCGGTTTGAACAAGTTTCTCAAGTCGTCCAATGGAATCCCTCCGAACTGGTTCAAAGAATGGCAAACCGCTCGTATACTTTCCGGACCGCACGGATCACATCCCGCACGTCCTCCGGCGTCATTTTCGGGAAAAGGGGAAGCGTAATCGCCGACTCGTAATACCGCTCGGCGTTCGGGCACGCTTTCGCGTCATAGCCCAACCGGCGGTAATAAGGCTGCCGGTAAACCGGGATGTAATGCACGTTCACCCCGATGTTTTCCTCCCGAAGCGATTCGAAAATCTCCCGGCGCGTCCCCCGGAACCGTTCCGGCTCCCAGCGCAGCACGTACAAATGCCAACTGGAATTCGCCTTGGGGTGCTGATACGGCACGACGAGGCCTTCCATTCCGGCAAACGCCTCCGTATACGTGCGCGCGATGGAACGCCGCAGTTCCACGAACCGATCCAGCTTGCCCAGCTGGGAAAGGCCCAAGGCGGCCTGGATGTCCGTGATCCGGTAATTGTAGCCGAGCTCGTGCATTTCATAGTACCACGGTCCGTCATTGGCCAGCAGTTTCTCCGGATCCCGCGTCATCCCATGGTTGCGGAACAGAAGCAACCTTTCGTAATAGGTGTCATTGTCGGTGACGATGACACCGCCCTCGCCGGTGGTGATGTGTTTGACCGGATGGAAACTGAACATGGTCATGTCGGCGAGGGACCCAACCGGTCTCCCGTCATAGGATGCGCCCAGGGCATGTGCGGCGTCCTCGATGACGACCAGACCGCGCTCCTTCGCCAAGGCCATGATCCGGTCCATTTCCGCCGGCTGGCCGGCGAAATCCACGGGGATGATCGCCCTTGTCCGTTCCGTGATTTGTCCGGCGATCGCATCGGGATCAATGTTGGATGTATCGAGGCGGATATCGGCGAACACGGGCCGACCGCCGCAATAGAGTACGCAGTTGCTGCTGGCGAGAAACGTGATCGGGGAAGTGATCACTTCGTCGCCGGGCCCGATCCCCGCCGCAAAACAAGCGCCGTGCAAGGCCGCCGTCCCGTTCGAGAACGCCACGGCATACCGCGCCCCGACGCGTTCCGCCAGCGCCCGCTCGAACGCCGCGATGGCCGGACCCTGGGTGACGAAATCGCCCCGCAGGACGTTCACCACCGCGGCGATGTCCTCCTCGTCGATCCACTGTCTGCCGTAAGGCAGCAACTGTTCTCTGGTTTTCGCATCTTCCGGCTTGTTCACTAAATTCGCCAGCCTTTCGTCCGCCGGTCAATTCCTCATACTCTCCGGGCGTAAACGACCACGTCTCTTCCCAGACCGTTCTGCGCGAAACTCCGCAGCAATTTTCGCCTCACATCGCTGTAACCCGCCTTGTTCAGGGTGGTTTCCAGCCGTTTTCGCCTCTCATGGCATTCACGTCCCAGTCGCGGCTCATCCACGTAATTGATGCCCATGAGCAGAAACAGTTCCATCGGAAAACTCGTTTCCTTCGCCACGACTTCAAACCCGTGCCTCTCCAGCTAAGCAGGCAGCGTATCAAAATCAAAATAATTAATGTGATGCTTCGGGATCACCCACCAGGGCCGATACCCGCACGTTTCCGCCAGCGTCTTCTGAAACGGATTGAAATCGTTGGGCACGGTGAGGAACAGGAGGCCGCCCGGCGTCAGCGAAGAACGAATCCATTCAAGAAATTGAATCGGATTCGGGATGTGCTCCAGGACGTGGTCCAGATGGACAACATCAAAAGTGCCCAACCGTTCCGCCATTTTTCCGTCGTAGAATCCCTGGACAACATTCAGTCCTCTGCTTCTTGCGTATTCGGATGCCGGAAGGGAAGGTTCCACGCCCAAGACCTCCCAGCCCCTTTCCGCGCCGCAGAGCAGGAACGCCCCGAATCCCGAACCGATATCCAGCAATCTTCTTCTTCCGGACGGAAGCAGTTTCTCGAAAAGATCAAACCTGTCGTGGTACGTGAGCTTCAGCCATTCCCAATCCTCCTCGATTTTACGGACGGCGGGCGAGATGTCGCGGCCGTGATAGTGATGCGTGTAAAGTTCGTGCAACCGTTCGGTTTCGGGAATCGGCACGAGATGCTTAAACCCGCATGCGGTGCAGTGGATGACATGAACCGATTCCGACTCCTCGACCGATTCGCCCGAATGGCGGCTCCAGCATACGATCATGGACCGGTTTCCTCCAAATCTAAAAAAGGTTGTTTCGAATCCATTCTTCCGTCCGCCGGAGGCCCTCCTCCAGCGTCACTTCCGGGCGCCAGCCCAGCAGGCGTTCCGCCTTGGCCGGGTTGCACAGCAGCTTCGGGATCTCGCTTTGCGGGTGAATATGCGGAACGTGGCGGATTCGCGCGGGATCCCCCGCGATCATCATCGCCAGCTCATTAATGGAGACGTCGCGGCCCAGACCGGCGTTTACGATGTGGCCGTTGACCGCGTCGGAATAGCCCGCCCAAGCCGCGAACCGAGCGCAATCCTCCACGTACAGCAAATCGCGGGTCTGCGTGCCGTCCCCGTAGATGTTCAGCGTTTTCCCTGCCAGTTTGTTGTAGATGAAAATCGCCACCACGCCGCCCTCGCCGCCGGTTTTCTGGAACGGGCCGTAGGTGTTGAACGGCCGGATGACCACCGCGGGCAAACCGTAGGCGTAATGGTAGGACAGCACCATGTTTTCCGCGGCGATTTTGGCTCCCGCATAGGGCGAAGCCGGTTTCGTCGGGTGCTCCTCGGTGATGCCGCGTTCGTCGCAGCATCGGTCATACACCATGCAGGTGCTCATGAAGACAATTTTCACGTTGTGCTTTCGACATTGCTCCAGCACGTAAAACGTGCCCACGGTGTCATTGTTGAACGTCGTCCGCGGGTCGTCGATGGAATCCTGCACATTGATGGACGCCCCGAGATGATAACACACGTCAAAGCGGCCCGCCTCAAACATCGCTTCCAGCAGCGGTTCGTCCAGGATCGAGCCTTTCACAAACTGTTTGAAGCCCGGATGATGCCGGAATTCATCCAAATTGGATTCCCTGCCGTTGGACAAATCGTCCAGAATCCAGACCGCGTGGCCGTCCTCCAGCAACCGCTTGGCCACCCAGCGGCCGATGAAACCGGCGCCGCCGGTAAGCAGGATGTTCATGGCGCATGTTCCCTTCCTTCCCAAACGTTCTACATGACCTGAATGCCGCCGTCTCAGAAAGCCCGGACCAGCTTCGGCTCGCTTCTGCCGAATTCGCCGTCCAGGAAGCGGTCGACGATGTCGTTGTTGAAGGTGTTGTAAATGAGCCGCAGATGCTGGGGCATCCAGTCCGCGTTGGTGAACAGTTTTCCGGACGTTTTTTGGGGGACCGCCTCGATTTTCTTGCCGGATTTCAGCATGCCGAGAATCACCGCCAGATCGTCCGCCGCCTGCTGAACGGCCCGGCAAGCCACGTCATGGATGCCATCTCCGCGCCTCAATTCCGGGACCGAATGATGGATGATGTCCCCGCCGTCCAGCCTGGAAGAAAGCTTGTGGATCGTCATGCCCGCCCAATTGGGTTTCAGGAAATAGAACGGCCAGAAGAGGGTGGCCGTGCCGCGAAACCAGGGCGAAAGCCCCCCGTGGATGTTCCAGGCGTGTTCAGGCAAAAGGGAGAGCAGATCGTTTTCAAGTTTGTGCACGCCGTACGTGACGACCACGTCCGCGGGATGTTCGCGCAGCCAACTTTTCGTCCCGTCCCCGTTGAGTTGCGCCGGATCGATGACCAGAACGGGAAGTTTGTGCTGGAATTCGGATACGTCTCCCTGACCGAACGCTCTCAGCTCCGCCTCTTCCCGCTCCCGGAAATGCCGGATCATATTGGCACGGTCCCGTTCGCTCAGATGCTCTCCCGGCGTAGGCACCATCGCCTCCCGCCGCTCCACCACCAGGCCGTGCAGCATTCCCGCCTCGAACAGCTTACGCGCCAGGAACAGGTGCCTCGGGTGAGACCCGGTCATGAGCGTCACTTTCACGATCCCCGCTCCTCCTTTCCCCCGCCGGATCCTCGAGGATTCCTTTTTCCACAAGCAGTTCGGCCAGCGGGGCCAGCTCCAGCACATGGCAGCCGCACATCTCCGCGATTTCCGCAAGGCTGTGCTCGCCGTCCGAATAGTTCAGGATGTGGAGAATCCGCGAAAGCTGAACCCGCCGGTCCTGTTTCTCATTGGTGGAGTAAGACCAGTTCGTCGGCGAGTTCATGTCCGGGTACAGCCCGTATTTGTCCAACTTCACTTCCCCGTAAGGGAACCGGTTCCGGTAACGGACGTCGGCCTCGAGACTTTTGAGCAGCAATTCGATTTCATTCACGCTGCGGTACAAAGCCCCGATGGTCATGCTTTCTTTCGTGTCCAGGGAATTGTGGTAGCCGGGATATGTGCCGTAAATCGTTCTGGCAAGCTGGCCGACCGGCAGATTGAATCCCGGAGAGCAGTATTGGCGCTCGTCCGATCCGTTGGCGGGACTGAAAGGGCGCGTCCGCCCGTCAATCACCTTCGATTTCAACATGTGGTCCCACAGCCGATTCACGATGCTGTCCTTGCGCCTGGACTGCTTGAAGCTGAGCGGCTGACTGCCTCCCAGGCAGGTCAGGACGAATCCGGCAGACACGCTGCGCTTCAGCGTCTCGCCAAACCGGTGCAAATACGCGATGCTTCCGATTGTCTCCGGCACGAAGACGAAACGGTACGTCCACCTGCGACGCTTCCATGCCGCGATCCTGCGGTACAAAAACGCAGCGACGATCGGCCCGCTGAGCTCATTGTTGGCCATGGACGGGTGACACACGTAGGTGCTGATCAGCACCTCCCGCTCGCTCTCGCCGGGCAGCAGGGCGTGGGCATAGTTGAGTTCTCCGTCTGTCAGTTCGCTGTCGATGTAGGCGTGGTACTCGCCTTCCGGCAGGTGTTCCAGAACCCGGTGCGGCAGGCAAAACCCCCATCTTGGCTGGTAATAGGACGTCACATAGGGAATCGCATCGGGCAAATGCGGAATGGTATGGAGATGGGGCCGGAGTTCTTCAAGGGAAAGCTTGCGGTTCACCGGTATGCTGTAGTTCACCACATGGAGATTGTGGCGGCGAAAATCGGCAATGAGGCTTCCATCGGGTCCTTTCAGCCACGCCTCCCGGATGTTCCACTCTTTCGGAATTTCCCAGTCGAACACCCGGGTTCCCGTTGGCACGCCGAACCGTTCCAGCGGAACATATTCGGACAAAATATCCAGCGTTTGACGCAGCCCTTCTCCCGTGATGCTTCTGCAAATCGGAAACAATCGATCGAACAGGCGATCCATTTCCGTCATTTCGCGTTCCGCCGTCTCGAGGTTCACGTTTATTCCCCCAATGCTTAGTCCACCGGTTTTTGCCGCACGTGGGCGTTGAGCGCTGCAACTTCTGGATGATCCAGAAGAAACCGGACGACTTCCCGGGAGGGCACCCTTCGGTCGCCCCGAAAATGTTCCGCCACCGCCTGGCACAGTCGGTAATCCTCTTCTGTGTCAAGGGTAATGCGCAGCCTGGGATGCCGCAATTCCTCCGGCACATCAATTGTCGTCCGTTGAAACCGATCGGGGTATTCATAGGCATAATAAGTGACATGTTCGCGGTGCCGGGGTTCCTTGCCCTCCCGGTGGATGCGTTCCAGAGCCGGCATGGCAAACAGTTCCGCCGGCAGCCCGCGGGGCAGTTCGCCGCGCAACGCGACCAGATCGGCGGGACGTTCGTCCATGGCCCGGATCATGGCGCCGGCGAGTTCATAGTCGATGAACGGGCAGTCGGCAGTCACGCGCATGACCCGATCCGCGCCGTACGCCCGGGCGCACTCCACGTAGCGCGACAACACATCGTCTTCGCTTCCCCGAAAGCACGACGCGGCGCGGCGGCGGCACCAGTCTTCGATGACGTCGTCCTGGGGCAGTACCGAGGTGGCCACCACCACCTCGTCCGCGCCATCAATCAGGTTGCAACGGGTGACGACGTAATCCAGCACCACGGTATCGCCCAGCGGCATGAGCACCTTGCCGGGCAACCGCGAAGATCCCATGCGGGCTTGAATGATGACGACGGTCTTCATCCGCGATCACCGAACAGATCCAAGGTCACGGGCGTTCCTTTCCGCACCGGCTTCGCCACCCGGCGGCCGAGGAGCTGGTCCAGGTATTTCGGCGGCAGGCCCAATCCGGGCCGGATCGCCCGCACGTTGGCGCGGGTAATGACGTCGCCCGGTTTGAGATCTTCCGCGACATACAGGGAGCGGCGATGCTTCAGGGAGGCGCGTTCCGACGGCGCCGGTCCGTAAGCGATCCGTCCCAGGCTGCGCCAGGCGCGCTCCGTCTCTTCCACCAATTGCTTCATTTCCTGCGGTTCCATGGAGAACGCGGCGTCCACACCGCCTTCCGCCCGGGAAAGGGTGAGATGCTTCTCGATCACCGAACATCCCAGCGCCACGGCGGCCACCGCTGTGCCAATCCCGAGGGTGTGATCGGACAGCCCGACCTCGCAGCCAAATGTCTCCCGCAGATGGGGAATCGTAAGCAAGTTCGATTCGTCGGGAGGCGCGGGATACGTGCTGGTGCATTTCAGCAGAATGAGGTCCTTGCAGCCGGCCCGCCGCGCTTCCCGCACCGCTTCGTCCAGCTCCGCCAGCGTCGCCATGCCCGTGGAGATAATAAGGGGTTTCCCCGTGGCCGCGACTTTGCGGATGAGCGGGATGTCCGTGTTTTCAAAAGAAGCGATCTTGTAACAGGGCACGTCCAGCGATTCCAGAAAATCGACGGCGCTCTCGTCAAACGGCGTGCTGAAGGCGACCAGACCAAGCTGACGGCAGCGCTCAAAGATGACGGAATGCCATTCCCAGGGCGTGTAGGCTTCCCGATACAATTCGTAGAGCGATTTACCCTTCCAGAGGCTCTTTTCGTCGTCGATGAAAAACTCGCCTTCACGCAGATCCAGCGTCATCGTATCCGCGGTGTACGTCTGCAGCTTCACCGCGTGCGCGCCGGCCGCGGCCGCGGCTTCCACGATTTGCAGCGCCCGCTCCAGCGATTGATTATGGTTGCCCGACATTTCCGCAATGATGAACGGCCGGTGACCTTGGCCGATCCAGTGATCGCCGATTCGTACCGCCATTTCGTCCCACCTCTTGCGTTCCCGTCCGACCGGCCTCGGTGTGCCATCGTTTGCGGCCTTATATTCCACCGGTCAGCCAGTCCATGAATTCTTCCAGATCGCGCACCCGCGCTTCCGCTTCGTGCGTTTCGTCCAGCTCTACGGCCGCGTGAGCCCCCCGCATCACGCGAACGGTGCGGAAACCGAGAGGACGAATGCCCACGAAATCCTTGCGGGGGTTGTCTCCCACATATACAACCCGCCCCGGCGAAACGCCCTCCCGTTCGCAAATGAGCCGGAAACAGTGCGGCGAAGGTTTCTCATGGCAAAGCCCGTATCGCCGCGTCAGATAGCATCGGCGGATGGGCGGCCTTCCGGCAAGTCCGAGCGCCTTCAACTTCGCCGCCTGAACCCCCGGGTGACCGTCGGTGACGATGTATGCCGGCACGCCCGCTTCATCCAGTGTCCGCAAAACCCGTTCCGCATCCGGATACAGCGCCAGAACCGGCTCATGCCGCCGGTATACCTGGACGCAGGCGGCGACCATCCGGCGGGAAGCTCGCCGCCCGAGCCGCTCCAGCACGGCGTCGAACACTCGGCCACGGCCCCGGCGCTCGAGTTCTTCCAGCATCCACTCGTAACATCTCTCCGCCCGCGCCCCCGACACCTCCCGCTCCAGCCAGGCCGCCACGGCGCGGAACCCGCCGCGGACGAAGCTCATCTCCTCGTAAAGCGTATCATCCAGATCAAACACGACGACGTCGGCTTTCAGCGGGGTATGCCTCCCCTCAGCCATCAGGCACGTTCCTCCGATTCAACGACACGCTTGCCGGCCTCCCTGCCGCGCTTTCCGGCTGGACCCCCATGAACCGGTCCTCGGGATAACGCACCATCCGCATTTCCGACTCCGCCCGGCGAAACGGGATGGCGTCGGCATCTTTCCCCAGCGCCTCGGCCAAAAACCAATCCAGGCTGCGCAGGCCGGCCTGCCAGCTGAGCCGCGACGCGCCGCCGACACGGGGGTTGCACTCGACAAGGTGATACCGTCCCTCACCGTCCACGATCCACTGCGCCACCGCGTGGCCGTAAAGCTTGAGTTCCCGGGCCAAGTCCATGCACAGCCGCTCCAGCCTTTCATCGCGGTATGTGGAGGTAATCTGCGATTCGCCGTCCACCACCTTTTCCCGGCGCCGCAGCACGACCCCCTTGCACCGTCCGCTTCTCGTCACATACAGATCGGCGCTAGTCTCATCACCTGTCACAAAAGGCTGAAAGATCGGATGCTCCAGAGCGGAGGCGTGCGCCTTGGCCTGCTCGCGGGAAACGTTCAGGGCCATCTTTCGCGCGCCCGCCCCGTACCGCTCCTTCACCACCAGCGCGTCCGCCGGAACTTCGTCGGCGGTCCGGAACGTCGGTATGACCGGAAAACCGCGGGACGCCAAATATTCGTAGAACAACAGCTTGTCCGTGCAACGATTGACCGCCTCTTCATCGGGCACCATGACCGAGATGCCCGCCGCCTCCAGCTCGGAGCGATGGCGGGCAAAGAAGGAAAGTTCCCCGTCGCGGGTTGGCACAATGGCCAGCACCCCGAGTTCCCGGCATTTCTCTAACAGCTGCCCCGCCGTCAGCTCTTCCAGCCTCGGCATTTTCCAGAATTCGTCCGCGAAATGGCGGGCGATGCACGTGTCGTCGCTATCCGCGGCGACGATGCGCAAGGGACGGCCTGACCGTGCGGCCGCCTCAGTCAGGGATCGGATGAGCGGCACCTTTTTCGACGCGCTGGTGACGAGCACGGCGGGTTCCGGACGTGGTTCCTCCATCCGCCCGAGCTGTTCCGCCTGCTTCCGGTAATATTCGACCAGCTCCGGTACCGTATCTTCCAGCGCGCGTTCCGGTATCCAGCCCGTCCATTCCCGGAAGCGGCCCATATCCGCTTGGGACGCCTCGAAGGGAATGTCGCTGTCCTCCTCGATCCACTGCATTTCGGGAAAATGGCTCCGCAAAACTTCCAGCAGTTCCGCCACACGCCTCGCCCGGCCGCTGCCCAGGTTGACCACTCCGCTCCGGCCGCAGGCGGCGAGGCGGAACAACCCTTCCGCCACATCGTCGGCGTAAATGTAATCAAACATGCCTTCCTTCCGGTACACGCGCAGCGTCTCCCCGCGGAGCAGCGCGCGGATCCAGCGGGACACCACATCCCGCGAATCCTTGCCGTACACGCGGAAAATGCGCGCGCTGACGACTTCCAGGGCAGGCCGGAACGACGACACGAACGACAATTCCATCTCGTGTTGCAACTTGGCCATGCCGCATAGATTGCGGGGTCTCACCGGATCGCTCTCGCTCAGCGCGCGGGGCCGTTCCGCCGGGCTCTCATACTGGTACAAGGCCGGATCGTAGATGAGATAGCTGGAGGCGAACACCACCCGTCGAAGCTGCGGCATGTCCTTGACCAGATCGAGCAGATAATGGCTGAGCCGCACATTGTGGCGGTCGTTTTCTTCCCAGAACTCGTAGCTTTCCGTCGATCGCTCGAAGGTCGCGGCCAGGTGAAAATAAATTTCCGGCGCGAAATCTTCGAGCACGCGCCTCGGCAGTTCGTTCAGGTCGCCTTGCCAATAGGCAACCGTCCGGGAAAATTCCGGCGGCCTTGGCTTCAGATCGCCAACCAGCACCTCCGCCCCGGCCCGTTCGAGCCTGGCGACAAGCCTCCGGCCGATTACTCCCGCTCCGCCGCTGACAAATACGCGTTTCCCCTTGAAAGACCTGTCAAGCATAATCCCGCTCCCCGCTCAGACAACCGTGGATCAACGAATCGACGAACCGGCCGTCCACCAGCACGTGCTGGCGCATGCGGCCTTCCGGCCGGAAGCCGTTTTGCTCCAGCACCTGCACATGAAGCGGCCGGATGTCGAAGGTTTCCGTATACAGCCGGTTCAGACCAAGTTCGTCGAAAGCGATTCGCTTCATGAGGCCGAGAAAACACGAAAACAGCCGCGCATATTCCCCGTCGGCGTCCTCCCGGCTTCGCGCCGTCTCCAGCAGGAAGGAGATTTCGGCGCGGCGGTTCTCCCAGTCGATGTGCACCAGCCCGCCGTAACCGATGGGATGGTCGTCCAGAAGATAGGTAAACAGAAGCATGGGAGGCTGCGGCTGTTCGAACGTCGGCATCACCACATCGCGGAAATAGCGCTTCTGGTCTTCCGGGCTGAGCGGCCGAGACTGGCGCAGCACCCGCATCTGCGCGTTGCGCCAGACGCGGATGAGTTCCATGTCCGCTTCCCGGATCGGGATGACGGCCAAAGGACCGGATTCGTATCGTTGCCGTTTCAGACAAGCGTATCGCATCATGCCAAGTCCCTTCACTGGCGAGCGTAATGTTTTGCGTCCAGCAGCTGGCTTCGCAAAGGCCTCTCCGTAAAACGGAGCCCCGCTTTGTCCCCTCTTGCCAAGGCTTCCGCGTTGCGGGCCGCGTCCAGATATCCTGGGCGCATGACGATGGCCGAGGCGAAGTATTCACCCGCCCGTTCCCGGTTGCCGGTCACCAGCCACGCAAGCACGCCGAGATTGTTCCGCACCGCGGCGTCCGGCCGCAATTCGTCCAGTTTTTCGAAGCTTCGCAGACTCCGGGAGAAATCTCCCTTTTTATAATAACTGACACCCAGGTAAAATTCCGTCTCCCACGAAAATGGCAAAACCTCGAGCACTCGCGCCGCATCACCGGGCTGGTCCCGCCAAAGAAAAACGGCCGCCAGCGCCAGGGCCGCCTCCTCCCGGCCGAATGTTGAAACCAGCTTGCGCTCTAATTCTTCCATGTCCAGCCTGCTTAGCACCGTCTTGACCACCCGGTTGGATCGGGACAGGTCGCTGGACAGATTGGCGCCGTGCCGGCGGTACCAAGTGAGCACCCGCCTTAGAAGGGACGCCCGGTATCCGCGCAGCAAAAGCCTGAGAAACAGCTCGAAATCTTCCGCACAGGCCAGGGACTCATCAAACCGCACGTCGGGGGTATTCCGCACCAGGGCGAGACCGCTGCACAACTGGTTGCGGCGCAGTTGATGGAGCAGCGCGTTGCGGCTGTCCATGTCATCGGGGTACCCTTTCGTAACGCCCAAGGGCTGTCCGCTCTCGTCCATCAACTCGTAATCATGGAACACCATGTCCGCCCGTTCCCGTTCCGCCAGCTCCAGCGTCAGCTTCAGCCGGTCCGGGTGCTGGATGTCATCCGCGTCGGTCATCATGAGGTACCGTCCGGAACTCCTGCGGATGGCGGTATTGCGGGCGGCCGCCGCCCCGCGGTTGACACCGTGCTCCACCAGCATGACGCGGGGGTCCGCTCCGGTGAACTTGCGCACGATTTGCGGGGACCGGTCCCTGCTGCCGTCGTCGACGACGATCAACTCAAAATCGCCGTACGACTGGTTCAGCACGCTGGCCATCGCGTCCTCCAGCCAGGCTTCGCCGTTGTACACCGGCATGATGACACTGACTTCCGGCACAGGACCACCCCTTTCTTTCAATATCGACAACTCTCTCATGAATTGTGAGGAGGATGAGGCGGCCAAGGGAAGTCTTCCCGGAGGATGTCTTCCTCGATCAGGGCTTCTCCCATCTGCACTTCGATCAATTCCACCGGAGCAAAAGCGCGAAGGGCGTGCTTCACCCCGGGGCGGATGACCACCACATCCCCCGGACCGACGCTTTGAATTTCCCCGTCCAGCACCACTTCCCCCGAACCCGAGAGGATGGTCCAAATTTCCGTGCGCTGACGATGCGTCTGGTAGCTGAGCGATTTGCCCGCCTGCACGCAAATGCGCTTGGTCAGCACTTCCCAACCCCGTTCGTTGGTCGTGAAATCCAGCACCCGCGCCCATCCCCAGCGGCGCTCCTCATACATCGGCCTTCCGGGCCTTTCGTCCAGCAGGTCCTTGAGGCGCGGCGTGGCGGCCTTGTCGGCCACAAGCACGCCGTCCGGGCTCACCGCCACCACGGCGTTGGGGACGCCCAGCACCTTGACGGGCAGATCGAGCTCGTTGATGACATGGCTGCCCCGGCTCTCTTCATCCAGGATGGCGTTGCCGATAACCGGCTCTGTCAGTTCCTCGGTCAGCGTGTTCCAGGTCCCCAAGTCCTTCCATTGCCCGCCGTACGGCACCACCCCGATCCGTTCCGCCTTTTCCAGAACTTCGTAGTCAAAGCTGACGGGAGGCAAACCGGCGTAGCGTTCCCGCAACTCCGCGTACCGCACCGGATATTGCCTCCTGGCCAGCACGTCCAACAGGTAACGGGGCCGAAACGCGAATACGCCGCAATTCCAAAGTGCGGCGTGTTCGTCGATCAGCCGCCGCGCCTCCTCGGCCTTCGGTTTTTCCACAAACCGCTCCACCGCAAAGGCATCGGCATCGAGACGGGCGCCGGGCAGAATATACCCGTACTTCTCCGAAGGATAGGTCGGTTTGGCGCCAATCAGTCCGATGTCCGCGAGGGATGCCTGGATCAGCGCGTCCAGCTTCGCGAACAGGGCGAAATAAGTCTGCTCGACGCAGGAATCGACGGGCAGGACCAGAACCGTCTCGTCCGGATCGGCCTTTTCATGTTCCAGCAAATACAAAACGGACAGCGCGATGGCGGGAAACGTGTCCCTCCGCTCCGGTTCCGCGATGATCCTGACGCCCTGGCCAAGCTGAAACTCCAGCATTTCGGCCTGCGCCCGGCTGGCGGCCACGTATGCGTGCCCGTCCATGCCCAGTTCCGTGAGCTGCCGCCAAATGCGCTGCACCATCGATTCCTTTCGTCCCCGGCCATCGTCGAGCACCCGCAGGAACTGTTTGGAACGCGCGTCGTTGGACAGGGGCCACAGGCGCTTGCCGCTGCCGCCGGACAGCAGAATCAGCTTCACTTCTTCACCGCCCCGGATGTTTGTTCTTCCCGCACATACCACTCATAGGTGCGGCGCAGCCCTTCCTCCAGCGAAACGGACGCTTTCCAGCCCAGGGCCGTGATCCGGCTGACGTCCAGGAGCTTGCGCGGCGTGCCGTCCGGCTTGTCCGGGTTGAAGCGGATCTCGCCCTCATACCCCACCACCCGGCGGATCGTTTCGGCCAGTTCGCGGATGGTGAGATCCGTGCCGGTACCCACGTTGATGAATCCGCCGAGGTCGCGGGCCGAATAGTTTTCCATCAAAAATACGCACGCGTCCGCCAGATCGTCCACATACAGAAATTCCCGCCGCGGATTGCCCGTGCCCCACACTTCCACGAATGCCGCGCCGCTCCGTTTTGCCTCGTGGAATTTGCGGATGAGCGCCGGGATGACGTGGGAGTTCTCCAGATGGAAATTGTCCCCGATTCCGTACAGGTTGGTGGGCATGACCGCCAGGAAATCCGTCCCGTATTGCCGGTTGTAGGCTTCGCACATTTTCAGTCCCGCGATCTTGGCGATGGCGTACGGTTCGTTGGTCGGCTCCAGGGCGCCCGTGAGCAGATGCTCCTCCCGCATCGGCTGCGGCGCGAATTTCGGGTAGATGCAGGAGCTGCCAAGGAACATGAGCTTCCGCACGCCGAAGCGGTACGCCGCCTCGATGACGTTGGTCTGGATCGCCAGGTTGTCGTAGATGAACTCGGCAGGATAGGTTGCGTTCGCATAAATTCCGCCCACCCTGGCGGCGGCCAGAAACACGTATTCCGGCCTTTCCCGTTCAAAAAATTCGCGCACGGCCGACTGATTTCGCAGATCCAGTTCCTGCCGCGTCCGAAGGATCAGCCTGCGGTATCCCTTCTCCCGAAGCCTTCGCACGATCGCGGAACCGACCAAGCCGCGATGCCCGGCGACAAAAACGGCGCTTTCCGCATTCACCGAAGCAGCCCTCCCTCGCTTCGAAACTCGATGCACCGCCCGGGGCGAATTTCACAAGTAATACAATCTCATGATTTTGTGTTCGGGAACGATCCGGGCGACTCGTTCATAGATCACTTTTTCAAAAGAGTAAGAAGAAATCAGCAGCTTGTCAAAATCGAGCGTATTTAAAAACCGGTCGTGAATGACGGGGACGCCTTCGAATTCGGTATCGTGCAACCGGATATCCGGGCTGAAAACACCCCCGATTTTTATCCCGTTTGCTTTAAAAAGGTCCAACAATATTTTCGAATGTGACCCTGTGCCGTACAAATACAATTTGGCGCCCGTATGAAATCTGAGCCTTTCCAGAACATATTGTCCCAGGGATTGCTGAATGAGGCCGATGCCCAGAAACCGGCCGTTTTCCACGGTCCAGTCGTCCACGGCGTCCGGGTTGCGCAGCAGGGTTTCTTTGGCAAAGACGACGGTTTTTCTGGCAAGCCTCTTCTCTTCCAGCGATGCGTTCGGGCCCGCCGGCAATCGCAACGTGAAATCGAACCCCGTGTCTTGCAAAATCCGGAACCCGCACTGAATAAAAGCACTGTCCCCGATTTCCGAACACATGAGTTCGAAAAAATACGGCGGAATGACGTCCCCTTCTTCCATGAAATACACGTAATCGAATCCCTGGAGCTCGGACGCCGCCGGCCGGGCGTTTGAACGCAACACGTGAATGCCTTCCATCGTCTGGCGGTGAAGGGCGCGGAGGGCAGGCGAATCCCGGGCCGGATCTTCGCCGTCGTACACCACCACGATGTCGGCTTTAGGGCGATGGCGCCGGACAAACAGGACGTCGGACATTTCTTCGATGTACGCAACGGAAACATGGGCCATGTTTTTGAGATCCGTAAAAGATAAAACGGGTTTCAGAAACTGGGCAAACTCCTCTCCGAGCGATTTCCAAATATTCGGATCCCATTTCACCTCATGTTTCCTGTGAAGGGCAATCGGGGCCAGCATCCGGCGGGCCGGCAAACCCTTCAACACCGGCACCATCACCGCCC
The DNA here is from genome assembly GCA_002159065.1 of Paenibacillaceae bacterium ZCTH02-B3. Lineage (GTDB taxonomy): Bacteria > Bacillota > Bacilli > Paenibacillales > Paenibacillaceae > ZCTH02-B3. The sequence continues at coordinate 54,160 of LZRV01000085.1, read as the reverse complement.
AATAGTCCCACCAGGGCAATCCAATGCAAAAATTCGACCTCGGAAAAAGGTGAAGATAATGTTCGTCGAAAAAGAAAAAGTCGAAACCCTGGTGATACATCAAACCGTCATGCGGCGCTTCCACCGAATCGACATTCATGCGGCATCCGAACAGCAGCGCCCGATCGGTGTGCTTCAGGAGGAGGTCTTTCACTTCCCCGGTCAGAGGGGTCAGCACGATATCGGAGTTGATCAAGCCGAATCGTTTATATCCGCTGGATTTGAAAAAATCCAGGAATTCGTCAAAGTAGATGTATGGCTTTGCGAACTTGTCCCGGGCATCCCTGTTGCTCTCGACAAATCGCACCTGCGGGTACAGACCCGACAATTCTTCGATTTCCCGCCTGCAATTGATGGAAACGACGTGAAATCCTTCCCTCAGCCAACTTTTTACCGCTTTTGACTGGTTCTCCGCATTTCCCGGGGCGATGGAGGTCGCCAAACAAAAACTTTCCAGCCGATTCATCGGGATCAACTCCGGCGTCGCAAATTCCCCATGAGGCGTCATTCGTAATACCGTCGAACCCTGTAACCTTCCCGCAGGACAGCCATGTCTTTCTTCGCTTCTTCCAGGTCGGCCCGGACCATCATGCTGACCAGGTCGTGAAATTTCACTTTCGGCTCCCACCCGAGCACGCGCTTCGCCTTGGAAGGATCGCCCTGGAGCAAATCCACTTCCGTCGGCCGGAAATAACGGGGGTCGATCTCGATGAGGACCCGCCCGGTCGCCTTGTCGATGCCCTTTTCCCCAACGCCGCTGCCGACCCATTCCAGCTCCATGCCGAGCTCCGCGAACGCCAGCTCCGCAAAGGTGCGCACCGAATGGGATTCCCCCGTCGCGATGACGTAATCGTCCGGCTGGTCCTGCTGCAGCATGAGCCACATCGCTTCCACGTAGTCCCCGGCGAAGCCCCAGTCGCGCATTGCGTTCAGGTTGCCCAGGTACAGCTTGTCCTGCAGGCCCAGCTTGATCCGGGCAGCCGCCCGCGTAATTTTGCGCGTCACGAAGGTTTCGCCCCGCAACGGCGATTCGTGGTTGAACAGGATGCCGTTGCAGGCGAAGATGCCGTACGCTTCCCGATAGTTCACGGTGATCCAGTACGCGTACAGCTTGGCCGCCGCGTACGGGCTGCGCGGATAGAACGGGGTTTTTTCCGATTGCGGCACTTCGCTTACCTTCCCGTACAGCTCGGAAGTGGAAGCCTGGTAGAACCGGGTCTTGTCGACGAGGTTCAATATCCGGATGGCCTCCAGCAGGCGCAGCGTGCCGACGGCGTCGGCGTTGGCGGTGTACTCCGGCGTCTCGAAGGACACCTTCACATGGCTTTGCGCCGCGAGGTTGTAGATTTCGTCCGGCTGCACTTCCTGCAGGATCCGGATCAGGTTCGTCGAATCGGTGAGGTCCCCGTAATGCAGATAAAAGTTCACGTTCTGTTCATGAGGATCCTGATACAGATGATCGATCCGGTCCGTGTTGAAGGAAGAAGCCCTGCGCTTGATGCCATGGACCTCATACCCCTTGTTTAGCAGAAACTCCGCCAGATAAGCCCCGTCCTGTCCGGTGACGCCGGTGATGAGCGCTCTTTTTTTCACCCGAGACCATCCCTCTCAAGACTGTTTCGACCATTTGCGCCGGAAAGTTTCAATCTCTTCGTCGCTGTAAAAGTGTCTCGTAAATTTGTTGTCGTACATCCTGTCAAGAAACGCTTCGTCGAAACGGATGCGCTTCAGAAACTCTCGGTATACGAAACCATAGTCTTTTTTCTCGCTGATATTTTCCCTGATCAGTTCAAACTCGGAAAGTCCCAGAAATTCCCGAATGATATCGGAAAGGTTCGGCAACCGTTCGAATTGCAGAACCAGAAGCCGGTGACCGTTTTCTTCACATACGACATATCCGTTGTATTTGTCAAACGGATGTGCCAACACATCGATGCCGAAGTGGTCTTTGATTTCCGTGTCAAACCAATGAAAAATCTCTTCATGGGGAAATTTTTCAATAAACAGTTCCAGACAAAGGTCGGTCAATCTCGATGGATCGGTTTCAAGCTGTTGCCGGTAGTCGGGAACATAGGAATACAAACTCTCGAAAAACCAAGAGATATTGCGGCTCAACGGATCCCGGACGGCACTGATGATGTTCCATTTGCGGCTTAAAAACCACTTGCTGATGGACAACATGTTCAGGAAAACGACATGGAGATCCGCCATTCCCGCTTTCTGAACATCCCGTACCCATTCGTCCAGTTTCTCCGCATTCAAAACATGCGTCTGATAGGCTTCCAGATTCAATCGCCTGAGCCCGTGCAATATGCTGGTGGAACCCACCTTGCCGAATTGATGGATCAGCACGGGTTTCCCGTTGGGCGGAAGGGAACTCAGCCACTCCGCACGGTATATGATCCGATTCTCGGGCACGCCATAATAATAACGAAACGAGGCGACGGCGATGTCGGCCGCGGAACGCGTCGCGACCAAAAATATTTCATGTTCTCCGATTTCCCGTTTCTCCGCCAAACCGTATACTTTTTTTCCCAGAAAGGTCGCCGGCCGACCCGCGGTGTTGATAAACCCGTTCACCACATGTTCCCCGTAACGGCGGCAAATTTGTTCGTAATATTGCCGGGCAATTTCGTTGGTGCCGAAAATCCATAATCGGTTCTCCGGGCCAAGTGACAGATCCGGGAGTTGATGCTCGTACCTGTTATCCATATGCAGAACACTACCCTGTTGTATTTCATTTTGGAGATCCGGTGGACCATCTTTGCCGGAAAGCTGCAATATCTTCTTCACTGTAAAAATGTCTGACAAACCGGTTGTCGTACATCCGGTCCAAGAATACATCGTCAAACCGGATGGGCTCCCGGAATCGTTTGTAGATCGCTCCGTAATCCCTCGCATCCCCCACATTTTCCCTGGAAAGCACAAACTGGGGAAGGCCCAGAAAATCCCGGATCACGTCGGTCAGCTGCGACAACCGCTCAAATTGGAGCACCAGCAGCCGGTGACCGTCCCATTCGTATATGCCGTATCCGTTCGACCGGTCAAACGGATGGGAGAAAATGTCGAAACCGAACGCGCCTTTCATTTCGATGTCAAACCAATGAAAAATGGAATCATGATTAAAATGATCAAAAAATTCCCTGATCATCCTCTCCACCATTTCTTCCGGGTCCGTGGAAAGTTCACGGTCCCTGTAGGTGGGCGAGTACGTATCAATGTTTTGAAAAAAGGCGGAAACGTTCCGGGCTACCGGATCCCGAACGACGCTGACAATGTCCCACTTGCGGTTTCGAAGGTACTTGTGCAGGTAAAAACTCGCGGCCAAATGAGGGGGGATTTCTTTGCCGGCATCCTTCAAACGTTTGATCGCGTTGGCCAAACGTCCCGCTTCGAGGATGTGGATGTGATAAACTTCCCGATTTAGACGTTGAAGCGAATAATATAAGCTTGTCGAGCCTACCTTTCCAAATTGATAAATCAGCACCGGGCGCCCGTCCCATTTGTCGAAATGCAGCCAGTCCGGCCGGCAAATCATCCGCTCGTATTTTACGCCGCGTTGGAAAAGCATCCCCGCCATGATATCTGCTTGAGCCTTGGAAGCGATCAGAAATTTGTCCTTTGGATCCGCCTCCAGATCCGTTGCGGCCATCACCTTTTTCCCCATAAAGGTGGAAGGCAGGCCGAACGTGTTGATGAAACCCTTCACCGGTTCCGGGCCGTAACGGGAAACGATCTGTTCATAATACTCTCGTGCGATTTCGCCCGTCCCGTAAATCCAAATCCTGTCGCCCGGGTCAAGGGAAATGTCGGGAAGCGGGTAACGAATCGTGGCGTCCATTTTTCCCATCGCTCCTTCAATATACCGATAAAATGATGTTTAATCCGTTTGGCGAAATGACTTCAAGACCAGCTCTTTCCACGTCCAAACCGGGATTTCCGCCCCTAAACGTTCCCTCAACCCTCCGGCCAGTTCGGCGTCCCGCTCGTTTTCCACGGACACGATGACGGCGTCCGCCGCGTCGGGACGCTCTTTCAGCCAATCGGGGGAGCGAACCGCCACGCCCTCGATTTCCGTGCCTTGAACGTAGGGGTTGTTGTCGAGGAAGCAGACCGGAGTCAAGCCTTCCCTGCGCAAATCCGCAAGCAAATACCGGGCGGTCATGCGCGTCCCGAAAATGGCCACCCGCTCGCAACCGGGTTTCAGCAACCCTGTAATGCCCCTTCCGTGTACCAGAAGGTTTTCCAGCCACATGCGGTACAGCGCGTTATTGCGGATCTCGGTGCCGGCCAGATCCGGAGCTTCTCCGAAATGCCGGCGCAGGATGCCTTCCGCCTCCCGCATTCCCTCAATCCGCGTGTCATAACGGGAAGAGATTCCTCCCCTTCTGAAATTGGATACGACACGGTTGTCGTAACGAATGCGCTCTCCCGGTTCAAGGTACAGCCGGGCGATCAGATCAATGTCCCCGGCGATTCGATAACGCGTATCGAACGGACCCAGTTTCTCGAACACACGCCGGCGCACAAACATGGCCGGTTGCTGCGGGTACTCTCCCCGCCGGAAGTCTTCCACCGTGAGGCTTCGGCCCAGGATCAGCTCCCTATCTCCTTCCCGCACCCGCACGTTGCCGTAAATCGCCCAAACTTCCGGCCATTCCCGAAACCGCCGGACAAAATGCTCGACCACGCCAGAATCCGCGAGGCTGTCGTCCGAGTTCAAGAAATAAAGAATTTCGCCGGATGAAGCGGCAATACCCTTGTTGAACGCATCGTAGATGCCGTTGTCCGGTTCGGAAATGACGCGGGCCAAAGATGGCCGGTATCGCTCGAGGATGTCCAGCGTCCCGTCCGTGGATCCGCCGTCGACGATCAGGTATTCGATGCGGGGATAGGTTTGCAGAAGGACGCTTTGGATGGTCTCTTCCACGGTCTTTGCGCTGTTCAGGGTTGCCGTGATAATGGAGACGGTGGGGTTCGATATCACATCCTCACCCTTTCAGTCCCGCATTCCGTAGTAGCGCAGCACCCGCTGCCGGGGTATGGTTTCGGCCAGTTGTCTGTAGATTTCATCCTCATAGGAAAAGGATGAAATCAGAACGGCTTCGGGCCGCAATTCCGGCAACTCGCCGACGTGATAAACGGGCAAACCTCGCAATGTCGCGCCCGCTTTCCCGGCGTCCCGGTCGAAAATTCCCTTGACCGGGACCCGTTTCAGATCCAGCTGGGACAGGAGTTGGTCGGTATGGGTGCCGGCGCCGTATATATAGAAAGACCGCACATTCCACTTTTTCAGTTTTCCTTCGATGTATTCCGCGACGCTCATGCGGTGAAATGCGGCGTGCAACCCGGCGGCGTTTGGCGTCACCGCCACGCCCGCGGCCCGCATCTCCTCCCAATGCCTGAGCAGGTACTCCCTTCTGAACAGCATGGTGTGGACAAGATGCAGATCGAATCCAAAAACGCCGTTTTTCTCCCACAAAAGCGGCGTCACGGGGAAATAGAACATTCGCCCGTTGTTGCGAAGCGTGTGAATGTGGCTGTAAACGATATCTTCCCCCCGGTACGCCCCGGCCAGAATGCTCACCATGGAACGGCTCAAGGTCACGGAAGGCGGACGCAATCCGATGAGATCGGCGTCCACATGCTCAAGGCGTTCCAAAACCCGTTCATCCATGTCCAGGATCGCGACCCTGGGTTCCGGAACCCCGATGGCGGGAGCGGGAAACGCGCGGATGTTCCGTTTCCGGCACGTGTCCCGGTAATGGGCTTCGCATTTCTCGTAAGCTTTCCGGTATTGGGCCGCGATCCGGTCATGGTCGTACAGTCTGACCGCGTCTTCCCGGCATTGCCGGGCCATTCTGCGGCGCAGCTCATGGTTCCTGGCGAGACTTTCCAGCCGCTGGAGCAACCCTTGCGTATCTCCCTGAGGCGCCACGGCACCATGCACGCCGTCCCGGACCAGTTCGGGAATGCCGCCGGTGGCGAACGTGACGAGGGGAACGCCGCAAGCCATCGCCTCGGAAACCACCAGCGGACAATTGTCGGCCAGCGACGGGAACAGGAAAAGATCCATCGCCGCGTACCATTCCGCCATCCGCATCTCGTCGCCGACATATCCGACGCTCAGGATAAACGGATCGTCCCAGTCCGTGTTGTCGTCTCCGATGTTGACCACCAGAAACGGAACGGCCTTTTCCTTCAGAAACCCGATCGCTTCCGCGATCGCTCCGCCGCCCTTTCGCTTGTTCCCCAGCGCGCCGTAATTGGCAAAGCAGCCGATCAGCACCCTGTCGTCGGGCAGCCCCAGCTTGCGCCGAAGCTCCGCCCGGTCTCCCGGACGGAATACGCGGGTATCCACCCCGTTGTAGATCAGTTCGACCGGATGGCCGGCCAGAATGCTGCGTTCCACGATCCGTTTCAGCCACAAGGACGGCGTGACCAAATACAGAACCGATTGGGCGTAAATCTCCTTTTTGTCCCGCCACAGGCGATCGGTGGCATCCACGGGAACGGCGGGATATTCCTGCAGGTTCGGACAATTTCCGCACCCGGATTCCCAGCGGTCGCAATCGTAGGAATACGCGCAGTGTCCGGTGACCGCCTGCATGTCGTGCAGGGTCCAAAGCAGCGGCCTCGCGTGCGACAGCCGGACCAGGGAACGCGGATTGAAGTATCCGCCGTGCAGGTTATGCGCGTGGATCAGATCGGCCCGGCCGACCGCCGGATGCTCCGTCAGGCGGTCGCTCCCGGTCAAATCGTAATCCAGCAGGCCCTGTTCCCGGTACGGACTTTGTCGGTCGCGGTCCAGACGAAAAGGGTATACCCAATCCGAGTCTCCTTCCCGGATGCCGACCAGCATGGAAACGTCCGCACCCTGCCGGATCTGCGCTTCCGCAAGGCGCCTCGCCACCTTGGCCGCGCCTCCGCGGACGTCGTTGGTGTTGATGTGGACAATGCTTCTCATCTGGGCATTCGTCTCCGCATGTCAAAGTGGCGAATGGGTTTTGCTGGCTTCCATGTACAGGGAATCGGGTTTCCGGATTCGGCCGTCCAGCGTATCGAGCTGATAACGCTCGAATTGCGGAATCCGGCTGGAAAAGGCCGTGCATTCCGCGATGTCCTCAAATCCGTGGTTTTCCAAGAGCCGCCCCAGCGAAAACGAATCGTACATCCAGCGGTGCAGTTCCCCCTGGGGGCTTGGCGTCTCTCCGGCATTTCCGCCCAGGCGTGAAATGCAGACGAAATCCTCCCGTTCCTTTCGTCCCGCTGCGACCAGTTGCCGGCGGATTTCGTCCGCCCAGGCGGACGCGACGACAACATACGCTTCTTGGACACGCGACGGCGCCAAAATCGGAAGCCCGTCCAGATCACGGCCGTGTTTGCCCGGATCGTTGTCCACGAAAAAGTCGACCCGGTATCCGAGCGCTTTCAGCCGGCCAGCCACCTTTTGGCCCAGGCTTCCCGCACCGAAAACGGCCAGCGGCCGGTTTCCCCGATATTTAGCCATGGAATCCAGTGCTTCGCGAAGAGGACGATTTTCTTCAAAATAGGGCTGCGCCTCCAGGCCGACTCTTTCCAGAATAAACGATTCGTTCGGCAAATCCGGCCGGGACAGAAATTCCGCCATCATTCCGCCGGATCGTTGCCGGACCATTTGATCCAGCAGTTCCAGGACCATCCAGTCGTAATTGGCCTCGGTGACCGGGTCCCTGCGGCGGCGCACGTCCGCCAGAGCCCGGAGATAGGTCTGGGCAATCCGTTCCAGATCCGGCACGGCCAGCCGTATCGTCCCCCCGGGACGCAATACGCGGCGGGCTTCCGACAGAAAATGGGAAGCCTGGTGCGGATACAAGTGCTCCAGAACATGGGAGCTGTACACCACATCAAACGACTCCGTTTCAAAAGGCCACGGTTCCGTCACGTCCAGGCGCATGACGCCCGGATCGGCCGGCATCAAATCCGCATTGACCCAGTCCGGATGAAACACGTTGCCGCAACCCACATTGAGCATTTTCATCGGAAGCGTCAATGTGCGACTGCTCCCCTTCCGCTTTTTTTATACAGGCATCCATGCGTGTGTCCGGGATAGGATACGAGGTCGTAAAAAAGGGGGCAAGAACCCGGTCGATCGCCGAGACCAGATGGCGGAACACGCCGCCGGACTGTTCAAACAGATCGCCCAACGGCAGGGTCCGCCTGCGCGAGTCGATGATGGCCCGGTAATGCTCGAACCGGAGGGGGTCGACATAATACTCTTCCACGTCCAGGGAGTAAATCCTGGCAACTTCATAGAGAGCCGCTTTGGGCCACTGTGTGGCATGGTGGGGCGGATGGTCCAAAATGACATCGACTTCGTTGATGTATTTCGAATCGTTGTTCGGCACGGTAATCAGCAAATAACCGCCGTCATTCAGCTTTTCGACACAAAGGTCCAGGAATCCCTTGACATCTTCCACATGTTCAAGGACTTGGAAAGCCATGACAAAATCATATTTCATGCCTTCTTCGTCCAGCGGGATGCCCATTTGCGCGAGCTTTTTCAGGGCTTTCTCGTTGTATTCCCTTGCCCGGACGGGAAACAGACGGCAGATTTTTTTCAGAAAGCGCCCGTCCCCGCATCCGATCTCCAATACGGAAGAAGGCTTTTTTTCCATCAGCTTTTCCAGGGCGTATTCAAATTCGGGTTTCTCATCCTGGTAATACCATTCGAATCGTTCGAGCTGTTCGTACAGGTCGCTCTTGCCTTCCGAACGGGGATGGAAATATTTCAGCCTGCAGTCGGCGCATTGCACCAAGGCAACGGAAGGTTCCGGAAAGTAATGCTTAACGTCGATCTGAAAGAATCGCCGATATTTTTCGATCAAATCCGATGCCTGTATTTCCTTCAGCCAAACGTGACGACGGCTCTCGCACAAAGGGCAAGCGCAATCCAACCCGATTCCTCCAGTCACCAACGCGGTTTCACCGAACACCTGCCGGCTTGATGCCCACTCTGCCCGAAAAGTCAATCTTATGGAGCAACGGACGCGGAGGATGATCGGCAAAGTAATCATCCACCGCCCGCCTGGCACCTTGCCAGTATCCGTAATCGTCAATGATCAGAACGCCTTGTTCGCTCAGTACCGGATACAAGTGGTCCAATTCATGACGGGTGGAAGCGTACCAGTCCGTATCCAGTCTCAGCAAAGCGATGCCGGAAGGCATCGTCCCGGGAATTGTCTCTTCCACTTTTCCCTGGACAAACACCAGCCGTTCGGCCGGATATCCCGTCGACAACATGTTTTGCCGGACCGCCTCCAGCGGACTGTAACACCACAGATTCATGTTCCCTTTTTTGTGCTTTTCCCACTCTTCTTTTGCCCGGTTATGTTGAAAATCCAGATCCACATCTTCGGGCGTGCTCATGCCGGCGAAGGTGTCGTACAGATAAATCGTTCGATCGGTATCCCCCAGGTGGAGCAGCGTCAAAGCCGCCAGCATGCAGCTGCCCCCTTTCCAGACCCCGCATTCCACGATATCTCCCGGAATCCGATTATCCGAGACGTAACGAATCGCGTTGTAGAGGGCATACATTCTCGCCGCAGAGGTCATGGTAAATTTCCGGCACTGTTGGTAGATCCGGATGAAATCTTCTTCCATATCGGGATCGAACCGAAAGATTTCACGGAATTCCCGGTCCGAGAGAAAATCCGCGCCGTCAAAATACTCGTGTCCGAGCTCAAAACCCATCGCGTCCAGCTGCTGCGAAATCGCGCCCATCTGGCTTGACCCGATCACAATCGCCATATCGTCCGACCAGATGTCGCGAATGTTTTCCGCCGCCAGAACGGGTCTGCCCCTGTATTGCGTCCCCTGTTTTGCCGGGTCGTTGTCCGCATAGGCAACCACCGGCAGATTCGGAAAACGGGTCTCGAGCAATCTCTGAATGGCGCCCAATCCGAAAATCAGTAGTTTTTTATCGTCCAATCGGCTGTCCATCGGGCGATCACGTCCATATCTTTACGGATCAAATTTTCCTCCATGAGCCAGTTCCGGATTGTGTTTTTGGAAATCGGTTCCCGCGTGGCCAGCGACGGCCAAAGTTCGGTTCGTTCCATCGCATCCGGGTAAACCCTTGGGTGGGAAATTCTGAACAAGGGCTGAAGAATGAACATTTCCCGGGTTTCCATGGCCGATTCGGCTTCGTCGGGCGTCATCAGTTCCTCCACCATCTTTTCTCCCGGACGCAAGCCGACAATATCCGTCCTGATCGGATCCCGGATGCCGAATTCCCGACGGGCTTCTTCGATGATGACTTCCGCGAGGTCGCCCAGTCTCACGACGGGCATTTTCAACACGAAAACTTCTCCGCCATACGCCATTTCATTGGCGCGCAAGATCAGCTCGACCGCCTGGCCGGGCGTCATCATGTAGCGCAACATCTCGGGATTGGTGACCGTCACCCGCCGTTCCTCGAGGATTTGCCGGACGAACAGCGGAATGACCGATCCCCGGGATCCCATGACGTTGCCGAAGCGAACCGAACAAAACACGGTCTTGCGGGGTCCCTTGTGAAATTCCGCCGCCGAGATGAGGCGCTCCGCCGTGAGTTTGGTCGCACCGTACGTATTGGTGGGTGAAATGGCCTTGTCCGTACTGGTAAAAAGAACTCGCTCCACATTGGAGGCGATCGCCGCGTGGATGACATTCTGCGTCCCGATCACATTGGTCTTGACCGCCTCAAACGGGTTGTATTCGCAAAACGGAACGTGCTTCATGGCCGCGAGATGAAAGACGCAATCGATATCTTCCATTGCCCGGAGTACCCGGTCCGCATCCCGCACGTCCCCGATGAGAAAACGGATATTATCATACCCTCGCAACTCCTGCTGCATCTCAAACTGTTTGTGTTCATCCCGGCTGAGGATGCGAACCACCTCAGGGTTTTCTTTGAGAAGCCGGCGGGTCAGCGCCCGGCCGATTGTTCCCGTTCCGCCCGTGATCAATATTTTTTTTCCCGTGTAGAACCCCATCTCTCTTCTATCCTTTCACCCCATGAAGGTGAGCCAGTTTTTCCGACAACCCGCCCATTAAACGCTCCGTTTCGGGAACCAGTTTTTTCAGCCCGTTCACCAGCGGCCCGGCACAATTCAGCAGTTTCCGGTATTTCAAGGCGAGATTGGTCTCCTGCCGCATGTCCTCCCAGTATCGTTCCGCATGCAGTTTTTCCCGAAGAAGGAAGAACGAAAAAATTTTCTCGTACAGCGGATCTCCCACCAGTTTGGCCCAAACCGGTTCAAACCGGGCAAACCAGTCCGCCGTCGGCCGCGAACGGTCGCCAATGGACAACAAGTCGTCCGCTTGCCGCAAAGTTTCCTGAAACGCCCGCAGCTGCCCGATGGTCGCGGAAACCCGGTCGGCGACTTTGGCGATTCGCGCGGGAGGATAAGGCTTTAGCCTTTCTTTCATCCGTTCTTTCAACCAGTCGTCGTCCAGGTGAATATGGCTGAATCTTTTCATCAGCTCGCCGAGGCTGACCTGTTCGGTATGCTCGATGACGGCTCCAACGGGCGAAGCGTTGTAAAAGGCTGCTTCGGGAAACTCCCGAATCACCTCTTCCACATCCTGTTTCAGCACAAGCATGCTCCGATTCGTGGCATTGACGCCTCCCGCCACGTTGGGCACAGTCAGATCGGCATCCTGAATCCTTTTTTGCAGCGCATTTTCCGGGACATGCTGAACACCGGACGCATAGACTTGATTGTTCGGGAAGGAAAAATCCTGGCCGATGAACACGATGTCGGCGCATCCGAGATGCACGGCGGCTTGAATGCACGTCCCGGTCACCGAAGAAGTGGAGGCCAGCACGCAGTCTTCCGGGGTAAGATCCATCAAATAATGCGCAATGATGTCGATATTGAAAAACGCATGCATGAGCCAGGGCGAACGGTCGTCCCGGATGGCGGTATGTTTGATCGTGGGAATATATAAAAATGGAATGTGGCCGATCTCCAGTTTTTCAAAGGCACGCCGGTTCGGTTCTCCGGGATCCATTGAAACGATCAGATGCGGCTCTATTCCATGATGCAACAGGCTTTGCGCGGCGGTACCGGCGGCAATGAGCAGCGCATGACGTTTCGCCTCGCGCAGCGTATCGATCGCCAGTCCCAAAGATGGACCCGATCCGGCAATGATAGCGGGGATCCCCTTGCAAGCGTCCTTCATCGGATAGAAGTTCGGGGTTCGCAAATTGCGTTCCATGTTGAGAATAAAATTTTCAAGCCACTCGGTACGGTAACGGGCGACTGTACTGAGGTCGGCGCGGTATCCGAGAGCGGACTGTGAAATTTGTCTCTTGACGCGTTGTTCCAGTTCGGGGTCCATCCGTTTGCAATAAGGAAGGATCGCGTAGGCGAATTCTCCCTTGCGCGATTTGAACAGCCCCATCACCAGCTGTTTAAGGACCCAGTCGTCTTTGCCGACCGCCAGCGCGACGATATGCCGGTTGCCCAGAATCGGACGCAGATCCACGGTTTCCACGGCATGAAGGAACAACTCCAGGTCGGGTTCATAGACGAAAAAACGTTTGTCGGGGAATGCCGAAAGCAAAGCGGCCGCATGATACCCCAAACCGAAGCCGGCCACCAGCACGTCACCGGCGTTCCCGAGGCTTTCGGCCACCGATGTGGCCCATCTTTCGGCTTCCAGGCCCGGATCGTATCGGCTGTAAAGGGTGAGCGGAGCTTGTCCCTCCGGTTGATAGATCAGATTTGCCTGTCCGTTGCGCGCCTCCTCCCGGCGATAAAGCCCGGGATCCGCGGCGCGGTTGCTGACCAGCCGATAGATTTCCGGGTATTGTTCTCGCAAGAACAAAAGATTGTCGGCGGCGTATTTTTTCATGACGATCCCTCGAACGACAATCGGTCAAGCAGCGATTGGAACAATTCCGGCCATTCGTATTTGATGCGGTCACCCGCCGCCGTGCGGTCGCCGCTTTCCAGCTCGCGGGCAACCTCCGCCAGCTGCGCCTTCAAATCATGCTCAAAGCCGTTGAGCGCCGCGACCAGATCGGCGTTTTCGCCCGTGCGCTCCAAATGATGGCGTATGGCGTGAACGGATTGCGCGACCCAGTTGATGCCTTCCGTCAATTGGCTAAAATACGACCAGTCTTCCTGGGCCATTTCTCCGTAAAAGAGTTCGGAGATGGAGTCGCATGCCCGGATCACCCTGGGCAGATAGCCGCGCAGTCCGTCGGCGATCTCCTCCATCAAATCGGCTGCGGGAATTGTGCGAATTTCCACACGCCGCACCGACTCCAGGTTTTCCAGCAAGTATTCGCGATATCCTTCCCGGAACGACACGCCGTCAATCAGCACTTCCTGCACGATCTCGGAACGGTTGTACAAACCATTGAACAATGCCTGAATGGACGAAGCCACCTGATCCCTTTCCTGTCCGGACAGGTCGATGGTCTCCTGCGGAGTCACAATGATCATCGCACCCAGCACCTTGTCGAAACAACTCTTTTTATTTATATCGGATTTTGGCGGGAAAAACTGAATAGAAAAGCTCCCCGGACGATGTCGGGGAGCTTTGCCAACTCGGTATCGATCTTCCAAATCAGCCGAGCAGACGGAGCACGTTTTGCGGCACGGCATTGGCCTGCGCAAGCATTGCGGTACCGGCTTGCACCAGGATCTGGAATCTCGTGAACTCCGTGAGCTCCTTCGCCATGTCGGCGTTGCGGATCCGGGATTCGGAAGCGGACAGGTTCTCCGCGTTGACGCCCACGTTGTTGATCGTGTGCTCCAGGCGGTTTTGCACGGCGCCGAATTTCGCGCGGATTTCCGAAACCTTGGAAATGGCCGCTTGAATGGCGCTGAGAGCGTCTTGGGCCTTCGAGATCGAGGAGACGCTGATGCCTTTGATCCCCAAAGCGGAAGCTCTGGCGTCGTCCAGTTCGACCGTGATCACCGTGTTCTTTTCGAAGCCGACCTGGAATTGCAGGCTGCTGCCGGCATTCTTGAGCAGGTTCCGACCGTTGAACTTCAGGCTCGAAGCGATGTTGTCGATTTCATCTAGCAGTTGCTTCACTTCCAGCTGAATCTTATTGCGGTCTTCGTTGTTCAGCGTGTCGTTGGAAGCCTGGTTCGCCAGCACGTTCAGGCGTTGCAGCATGGCGTGCACTTCGGTGAGCGCACCTTCCGCCGTTTGAAGGAGGGAGATGCCGTCCTGCGCGTTCCGGATCGCCTGGTAGTAACCGTTGATCTGATAGCGCATCTTCTCGGAGATGGCCAGACCGGCGGCGTCGTCCGCGGCACGGTTGATCCGGTAGCCGGACGACAGCTTCTCCATCACTTTGCCCATCTGGGTGTTGTTGAACGACAGGTTGCGATGGGCGTTGATGGCGCTGACGTTCGTGTTGATGAACATCGACATCCTGCATCATCCTCCATGATTTTTTTGCAGGCCGCGTCCGTGCGACCCAAGTATTAATATCGGCAGGACTCCTGACATAATTTAGAGCCGCCGATATTTTCCTTTCACTTTTTTTCGTCGAAATAAAGCGGAACCTGTTCACCCTGGTCCATACCGTAATAGGCGTGCATCGCTTTGCGGTGAAGGCGGACGGAACCGAGACGTCCGCCGATATGGACGATCAGGCTCTCCACTTTGCGCGCCGTCTCCAGGGTAAGCACGCGGGCCTGTTCCGCCAAAGCGCGAATGTCCTTTTCGAATTCCGCTTTCAATTTCTCGTCCCCAAGCCGCCGGCGGAGCTCCTCCTGCACCCGTTCCAGTTCGCGCTGCACGGCCTCTTTCTCTTCCGCCAATTGTCCCAGCTGCCGCCAGATGTCCTCAAAAGCGGAAACACCCTCACCCCCGTCTCCGGAGGCATCCGGGGTGATCTCGGCCGGCACGGCGTCTTTAACCGCGGCAAACTGCCGCTCGCTGATTTCGGCCAGCTGCGCATAGCCTTCCCGCCACCGGATCACCAAAACGGCCGTGTCTTCATCGGTTCCCCCGCCCGATTCCGCGGCGCCGCCGGGCCGCTTCGGCCCCCGTTCATCGGGTCGCACCGAGGCCGACTTCCTTTCCAATTTGTTCCCATGCGTCGCGCAGTTGCCTGAGCAGCGTTTCCGCTTCGTCAATGGGTTCCGGGCTGTTGCGGATGTTCGCCCGGAGCAGTTGTTCGATCATGTACATGTAAAGCTGCTTTAAGTTTTTGGCGATTTCGCCTCCCTGTTCTTCGTTCAGGCAGGCGATCAGCTCGAACAGGATATCCTGGCATTTGCGAATGTACCGTCCCGACTCCAGCTTCCGGTTTTCCGCCTGAGCCTGTTTGGCCCTGGCCAGGTTGGACAACGCGCCGTCGTACAGCATCAGGATCAGCCGATGAGGAGACGCGGTTTCAAACTTGTTTCTCTGGTACGCCTGAAAACCGCTTTGGGCCAACATGCTCACAGGTTCCATCCCCTTAATCCTATCGGTTCGTCAGTTCCCGGCAGCCGTGGTGAGCGAGGCGATCTGCGCCGCCATCCAGATCTGCTGGTTTCTCAATTGGGCCAGCGCGTTCTCCATGGCGGCAAACTGCGCTTCCAGCTGTTTCTGCCGGTTCTGAAGACGCAGATCCATGCGTTCCATTTGTTCCGTTATTTGCTTGATGGTGCTGTCATAACCCGCAATCTTGGAAGTGAGATAACCCGAGCCTGTTCTCGTCCAGTTGATAATTTCATTGTAAAAACGCACGGCTACGCCGTCCCGGGCGAAAGACCCGGGATCGTCGTGGGTAAACAGGTGCTTGACGGCGTCGGGATTCGCCGCGAAGGCTTCCTTGAATTTGTCGCGATTGAACGAAATGGTCCCGGTCATACCGCTTCCGCTGGTCACGCCCTTGTCGATTTCCAGTCCGATCTCGAACAGGAAGCGGAAATTACCGCCGCCTCCCACGGCACCGTTGAACAGGTCGTACAGGTTCGAAGACAGCGAAAGAAGCGTGAAATCCCCCTGCAGGATCGCGCCTTTGGCCGTATTGTTGCGGATGGTGTTGATCACGTCATTGTAGGCGTCCACGAATTTCTGGACCTTGTCGGCGATTTTGTCCGCGTCCGTATCCACCGTTATCGTGACTTCGCCGGGTTTGAGCAGGTTGACGGTCAGACCGGGCAAGACGTTGACCAGCGTGTTGCCGGCTGCTTCGATGTCAAGCCCGTTGACCTTGACCTTGGCGTTCTGCCCTTCCTCTATGGTATTGAGGCTGCCGCCGGATACCAGGCCGAGAGCGGTCAGAACCGCAAGCGAATCACCGTCATCAAAAGCGGTGTAACGATCATCGGGAACCGTCCCGAGCTTCATGCCTGCTTCCTCGCCATATCCTTCCGCCGTAAGCACCAGGGTGACATGGCCCGGCTTGGTTTCGATGAGGCTGGCCCGCACGCCCGCCTTGAGGTCATTGATGGCGTCCCGAAGATTGCTTAACACTTCCTCATAAGTGCTGCCTTCCAAAGTGATGGTCTTGCCGTCGGGATTGTCTTTCCAATACAGCGTGATTTCTCCCTCAAGGCCTGTTGCCAAAGCGTCCTTGACAAACTCGGATGAGGCGACGGCATGCTTTTTCGCCAGATGGGTCACCTGGATCTGATAGCTGCCGGTGGCCGCGCCTTCCGAAGCGGACACCGTGGCAACGGTGTTGTCGCTCGTCTTGGCCGAGACCTGCCGGAACGAAACGTTGTACATGAGGTCGGCCACAGCGTTGCGCAGCGTGACCAACTTGGTGTTGATGCTCCGGATGACGCTTTGTTCCTGGGACAGTTCCTGCTTGCGGGCTTGCAGATTCTCGTACGGCAGGCGTTCGAGCTTCATCATCAATTCGATCATTTGTGCCGTATCCATGCCGGACGCGATGCCCGTAATGCTGAAACTCATGCCTCACGACCCCTTTGGGTTTCGGATTCCGCCGAACATCAGGCGCACCGCGGGTTCCCCGCCTTTCCCGCGACCTGCGCTCAGACTCTTTTGTCGATGAACATGCCGATCAATTCTTTCATTTTGATCGACAGATCAATCAGAAACTCCGGCGGCAGACTGGCCACCACATTCTGCGTCTCCGTGTCGATGACTTCCACGTAGGTCTGCTCCGCTTCCTCATTGTAACGGAACCGCAGCATCTTGTTATAAGGGGCAATGGAGTCGTTCAGCTGCTTGAGCGCTTCTTCCAGCTGCTTGCGCTCGTCTTCGCTGAGCGACATGATGTCGAAATTCGGCTTTTTTAGAACAGCCGTGCTTTTTTGTTGTTCCGCCGCCTTCTGCAACGGAGACTTTTCCGGGGAAGGCGCCGTGGACTTGGACGGGGCCGAAACGGCGGGGACGGAGAGCCCCGTCATGACCGGATCATACTTGCTGACCGCAGTCACGTTCATTTTGCCTCTCTCCTTTCCTTGCTACCGGACGAAACTTCACGGATATATTTATGATGAATCCTCTTCGGATGGAGCATCGACCTTCACATCGCGATAGGTTTTGAGCAGGTCCAGCACAGGCTTGCCTGTGCCGGCCGCTTCGATTCCCGCTTGCCGGTTTTCCTGCATCAGCGCTTCGTAGACTTCCTTTCGCAGGATCTGGACGCTGCGGGGAGCCACGAAACCGAGTTTTACCGTGTCGCCTTCCACCGCCAGCACGTGAACCTCAATACTGTCACCCAGCATGACCGTTTCCCCGCTTTTTCGCCTAAGCACCAGCATTGCCGGCCTCCCCCCTGCGGCGCAGGGGAAATCTCAGCGGATAGTCACGGTCGTGGATGACATACTGGCAACCCGCCCGCGATCGCGGGGCGAGCAGGACCGGCGCTTTCAGATTCACGTAGAAATTGTCATCGATGATATTCACGATCAGGAACGTCACAACATCTTCCGGCTGTTTGGCGTCCAGGAGCGCGACGGTTTCGTCGTCGATTTCGAATCCGTAGTCCAGCACAGCCTTCTCCGCCGGAATGAGAATGAAACTGAGCTGCTCGTCCACCGCGTGCAGGATGAAGAACGGCGTGTCTTCAATGCCGATCAACGCGTAATGCGTGATGTTCTGCCAGCCGACGATGCCTTTTTCAAAGCGGTAAATCTGTTCTTCCGCCACATGCAGATCCCCGTATCGGTCGCTGCGGATCAGGGTCATCCGTTCACCCACGGCGCGTTCTTCACCTCCGTGGCACCTTGTCGATTATAAATCTGTTCGCACCGGGCGTGCGCACTTCGATTTCCGGAGGATAGACGCGCACGTCGAACTTTACCCCGAAACGGGGAACCGCATCCAGCACCACTTCCACCTTGCTTCTGCGCATATAGTTTTCGAAAGCGTGTCTGCCGAAGATGTTCGGTTCGCGGTTGCGCAGGTCGGCGGATTCATCCCCCTGCCTTGCCTTGACCACGATTTCTTCAGCCAGCTCCCGTTGCGCCTTATCCGTCAGTTCCTTGATCAGCGTATAATGCCGTCTTACGCCGCGCTCCTCCCAGACCTGGACCCAATCCGCCTGAATTTCAGGGGGACGCTGACGGATTTCCAGCTCCGCGGGAATGTGCCGGGCATTCACCTCGACGGGCGGGGACAAGGTACGGATCGGCTTGATGTTGCGCCACCACCCCGGTTTCAGGGCCGGGGAGGCCGATTCGACGCGCATCGGTCATTCACACCCTCGTCATCTCAGGAAGTCAATCAGTGACACCTGCATGATCCTTGCGCCGGTCGCCAATGCGGCCTGAAGCGTATTTTCCTCCAGCTTGAGCCGGATGATCGCGTCCGCCATGTCGACGTCGCCGGTTTCGCTTTTCAGCCGGTAGAGCGACACCTGTTCATCCCGGATCCGGTTTTCCACCAGTTCGAACCGGTTGGTCCTGGCGCCGATTTCCGCCCACGCCGCGTAAATCCGTTCCTCCGCGACGACCATGCGGTCCAGGGCGAGGCGCAACCCGTCGACGTTATTGTTCATCAAATGATCGATGATGTCATCCAGAATCTTGAACGTGTTTTCCGGATCGCCGGCTTCGCCGAAAATGAGTTCGCCCTGCAGGCTGACCGGAACCTGGATGGACGGGCTCACATTCAGATAGAAGACGCCGTCATCCGTGGCTTCGTTGGCGGCGTTGGCGCTTGTGTACGGCGGCTGGTCCATCTTCTGGCCGTTGAACAGATACCTGCCGTTGAAGCTGCTGTTGCCGATCATGACCATCTGTTCGCGCAACTGCCGCACCTCGGCCGCAATGATCTGGCGGTCTTCCGGCGCGACGGTGTCGTTGGCGGCCTGCTGGACAAGCACCTTGACCCGTTTCAGGACGTCGCTGGCCTGCTGCATGAGGGAATCCATCGCGCGCAGCATTCCCAGCCCCGTCCGCGCGTTTTCCAGAAATACTTCACTGCGGCCGATCTCGGTCTCGTAGCGCATCAGATAGTTGACGCCGACCGGATCGTCGGCGGGGCGCTGAATTCGCTGACCGGTGGCGAGTTTGTCCTGCCATTTCAGAATCTCCGCGTTGGTCTGCCGCAAATTGTTGAGCAGCTGCAGATTCTGCATCATGCTCGTCACGCGCATGGATTCGCATCCTCCCTTTTCCGGGCCCTACCCCAGGCGCCCCGGCGCCTCACCGGCCGACAATTCCCATATGGTTGATGATGCGGTCGAGCACCTCGTCCACCACGGTGATGTTGCGGGCCGCGGCGTTGTACGCATGCTGGAACTTGATCAGTTCGACCATTTCCTCGTCGAGGGACACGCCGCTGACCGATTGCCTCCGCAACTGGACGGAATGGACCAGATCTTCCTGGTTGAGAAGGTTGCGCTCGGCGTTGGCCGCACGGGTGCCCACGTCGCTCACCGCCGCCCGGAAGTAGTCGTCGATGGTGCCGCTGGTCAGCGATGTCATGCCGGACGGGAACTGGAACCTGGCGTCGCGCAGAGAGGCCAACGCCTGCGCGATGTCGCTGTTGCCCTTGATGGTGATGTTCTCGCCGTTTACGGTCTCGTATTTGCCGGATGCCGCAATCATGTTCGTGTCGTTTTGGATCATGCTGTTCACCCGGATGTTGTCCAGGGTGAATGCGGCGCTTCCGTCGCTGGTCACGAAAAACGGGATGTCGGTCACGGCCGGATCCGACAGGCTGTAGCCCAGCCGGTGCAGGCCGTTGAAGCCTTCCACCTCGAATTCGACCGGCGACACGATGCGCGATCCCGCCGGAATCGTATTGCCCGCCGTGATGACCGTCCCGTCTTCCAGCGTGACGTCGTTCAGGGCGGTCATGTCCCGGCTGGTCACGTATCCGTTTTCCAGACGGACCCGGATGGCGCCCCGCATCATCGTGTCGACCATCGCGTTCAATTGGTCGCGCGTCCGCTGGATATCGTCCAGCGCCTGGGTAATGCCGTGCAGCTTGCCGCTCGTGGCCGTGTCTGCCGCGGCTGCGGTCAGCAGGGTGAACGCCGTGTTGTTCACCACGGTGACGCCGCCCGCGACGATGGTGAAGTTGCCGTCGGGCGTCTCGGTCACCTGCACGTCGATCAGATTCGAGAGCTTGTCGATCATGAGGTCGCGCTGGTCGCGGTAGTCATTGGCGTTGTCCCCCAGCGCTTCCGCGCGCCGGATGATGTCGGTAAGCCGGGCGATGTTCTGGATGAGGTCGTTGGCTTCCAGCACCGCCTTGTCGACATCGCCGCTCAGGTCTTTCTCCAGATTGCTCAGCGCGGACCCGATGTGGTTCAGCGTATCGGCCAGGTTGACCGCCGCCCCGACCACGTCGACGCGGGCGCTGAGCAGCATGGGGTCGCGGTTGAGCACTTCCCATGAGTTCCAGAATTTGTCAAGCACCGCGCGAAGGCCCGTTTCGGAAGGCTCGTTGATGATGGCCTCGATGGAAGACAGCACGGTATTGCGCACATCCCAGCTGTTCAGCAGGGCGTTCTCCCTGCGGTATTGCAGGTCCAGATAGCTGTCGCGCACCCGTGTGATGCTTTCATACTCCACGCCGGTGCCGAGCATGCCCCGCTGCGCGCTGCGCTGGAACCCCGGCGCCTCGATCGGGCGGGATTCCGTCAGATTCACGCGCTGCCGCGAATATCCCTCGGTGGAGACGTTGGCGATGTTGTGCCCCACCGTCTGCATCGCGACCATGGTGGTCAGGAGCGCCCGTTTGCTGGTTTCCAAACCGTGAAAGGTTGACCGCATCGTCATTCCTCCTCCCGGCGCTCGCCGGCGCCGGTTCCGTTCGCCGTTATCGTCTTGAGGGTACGGTACAGGCTATGGCGTTTTTCCGCCGTCCGCTTCACGCCTTGGCGTCAAACCGGCTGATCCGCTTCGGCTCCGCCGGCTTCTGGGTGGGAGCCTGATAGACGGGCTCCTCCACCGGAGGTCCGGCCAGGAGATCCAGCGTAAATTCCACCATCTCCAGCGCCTGGCGGACAAGCGCCTGGTTGCGTTCGTTCAGCTCTTTCAGTTCCGCGGCGGCCTGTCCGATCTCTTCCAGCAGCCGGAGCGCCTCTTGCTTCTCCGTCCGGTTGAGGATGAGATTCGCCAGATCGTAGAGTTTCGCTTCCGGATCTTCTTTCAGCCCCAGGCTGCGCTGGAATGCCGCAACCGCCCGGACCCTTGCCTTATCCGCTTCCGTCAGCTGCTTCAGAACCCGGGATTCCTTGGCCAGGGTTTCCGTGAGGTCGTTCAGGCGGTTACCGATCACCTGATCCTTTTTCTGCTTGCCCAGCTCAATGAGCTGCCGGTACAGCCGAAGCATGAGGCGGAGCGACTCGATCAGTTCGCGCGCGGCCACGGAAATCCCCCGTTTGCGTTATTTTAACAGGAAGGGAAGCAGCTTCTCGGCGATCTTGCCGGCTTCCACGTAATAGGTGCCGGACGCGACTTCCTGCCTCAACGTTTCGAGTTTCCGGATGCGTTCGGTTTGCTGCGCTTCCCGGGCATCGAGCAGGCGTTTCGCTTCCTCGGAAATGTGCACTTCATCCACGCGCTTTCTGTCCGGAATTCCTTCAATGCGGCGGCTCGTCACGCTGCCGTAAGCCTGCCGCATGCCGATGCGTTGCGTTTCGTCGATCTTCATCGGTCCATCCACTCCCAAAAAAAAGAACCGACAATCCTTACCTGTATTATCGGTTCATGTAATGCAAATATTTATAGCTATTTTTCAACAGTTCCGGCGGTCAGCGATCCCGCAGCCGGTCCGTGATGTGGTACGTATCGTCGCGGGAAGCGGCATCCTCGTTCTTCCGTGCGGCCGCAGGTTTTGGCATCTGGACCCGCTTGACTTCCCTGGCCAGCCGTCTGCGGCAGGAATCGCACATCGTGCCTTCACGGATCGGCGTGCCGCATACCTCGCAGGCAATCACGATATTGGGAGCTTGCGCGATCGAAATACGGCCTTCCCGGACCCAGCGTGTGATCTGTTTGGCGCTGACCTCGGTGGCCTCCGCCAATTCATTGAGGGTGAGTCCGGGATGTTCTTTCAAATATGCCACAACGCGTTCGTATTGCTTCTCGAGCTCCTGATGGCAGTTGTAACAAATGTCACGCACTGTTCTTGAGAACAGTTTCCCGCAACGGGGGCAATATTCCAGTCCCATCGTTGGCACCCCCTGCGCCGCCTGTTTGGCAGCTATTTGGTGGATTAGTTGAAACAGGTAATTTTTTCCCTATCATATTATAACCGACACCCGGAAAGCTTGTAAAATATAAAATCCGTGAAACAGCCGTCCTTATTATCAGAAAAAGATCACATTCCCGTTCTCCCGGTCCATTTGAAACCGGATCCCGAACGTTTCCGCCATGGTTTCCAGGGGCAGCCATACCTCCCCGTCATGTTCAAACGGCCGGGCCGTCGGAAATACAATCTCGGCGCCCCCGAATGACACCTTCAGGCGGATATCGGGCACCGGGCCGAGCGCATGCCGCATCCGGCGCACGAGTTCTTCCGCATCCGCATCCGGCGCACCGGCGTTGACCCTGTACACGACCCGTTGTCCCCGTTTGTTGATCCCTTCCTTGGTGGAAAACACCAGCTCGATGCCCGCTTCTTCGGCCAAATGAAGCAAGTCCTCGTTGTACGCACCGTAGGGAAAAGCCAGAATGCCGGTCCGGTTGCCGAGCTCCTCCCGAAGGCGGCGCTCGGCCGCGGTCAGGTCGTCCAGCACCCTTTGCCGGTATTCGTCAGGGGTTTCCCTTCGCTTTTTGTCCTTCAGGTAAAGCCGGTGGGCCAGGGCCGGCTTCAGGCGTCCGGATTTGTTCACCGGTCTGTATTCATGGGACTGGTACGAATGATTGTAGAAGCTCATGCCGTACGCCTGCATTTCCCGCATCTGGTCCCAGGTCAGTTTGGGTATGCCGTAAGGCTTGTCGATCCACTTCACAATCAGGAAATTGGAGGCCGGAAATCCCAATTCCTTCAGCACCGGAAACGCCAGGGTGTAGAAAGACTCGTATCCGTCGTCGAACGTGATCAGCACCGCGTTGGGAGGCACCGGAGCCCCGCGCAGCATGTAATCGGCAAATTCCCGCATCCCGATCACGTTGAACCGGTTGGCGGCCAGAAGTTCCATCTGCCGGCGGAATTCGGAGACGGGGAGCCCGTCGCGATCCTCCGGTCCTTCGACGATATGGTGGTACATGAGAACAATGACCCGATCGCGATAGTAGACGGGATTGAAGGCGATGTCCCGGCCCGCTTCCGGTACCGGGGCAAGCATCAGCCGCCTGGCGTCGGGATCGTAGTCCGCCTGGAGTCCCCAAAGCTTCAAAGCTTCCGCGGTGATGAAATAATGCCTGCCGTCATACACAACGTCCGTCCGCTGCCGCGCCCCGTCCATCCACATGTCCATGGGCCGCGCTTTCCCGGCAAATGTGACGTACGGACCAAAAAGGAACAAAAGCAGCGGAACGACCGGCAGCAGCTTCCACGCAAGCCGCAGCGTTCTCCCCGCATGGCGGGTTTCGGCGTGGCGGGTTCCGGCATGGCGGCTCCGGTTTACTTCGACTTGCGGCATGAAACACTTCTCTCTCCCGTAGAACAATTCTTGCTGCGTTTTCTATCAGTATAGCGGATGCCGGCCAAACTGGCTATCGGATTTTGGCGAACCCAACGGACATCTGGTCCGTTACGATCCGAAAATCGGATGAGTTGGAATCTTAACGGACATTCAGTCCGTTAGGACCGCCCATAGAGCGGTTGCAAACGTTTTCCATTGAACTCCGATCGCGCTAACGGACTGAATGTCCGTTGTATTTCGGCGGGATTGTTTTTCCATTTTCTAACGGAATAAATGTCCGTTGGGCTTTGGCGTACTCATGGCAAAATCCGCCTGATAGGTTCTGTACCTCCGATTGCCGCCAACCACCCGCAAATGGCCCGATTCGACCATGCCGTTCAACAGCCGTCGGGCATGGCGGTCGGTAATCCGCAAATGATCCGCCATTTCAATCGCGGAAAAAGGCCGGAGCACTCTCCGGGCGAAACGCAGGATCTCCGCCTCCATGCTGCCGAGGCAGGCCGGAACGGAAAAAGACACGAATCTGCCCACGAAGGCAAGAACCAGCTGCCTGCATTTCTCCGGTTCATCCCGGATGGACAGGTAGGCGATCGGCAACAGGAGCCATCCGTCCAAGGCCAGCAGGCAATGCCGCCAACAAAGATCTTTGAACCGTTTGACATCCAGATCCCTGGCGTGGGGACCGTAGCCCTGGATTTCAATTCCGCCCTTGGCCCCGCCCGGAAGGTACGCCAGGTCCAGATACCGGTATCCGCCGTGAAAGTCCCTCACCTCCCATTCCGCATGCAGATGGTCGAAGTTGCCAATCGCCGGAAACCACACATTGCGCAAAAATTCTACGGTACCGTGCCCAAGGCCCTTTTCGAGCAGTTCCCTTCTGCGGCGGTTTTTCTCCCCGGCAATCTGTCCGTTCAGCCAAGCCTCGTACATTTTGTCAAATCCGTCCATGGCTCCCTGTCTCCTTTCCAAAAATATAAAACCGCTCCGACACAAGCGTTCAAAGCGGCGTGTGCTTCACGACCACAGCATGTCTTCGATTGCCAAGACTTAGCCGGAATTTATGCCCGCACGGGTCTCCAATATGGGACCTTGCCCGACGGTTTCTCACAATCCCATCCAAGTTGGGCCTTACCCGACGGTTCTCTCACGATCCCGCACAAGTCGGGACCTTGTCCATCGGTTCTCAGCCATGCAGAGATCTGTCCGACAGTTCCTCACGATCTCGCCCAGGTCAGGCCGAACAGCTCAAATCCCGCGCCCAACGCGCCTTTCAAAATCCGCGACGCTTCGTTCATGGTGCTGCCGGTGGTATAGACGTCGTCCACGATCAGGATGCGGTACAAAGGACGCGGGCTGTTGCCGCTCACCGGCGGGCGCCGGCCGGATCCGGCGGCGGATAACGATTGGCGCGCACAAGCGGCAACGGAATGCGAGCGACGGACAAGCACAGCGGCGATCAAAGGATCAGGCGAAAAAATGCCCCGGACATCCGTCAGCCGTTCGCTGCGCGATTTGAAGCTCATTTTGTCGGTGTGGCGAATCCGGCGGAGCAGCGGGGCAAAGGGAATGCCGTACCAACCGGCCAGCCGGCGGGCCAGGCGTTCGGCCTGGTTAAAACCGCGTTCCGCCAGACGTTCGTCCGACAGCGGCACCGCGGTCATCATGCCGAACGCCTTCCCGGGTTCGTCGAACCCCAGTTCGGCCGCCATTCGTTCCAGCGCGTGGGCGAGCATCGCCGCCAGCACCGGTTCCAGCCGCTCCGCGCCGCGATACTTGTAGAGGGCCAACCATTCGCGCATCGTCCCGTCATAACGCACCGCGCTCCGGGAGACGACGAAATGCGTTTCGCGCCTGCGGCGGCAGTCCTCGCACCGTTCCGGACGGCCGCAAACCTTGCACAACGGAGCAAGAATCCATGGGATGCGGTCCGCACAATCCGGACACAGGGCGCCCAGCTCCCGGCGCGGCTGCCCCGATGCGACGGGAAGCGGAACGGCAACCGGCCGGAAAGCGCGTCCGCACACCGGGCAATGCGCAAGTTCCGCCCGCAGCCAACGGCTCCAATCCATCGTGCGGAGACGATGCAGCAATCTCATCCCGTTTCCCTCCGAGCGGATCCAGTAAGCCGGACGAGATAACCTTTCTCCCGGGCCAGTCGGTTCATGCCGCGGATATGGCGGATCGCCCGGCGCTGCGCCGCGGTCATGTGCCTTCCGGCAAAAACCACCCGCCCGTCCGGCGCTTCCGCGGAACGGCCCGCCCGTCCGGCCATCTGCACCAATGCGGTTTCATCAAACATGGCGTTGTCGGCGTCCAGGATAAACACGTCGCTGCGCGGCACCGTGACGCCCCGTTCCAGAATGGTGGTGGCCACCAGCAGGCGCACCTCGCGGTTCCGAAACGACTGGACCTTGCGCCCGCGGTCCGCATCCCGGGAAGAAGTGCCCGCGATCTGGCCGGCTTCAAGCCCAAGCATGGATGCGTGCCTTCGCAGCAGGTCCGCAAACGCCTCCGCCTGACGCACGTACGGCACAAACACGAACAGGCTGCTGCCCGCCGCGACGGACCGCCGCAAAGCCCGAATCAGCCGCGCCGGCAAGCGACCCGTCCGCAGCATGCGGGAAAGTTCGGGGAGCCGGAGCCGGCGGGGTTCCGGCAGCGGATAGCCGTGGTACCGCACCGGCACCCTGGCGCAGGGCAGCCGTCCTTTCCGCACGTCGCGCTGCAGTTCCCGCGGCGGCGTGGCGGTGAGCAGCACCGTGACGCCATCGGTCCGGCGGGCTTTGTCCGCCGCGAATTTCAGCATCGGATCGCCGTGAAAAGGAAAGGCGTCCAGCTCGTCGATCAACACCAAATCGAACGCTTCCCGGAAGCGGAGCAGCTGGTGCGTGGTGGCCAGCGTCAGCGGCGCGATGCGCTTGCGGTCGGGGCTGCCTCCGTAACGGACGGACAGGCGATCTTCGCCGAAAGCGCGGGCCAGGCGGGGCGCCAGTTCCAGCACCACATCCCTGCGCGGCGTGGCCACAAGCGCGCGGCCGCCTGCCAGGAGCACCGCATCAAGGAGCGGAAAGATCATTTCCGTCTTGCCCGCTCCGGTGACCGCCCACAACAGGAAACGCCGGTCTGTTGCGAATCGTCCCTCCTTTTCGAAGCGGCGGTCTTCCCCGATGATCCTTTCTTCGCCGATCTTCGGACGTCCCAGGCTTTCGCGGATGAAGGCCAGCGCCTGCGCCGACGCTTCCCTCTGGGCGGGACTGAGCTTCCATCGGTCAAGCAGCGGCTCCAGGCTTCCTTCGGGAATAGCCAGCCGGCCCGCCCTTCGCTCCGGACGGCCGATGATCAAAAGTTCGCACTCCCGGCAGCGTCCCATGGTGAGGCACGCTTCGCAGACCGCGCAGACGCGGCCGCAGGAAGCGCAGGGGGACCGCCGCAGGCTTTTCTCTCCGCTCCCGCAGCGGCGACAGTGAAGGGACCCGCCCCGTACGGGTCGCCCGAACCACCGGCGAATAAAAGATTGAACCCGCTCCGGCCGCGGCAGGCTGAAAAACCGTCCCCCTTCCGGGATGCGCGTTCCCGCCCGGGTGCGCTGTTCCTTCGGAATATGCGTTCCCTCCTGCATGCGCTGTCCCGTCGAGAAATGCGATCCTGCCAGGAGGCGCCGTTTTGCCGGGATGCGCATTCCTGTCAGGATGCGCATTCCTGTCAGGATGCGCATTTTTGTCAGGATGCGCGATCCCGCCGGGTTGCGTGGTCCCGCCTGCATGAGCCGTCCTGTCGGGACGCGGGGCTCCAGCGCCGACCGAAGCTCCACCCGTCCGAGCAGGCACGCGGTTTGCACCGCCATGAGCCATTCCTCCCGCTTCATTTCCGGGAGCTCGTCCGCCAACACCCGCTGCGCTTCCTCCGGCAACAGCGACTGGCCGGCCAGACAATCCGCGGCCCGGCGGGCGAACCGGCCGAGCCGCCGTCCGTAATCCCGCCGGCTCTTCTCGTCCTCCGCCCACCGCTGTCCGTCGGGCGTCAGCAACGCCGCGCCGCGCGGAAGCGGCACGCCCGCAAAAGGAACACCGGGCGGGACACCGGAGCGGAAACCCGGCCGCCGCTTCGCTCCCTCGTCCGCCAATTCGCGGCAGACGATGGCCGCCTCCTTCAAGAGAAACAGCGCCTCCTCATCCGTCCCTGCCTTCCGCGCCCCCGTCCTTTCAACCCGTTCCATCAGCCACGTCGCCGCGGCTTCCGCCACGCCCAACGGCAGCGGCTCGCCAAGCACCGCCAATCGCAGACCGCCGGTTTCCGTCTTGCCCGATTCATCCCGTTCTCCGCCTCCCTCCAGCACGCCAAGGCGAAACTCGGAATCCAGCCAAAACCGCCGGTCCGCTTCCCATGCCGCCGTCCAGCGCGCTTCCCATTTTCCGCCGTTCCCGACCATGTACAGCACCGCCAACATCCGCATTCCGCCCCTTTCCGGACCATCGCCTGACGGACAATCGCCTGCAAAACAAAAAGCACACCCTGCCGGCGCCATGGCGCCGATACAGGGTGTGCTTCACCCCGGTATCGCAACGATATGGAATGTGCGATTCTCCGTGATCCTGCGACAAGCCGGAACCGTGCGACCGATGACCGCGTCGCGGCCGTTCGGCCTCTTGACCCGGCATGCCGCATCCTGTCGCCGCAGTCTACTCCTGCGGCTTTTTGTCCTTGTCCTTGAATACCTCGCCGATGGCGCCGATGCTGCCCAGGGCTTCCACCGCGCTCACCGGCAGGAACACCTTGTTGGCGTCCCCTTTCGCGATGTCGGTCAGCGCCTCGAACGAACGGTACGCCAGCACCCTTTCGTCGAGCCCCGCTTCACGCAGCATCTCGATGCGGCGCTTCTCGGCTTCCGCGATCGCCAGAATGGCCTTGGCCTGCCCGAGCGCTTCCAGCTCCTGCGCCTTCTGCAAGCCTTCCGCCTCGCGGATGCGGGCTTCCTTGTCGCCCTCCGCCCGCAGGATCTTGCTCTGCTTGTCGCCTTCCGCCCGCAGGATCATGTCCTGCCGGGCCGCCTCCGCCTCGAGGATGATGGCGCGCTTGTTCCGCTCCGCCTTCATCTGTTTGTCCATCGCTTCCTGGATGTCGGCCGGAGGCTTGATGTCCATGATTTCCACCCGCTCGATGCGGACGCCCCATTTTTCCGTCGCCTCGTCCAGCGCCACCCGGATTTCCGTCGAAATCTTCTCCCGGCCGGAGAGCGTTTCGTCCAGCTCCATTTTGCCGATGATCTGCCGCATGGTGGCCGTGGTGATGTTCCGCACGCCGCTGACGTAGTCGGAAATGCCGTAGGTGGCGTGTTCGGGCGAAACGACCTGGTAGAAAATGATCGTGTCGATTTGCACCTGTACGTTGTCCTTGGTGATCACCGACTGTGTCGGCACGATGGTTTGCTGGATGCGGAGGTCATGTATAACCCGGACGCGGTCAATGATCGGGATGACCAGGTTCACCCCCGGCATCAGCAGTTTGTGGAATTTCCCGAGCCGTTCCACGACGCCGACTTGCTGTTGCGGAATGATTTTGACCGACAGGGAAACAAAAACGATGACGATGGCCAAAATGACCAGCGCAACCCAAAACATTCACGCTTCACCTCTCCATTTTCTCACTTCCAGCACCGTGGTGCCCCTTCGGACGACTTCAACGCGTTCATCCCGGGACAGGGATTCGGCCGACGTGGCGGTCCAGGTGTCGCTGCCGACCTTGACGATCCCGGTTCCCCCCGCGGGAATGTCCTCGATGACGACGCCCATCTTGCCTTCCAGTTCGTCGATGACGTCGCGGAACCCGCGCGATCTTTGCTTCCAACGGCGCGCAAAGCGCCGGGTGGACAGCGTCATGATCAGCGCCACCGCGCTGCCGACAAGCACCTGGACGGCAAAATGATCCGGCAACGCCAGCGCCGTGAGCGCCGCCGCGGCCGCGCCAACGGCCAGCCAGAGCAGGACAAATGTAAACGTCATCATCTCGGCGATCAGCAGCACACCGCAAACGATGAGCCAGATAACCCACCAAGCCACATCTCTCACCTTCCCGGTTTGTATTACGGTGATCCTGCCCCATTCGTTGCGAATCTTTAATAAGAGCATATCACGGGTCGGCAGTTTCTGGCGATACACCGGATCAAAAAATGGCCTGCGCGAAAGCAATTCGGACATCCAGTCCGAAAAAAAAAGCCGAAAACGGCCCTATTAAAATTTTTTCGGACATACGTCCGAATAAACGCGCTCCAACCCCAATGAAAACGATTTCGCGGGCGCAGCATGCGCGCATCGGACCATATGTCCGAAAACTTTTCGCGGAACCGTTTTCCGTTGTCTTTCTCGGACCCGATGTCCGATTTGGCCAAACCCGCACGCGGGCGGCGAAAAGGCAGCGGCTGCAAGTCGGGCGCCGAAAAGGCAGGCGCCCCGCAAGTACCGTCAGTTCCCCCCGCCCGGCGCCAGCGGCACGAACAGCAGGTTGATCGGCAAAAAGCTTCCCGAAGCCGGAGTAAACACGATCTCCACGCTTTCCGGCTGGTCGCCGGTTTTGTACAGCACCGCGGCTTCGTTCGGATCCCGCAGATGGCTGTGTTCCGTCACCTGCACCACGTTGCCGTTGACGACGAACGCCCCGGCGTAATGCCCGCCGCGCGGGTTCACCGCGATGCCGGTATTGGGCAGCACGCTGTTGAGCCGGATCACGTACAAAATGCCGTAGTTGCCCGCGTTGGTCTTCGGCTCGCCCGTGACCATGTCGATGCCGACCACCCACTTATCGGTGGCATTGTCCGACAGCACCAGGCGGGACATTTGCCCGCCAATCCGCTGATTCGCCACAAGAATGCGGGTGGCCGGGCGGAACGTGCCCCGGTTGTGCACCCCGTCGGAAGGAAGCAGCGGCAGCTCGGCGAAACGGGCGATCGGGTCGTCCTTCTCGCCGACCACCACCACGCTGAACCGCACCGGCGCGTCCGTCCGCACATCCGCGTAGGCCGTGATCACCTGTTCCGGCTTGATGGCGACGGCACCCGTTTCTTCGGCGATGACGCGGCTTTCGCCGGGCGCCAGCGCAAGGCTCCGGGTCTTCACGGGATTCAGGCGCGCCTGCAGGTAGCGGGTGGCGGCGGCTTTGCCCGATGAAGTCACGTACTCGTGGGGACCGCCCACGCTGACGCGGTCCACATGCACCTTCACCGGCTGTTCGCCCGGGTTCGTGGCGATCAGCCAGATGCGTTTCCGGTCGGCGGATTTGTTTTGATGATGCAGCATGAACCGGATTTCGCCGGACAGTTCGTCGGCATAGTAGATGCCGTCCTGGACGATCAGTTCCGGGCTGTTGCTGCGGAACAGCGGCAGATCCGTATACTCGTGGATCGTATAGGAAACCCGCGGCAGGTTCGGCACGTCCCCGCCGCGCAGCGTGAACTTGTCGCCGGGCTTGCCGTAGACGAACGGAAACTGCTCCCGGGTGTACAGCAGCTCGTCCGTCACCGTGATGGTGCGGGTATATTCCGACGACGCTCCGTGTTCATCGGTGACGCGCAGGGTGATGGTCTTCTCGCCCGGTTCCCAGAAGCCGTTATCCGCGCCGATCCATTCCACCTCCGCGATGCGACCCTCGTCGTCGTAGCTGTAGTTGCGGTACTCGACCCATTCGCCCATCTTGTAGACGATCTTGTCCGTGGTGAAAAACGCCCGGGGCGGCTGGTTCGGAGGCAGCACCTCCAGCGTGACGGAATAGGGTTCGCTCCAGACGCCGTTTTCGTCCTGCACCCGGCGGGTGATCACATACGTCCCGGGGGTGTCGTACCGTTCCTGAAGGCCTTGCCATTCATCGGCGACGATCCTGAGTCCCAGCGGATGGCTGGCCAGATCCCTGTAGCCGACCACGGTCTCTCCCGCGTGGGCGTGATCGGGCGTCAGCTCAAAGGCGGCCACCGGCAAAACCATCCGGCTGAGCCGGATCTCCTTGCCGGCCGAATCAACGGACATCCGGAGACCGAAGGCCTGCGCGATCACGCGGACCGGCACCATGAGCGTGCCCTTGTCCACGAAAGCGGCCGCACTCTGAATCTTGGTTCCGCCGACTATGTAAGTGGACTGTCCGGGTTTGACCCTGAGCTCCGTTTTCGTCGGTTCGAATACAAAAAGGTACGATTTGCTCTTTGCGTCGTAAAGGATCTTGATGCGGAACCGTTCCGCCAGGGCCCGCGCCGGCACATAGGTGGCGCCGCCCGCCACCTTTGCCGGCCGGGGCATCGTGTACGCTTTTCCGTTGTGCCAAAGCACGTTGGAATCCCTGCGGATCAGCAGCACTTCTTCGCCGGGTTTCGTTCCCGTTGCCGCTTCCGGTGCGCCTGATTCCCGGTTCGATGTACCGGCAGCGTCCGGTTCATCCCCGGAGCCCGCGGCATTCGGCGTTCCGGAGTCCGTTGCATTCGGCGTCCCGGAATCCGCCGCATCCGGCGTCCCGGCATTCGCCGCTTCCGCCTCCGTCGCGTCAGCCGATTCCGCTGCGGGCTTGTCCGTCTGGCTTGACGGCGAAGAAGCCGTCCCGTCACCGTACGTCTCTGTCCCCGTCAGGGGTTCCGCCGCCGCAGCCCATACCGTTCCCGCGAACGTACTCTGCCCTGTCGGCGGAAAAACGAGTCCCCAAACCAGTACCGCAATCCATGCGCCCAGTGTCAGCTTCCGCAAGTTTGTTCGTTTCCGCAAGTTCGTCATGGTTCTCTCCTTTTTTCGTCCCTGTTCCATTCCCACCAGTATGCCCCATCGGCGGGCGTTTCCCGACACGGCGCCTCCCAGGCCGGCCCCGTTGCCGCGCCGCTTGTCACCGCTCCATCAGGGTCGCTCCGCCAGCCATCGGGCTGCCGGTCGCCATGCAGCCATACCAGGTCCGGATCGCGTCGGGCCAGCCGCTCCACGATCCTCGCGGCCTCCTCGTCGGAACGGTCCAGCAGGACCGCGATGCGCAGCGGCCTGCCGGACCAGCGCGACCAGCGCCGCAGCCTGCGGACGACGTCCTCTGCCTGCAGCGCGTGACGGCCCAGGGCCACCACGACGCGCATGCCCGGATCGCGTCTCCGGCGCCGCGCCGCCCATTGCACGAGCAACGCCGCCGCGACGTAGCAAGCCATGATCACCAGCAGCTCCGCCATGGGCTGCCACCTCCCGCATGCGGCTATGCGACAATATATGCCGCCGCCGGAAGAGGGGTTCATGCCCATGCAGGGGCGCGGAAACACCCGTTCAGTTTGACGAAAGGTTCCCACAAAAAGTTGCGTCTTTCCCCGCTCCCCGGAAGGGAATCCAGGGCGCCGGGACAGACGCACCTGCAAGGGTCATGAATGATGGCAACCGCCGACTCAGAGCGTCACCCAGCCGTTCTTGATGGATACGATGACGGCCTGCGTACGGTCTTCGACTTCCATTTTTTGCAGAATGCTGCTGACGTGGTTTTTGACGGTTTTCTCGCTAATGAACAGGTGCTCCCCGATCATCTTGTTGCTCTTGCCTTCCGCCATCAGCCGGAGCACTTCGATTTCCCGCTTGGTCAGCGGAACGTTGATGTTCTGCGGCTGCTTCTTCTCCGCCTGGGCAACGGCGGCTCCGTCCGTGTTCGCCATGCGCCGCAGCTGATGGATCAGCTTGCCGGTCACCTTCGGGTGGATGTACGCGTGTCCCGCAGCCACCGTCCGGATGGCGTCGATCAGCGATTCCGCCTCCATGTCTTTCAGCAGATAGCCGGACGCGCCTTTGCGGAGGGTCTCGAACACATAGCTTTCATCGTCGTGGATGGACAAAATGATGACTTTCACGTCGGGACACATTTCCCGCAGCTTCTCCGTGGCCGTCACGCCGTTCTCCACGGGCATGTTGATGTCCAACAGCACGACATCGGGCTTGTGCTGCTGGCAGAACTCGATCACCTGCCGGCCGTCGGCGCATTCGCCGATCACTTCGAGATCCTGCTCCATGTTGAGGATCCGTTTGAGCCCCTCGCGGAACAGCTTGTGGTCGTCCGCCACCACCACGGTGATCACGCGGTTTTCCCGCGCCGCTCCGTTTACGCCGGTCATGTCCGTCATGGCTTCCATCTGGCATCTACTCCTTTCCGAATCCCTCGCGGAGAGGGAGCGTGATGCGTATGGTCGTGCCCTGACCCGGGGCGCTGTCGATCTGAAGGGTGCCCTGCAGAAGCTCCACGCGTTCCCGCATGCCCATCAGGCCGAACCGGGACTGCAGCTTCGCCCTCTCGCGGGGATTGCGTTCATTCATCCGGAACCCCACGCCGTTGTCCTCGATCGTCATCTGGACTTCGGTGTCGGTAAAATTCAGCTTCAAGGATACGAACGTGGCCCGCGCGTGCCTTTGGACGTTGTTGAGCGCTTCCTGGGCGAGCCTGAACAGCGCCACTTCCATCGCCCCGGGGAGCCGCCTTTCCTTGCCCGTCGCTTCGAAGGAAGCCTTGATCCGGGTCCGCTCTTCGAAATCTTGCACATATTTTCGCAATGTCGGCGTAAGGCCCAGATCGTCCAGGGCCATCGGGCGCAACAGGAAAATGATTTTGCGGATTTCCTCGAGCCCGCTGCGGAGCTGCGTCCTCAGATCGGCCAGCTCCGCCCGGAGATTCTCAATGTCGTCCATTTCCAGAAAACGTTCGGCGATCTCCGTCTTCAGCACGAGGTTGGCCAGCGTTTGCGCGGGGCCGTCGTGGATTTCGCGGGCCACGCGCTTCCGCTCCTCCTCCTGGGCCATGATGATCTTGAGCCCGAGAAGCTGGCGGCTTTTCACGGTTTCCAGGATGCGCGAAACATTGGACAAATCGCCGGAAAGGTACTCGGACACCACGTTCAGCTGGGAGACGACGGATTCGGCGCGTTCGATGGAGCGTTCGAGCATGCGGATGCGCTTCTGCAGCTCGTCGCGGCGGGACCGAAGGTATTGCTCCTTCTCCCGGTACACCATCAAATCCAGCTGGATGCGGGTCGCCTTCTCGTAAGCGGCCTTGATATCCTCCTCGTTGTACTGGACGAAATCCCGGGACACCTCCGTCAGCTTGACGCGCGCCAGGCGGAACTCCCATTCCAGCCGGTTGACGATGGGGATCGTTTCCTCCACTTCGCGCAGGACCCGTTCCAGCTCTTCTTCCAGCAGGGCCAGTTCCTTGATAAACGATTCATAGATGGTGAAAACCTGGGTCTTGCTGTTCTCGATGACCTCGATGGCATGCTGGATGATCCGCTCGAGCTGCTCGCCGTGGTCATCCGCGACATTCGTCGGCTCCGGTTGTTTCTGCGCCTTCATCGCGCCTCCCTCGAACTTGCCGCTTCATCCGCTTCCAAAAATATCATATCACACTTGCCGGATTCGGGTGGACATGTCTGAGGATTTCTGAGTAGTATTATAATATTTTCGCTCAACGGATCGTGATCGTTTTCGCCTGGCCGTCCCACACAACCTGCAGGCCCAGCTGTTCGGCGACCACCCGGACCGGCACCATGACCCGTCCGTTCCGGATCAGAGGCGAAGCCGCGGCGGCCTGCCGCACGCCGTTTACCGTCATGTCCGGGCTGTTCACGCGCAACTCCACCATGCCGGAATTCCGGAGCACGGTAACGCGCTTCAGCCCGTTGTCCCAAAGGACGCTTCCACCCAGCGAATCGGCGATAAATCGAAGCGGGACGTAGGTGACGCCCTCCCGCTGGAACGGCGCCGCGTCCAGCCGGATCGCCTCTCCGTTCCGGACGGCCTCCGTGCTGCCGCTTTTCAGGACGATTTCCGCCCGCGGCGGCTCGGCGTCTACAGCAGGATAGTGCAATTTCAGGTTGTCGAAGGCGATCTCGCCCCGCAGCGCGCGGTCGTCCGAACCGCTCTCCAGGCGGACGACGTAGAGCCGCGTCAGTTTCATGCCGCTGACGCCGGCGGCTTTGAGATCGAGGAAAACCGTCTTCCAGCCGGTCCAGTCGATCCGGTCGGCCAGCGTCACCAGCACGGCCCGGCCGGCCGCGTCGCGGAATTCGGCCCGCAGCCAGTTGTTGCCGCCGTCGCCCAGCACGTCGACGGAAAGGGCGGACGGTTCGGCGCCGGCTGCAGCGCCGGCCGCACCGTTTGCGGCCAGCGCCCCGCTCGCGCCGGACGACCCGTTGGTACCGTTCGCGCTGGCCGGATCCGCCGCACCGGAAGCATCCGAAGCGCCCGCAAGATCAATGCCGTCGCCGAGCACCGCGTACGCAAACCGGTCGCCCGTCCCGCGCGTGAAATCGTAGACGAGCCGCAGCGCCCGCGACGTCTCCCGGCCGGGAAGGCCGGCCGTCACGCCCGCCGAGCCGGAGGTTTCCGCCGGCAGGCCTTCGAACCGGACCGCAACCCCCGCGTCCTCGAAATCTTCCAGCATCCGGTTTGGCGCCGGGAGCAACGCCGCCGCCGCGCCGTAGCCGCCGTAGCGGGCGATGGCGTAGACGGTGCCTGCGTTCGCGCCAAAACCGTCGACCCGCAGCACGCCGTCCTTCACCTGTCCCCGTATGCCGACAAGCTGCCACGCAAGCGACTCATGCGGCACCGTCAGCACCCGGCCGTCGGCCAGCTTCACCTTGGCTTCCAAGCGGACCGCGCCGCCTTCCCGGATCTCCTGTGCGGTCGGGCGGATGGTCATTTCCGCAATCTGCGATTCCCCGATCACTTCCAGGCCGATCTTGGCCGCTGCCCCATCCACCCGCACGGTGAGCTCCGCCGTGCCGGGCTTGGTCGGGATCAGCCCGGCGCCCCGCACCTGGGCGATCGGCCGGTCCAGACTCAGCCGCGGCGTCTTCCCGGAAAGGTCGACGGGATTATAATACTTGTCATATCCCCTCAACCCGTATTCCGCCGTCTGGCCGAGAAACAGCGTCCGCGGACCGCTGACCAGCAGGCCCGCCAGCTCCCCTGGCGGCGCCGTGGAATAAACCCCGATCCCGTTGCTGACCGCCCGCTGCGTGCCTTGGCTCACCGGGTGAACCAGCACGGCGTCGAATTCGCCCAGCGGCCGGGCGACCATCGTCGTCGACCCGCCGCCGTCAAGGTTGACGGCCTTCCAGACGCCCAGGCTTACCAGCACCCGCTGGAGCTCCGCCAGCGTCATGCCGCCGCTTTCCTGCACCGTGACCAGCCACACGGTCTTTCCATCCTTGGAATGGCCGACCGCCGTGCGCGCCCGCTCCCGCGATCCGTCGACACCGCTGATGGAGCGGGTAAACGCCGATGCCCGGCCGCCGTCCACCAGCAGGGTATGGCCGCCGATCAGCATCCGGAAATCCGAAGCCTGATAAACCTTGCCATCCGAAGCCACCAGCTCATAGGACACCGACACCCTGCTGCCGACCGGCAGATGCTGCAGGATGAAGTCGGCCGCGTCCCGGTGTCCCCGCAAAACGTATCCGTTCTCCGGAATCGCCGCAATGTTCAGGGGCGTATTCCGTTCCGGGGATACCGCGGTCACAACGCCATCCACCACCAGCGCCTCGGTGGGCGACGTATAGCTGTCTTTCGGCCGCGCCGCCGCGGTCCAGGCGGACGTGTACATATACAAGGCGTTATAATGGCTGGGCGAACGGTCCGGCTCGGTCATGTAGGAGGACTTGTTGACGCCGGCCAGCTCGAATTGCGCCCCGTCCTGCGCCGTAACCGTTCCCCGGAACGCGAACGCGTCGATGACGGCCGTTCCGCCGACGGTTACGCCGAAGGCGTACATGCCCTGCAGCTTCGAAGGGCTGGAAGTGAGCCGTCCGCCGCGGATTTCCGGGCCGATCGGCGCCCCTTCCCCGTCGGTGTTGAAGACGTCGCCGTTGACGCCCGCCGCCGCGCCCGTGTCCTTCGCCATTTCTTCCACGGACCGCCGGGCCGTGACGCTGCCGCCGCGTCCTCCCATCACGTCCAGACGGACGTACGGGTTGGACAGGTCGATCCGCAGCACGTGCACGGGTTTCTCCACGGGCGTCCCGCCGCCGGTGATCCAGGCGTATTCCATCAGCCTTACTCCCGACGTCAC
Organism: Paenibacillaceae bacterium ZCTH02-B3; assembly: GCA_002159065.1. GTDB lineage: Bacteria > Bacillota > Bacilli > Paenibacillales > Paenibacillaceae > ZCTH02-B3. Next base: position 16,068 of record LZRV01000085.1, on the reverse strand, counting down.
GACCGCCTCGCTCCGCTTCACCAGAGCCGGTTCGACAGACGCTTTGTCCCGCGCCGCCGCGGCGGCCGGAAAAAGCAGACCCGTTAGCGACATCACCCCCGCCATCAGCGCGTTCAGCAGTTTCCGTCCGGTTTTTCTCATGGATTTCTCTCCCGCTCCCCGATACCTGGTGTCGTTTCTGGCTGTCTTTCTTTCTCTATAACTTTTAGACTCTTTTATCGGCCAAAAGTTACAGCCGAAGCGGAAGGAATTGAAAATTTTTCCTTCCCACACCCGCCATGCGAACTAACATCAACCCGCACACCAAAAAGAAACGCCTGCCCCTCCAAATAGAAGCTCCGTTCCTTGCAAAAAGAAGCGCCCATCCCCTACGGAACGGGCACCTTGGTGGCCATCGCGGCCGCGACGTTCTCATTTTTCCAGAAATCCGACGTACTCGAGCATCCGCTTGATCATGACCGCCGCTTCCGCGCGCGTGGCGTTGTTTTTCGGCTCGAACCGGGTTTCGGTGACGCCCCGGATGATGCCGGCGTTGACGCACCCGGCCACCGAAGTCAGCGCCCAGCTGCTGATCCGCCCTCTGTCCTGGAATTTGTTCAGCGCGGCGGTCGACAGGGACACCTGCTGTTCGGCATACGTAATCGCGCGTATCATCATCGTGGCCATCTCTTCCCGGGTGATGGGATCGTTCGGGCGGAATCGCCCGTCCGGGTCCCCCTGCACGATGCCCGCCTTGCTGGCGGCGCCGATGTAAGAGGCGTAGGCGTGGTTCGCCCCGACGTCGCGGAAGCGGGACGCGGCGGTGCGGTCCGAGGCGAGCCCGAGGCCGCGGGCGATGAACTTGGCGAAGTCGGCCCGCGTCACCGCTTCATTGGGCACGAAATTCCGGCCCGTCTTCGCGTCGACGATGAATTTCGCCGACAACAGCTCCACGTCGCTTCTGGCCCAGTGTCTCTCCATATCCGCTAAGGCCGCGGACGCCTTCCGCGCCACGGCGTAGATGCTGGCGCCCTTGCGCATGAAGGTCAGGACCGGCTGCGTTCCGGAGCGGTCGATCCGGGTCGGAACGGGGATGACTTCCCCGGATTCCGGATCATACCGGACCACGGTCAGGCTCGCGTTCAGTTGCGTCGTGCCGGGGACGGCGATGGCGCGCCGCACATAGGCGTCGAATTCGGTTACCGCCGTTTCGTTGGTCCCCTGGACAACGTAGACGCCGAACTCCACCAGCGTCCCGACGAGAACCCCTCCCGCACGGTTCAGGGCCGGCGTGACGCCGGAAGCGGAAACCGACTCGATGCGGATGAGGATCTGGGCGCCGGACGGAATCCCGCCCGGAACGATGGACGGGTTCAGGGCTCTCAGCGGCAATTCAAACATGTGGCCGCCGTATTCTACCACAAAGGAGCCGCTTGGCACCGTGTTCTTCGCGCTCAGCAGCGCGCCCGCCGGCACGGCGACGATGGCGCCGGGCTGCGTCGAGGGAACCTGGAACACCACCCGCTGCGGAATTCCCCCCGGCTGGGTGCGGACAGCGTTGAACGCGCCGGTCAATTTCGTCGCATCGACGGTGTACTTCACCGCCGCTTTTCCGTTGATGGTTTGCCCCGCCCCCTGAGTCACGGCAAGATAGTTGAGCACCAAACCTTTCTCCGCGTCCCCGGCCGCATAATCCAGGCCGAGGTTCACCGTGGAAGTGACGTTGGTCGCGGTCACCCCGCTGAAAGAATCCAGCACGTTGTTTTGCGCGTCACGCAAGGCCTGGCCCGAATTGTTATACGATACCCTGACTGTTTGGCCGCTGCGAACCGGATTGGCCAGCGTGAGGGTCACCTGTGATCCCGACACCGATACTCTGGTGACCGCTGCAACCATATTGTCCACCGTCACGGAATACTGGCTTGCCAACGGCGCAGTACCCGTGTACAGGGCGGAACTGTAAGTCAAGGTGAGCTGTGCGCCGTTCACCGTGGCGGACACAAGCTGTGCTTTCCCGCCTGCCACCGTCACCGGATAGCCTGAAAAAGCGGGAGCCGCATTGCCTGCCAGATCGACCAAATATGGGTTGACCGGCACATAGGACACTTGGACGATGGTGCCGTTCGTCAGGGTGGACGAAAGCGTCAGCTCCACCTGGTTGCCGCTCACGGCAACTGTGGTAACGGAAATGGTCCGGTTGGATGCGGTCACGGTAAAGCTGGATGCGGGCGGAACGGAATCCGACCTCAAGCCTTCATTGTAAACGAGCGTTACCTTGTTGCCGGAAGCCGTCACTCCGGTCAGCTGAGGCGGTTGATTGTCGTAAGGATTCCGCACGTAAAAGTCGGTAAACGCGCTGACGTAGTTTCCGTCCTGATCCCGAATCGGGTTTGTTCCCGGCGTGTATGTCACGGATATCGCGCCGTCCGTGGGGCCGGTCGAGGAGAGCGTCAGCGACAGGATGTTTCCGGACACCGACGCGCCGGTGACGTTCATGACCTGGCCGCCCCAAACGACGGTGAATTGCTGGTAAGCATTGGACGAAAGCGGAGCGAGCGCACGATTGAAGGTCAGCACCACCATGTTTCCGGTCACTTGGCCGGACACGGGTCTCGGCAGCGTCGTGTCCACGGTATTGGTGACGGCACGGTTGGAGAACGCGGCCACCTTTTGCCCGTCCACGCTCTGCAGATGCCGGGAAGGATCCGGCGAATAGGACACCCTGACCGTCTGTCCGACCAACACCCCGCTCGCCAGGGTCAGCCGGACCCGGTTCTGGTTCACGGACACCCCGGTCACCTGGCGATACGCGTCATTGACGGTCACGTAAAAGTCACCCGGAATCGGCACATGGGCGCTGCTCAACGTCACGTTGAACGTGAGCACGATGGCCGCCGATCCGTCCATTTCGGCCTTCTCCAGAACGGGCGCCGCCCCGGCTCCCCCGGTGCGGAACGTCCACTGGTACTGCCCCAGGATGCCGGGGAACTCGTTCCCGGCCACGTCCCGGATCGCCCCTGCCGGAATCGTGATGGAATATTGCGTATTGGCCGCCAGATTCGCACCGGAATAGGTAAGATTCACTTTTCGGTTGTCAGAAGAATCCACCGCCATCGACAGGGTGGACGAGGAGCCCGGATTGTCCGTCCGGAACAGTTGCGCCGTAGCCGAAGGGGGCACCACCTGTACCGGTTCGTTGAACAAGATCGAGAATGTCTTCGTGCCCACGCTTACGTTCGTCGCCCCCGGCACCGGAGAATAGGAGGAAACCGCCGGCGCGGTGGTATCCTGATTGGTTCTGAACGTCCAGTTCGTAATGCCTTCGTAATAGTTGCCCGACGCATCCCTGAATGCCGTATCGCCAATCTGCACCGTGTACTGGGTGTTGTTTTCGAACGCGCCGCACCCGTACCCGCCGGGGGAAATGCGCACCGTCTTTTCGTTTACGGTCACGGCGGACACGGGAATGGAGCAAAACAACGGTTGCCCGGAGGTGTTTTTACGGATGTTGATGAACCCTCCGGCTGCGAAAACGGGCTCGTCGAATTCGATGATCAAATCCCCTTGCAGATTGCTCAACGTCCCGTTGACGGCCGGCGTATAGGAGACGGCTTTGGGCTTTTGGGTATCCGGGGCCGGTTCGGTTTTGAACGTCCAGGTGGTGTTATTCGTAATGCCGCCGAAGGGATTTTTGTGCTGATCCACAAACGCCCCGGGATCGATCGTCACATAATACTCCGTATCGTATGCAAGCGAACCCGCTTTCACGGTTACCACATTGTTCGCGATGGTCACATCGCCGGTTTCCACGCCGGATGCCACGTCAATCGCCCTGACGATGACGCCGTCGATTTTTCGCCGGATCCGGATATAACCCGTTCCCGGATCAACGTTGTCATTGAACGCAAATTCCAGCGTAAGCGGGTCGGGACTGCTGTCCACATCCACGAATGACTGTCCGTTTTCAGGCCTGCGGGGGCTGGAAATAAGTTCGAATTTCTTGATGGTAAAATTCCAATAGGAAACTCCCGCGTAAGGATCATTCTTGGCTCTGCTGTAAAAAGCTTCCCGCGGAATGTTCAGGTAATAAGTCTGGCCCACGTCGTCCTTGATCGCATTCTGCAAATTCTGGGGCAACTTGATGATTACGCGCGTTCCGGATTTATCCAGTTGCACATGGACCGTATCGGACACGTTGATCGTTCCGATCGCCTGCGTGCCTCCGTCCTTCCAAACCTCAATTTCCCCGGTCCCCCGGTGCACCGGCTCCTCAAACTCGATCACGAAGTCCCGATGGACGACGATCGGCGTGCCCGGAACGGGGTCGAGCGATTTGTGGCCCATGCCGGCGGCCGCAGCCGAACCGGGAAAAAGCAGGGATGACAGCCAAAGCTCAACAAACAGCAAAAAAGCCACCATGGCGGAGATAGTCCGAATACGCGGATTGGACGTCGTCAAGGTGGATGCTGTCCGGGAACTCCGCATGACCAGACCTCCGAAATGGACATACTGATACTTTTTATTTCGGACTTGAAGGTTGACAATTTTAGGGACGAAAGGTGCAATTTTTGCGGGAGAGACAGTCCTCTGTATATTAAATAAACGCAAAAAAAAAAGGCGGGGGTTTTGCTTCCCCCGCCGAATAGCGATGCCCGCGCTTAACCCAACGCGGCTTTCCGCAGCAGCTCGGCCTTGTCCAGCCGTTCCCACGGCAAATCGAGGTCGTTGCGCCCGAAATGGCCGTATGCCGCCGTCTGGCGGTAGATCGGCCGGCGAAGATCGAGCATCCGGATGATGCCAGCCGGGCGCAGGTCGAAATGTTCGCGGATCAGCTTCACCAGCTTTTCATCGGCAACTTTGCCCGTGCCGAAGGTATCGACGCTGATCGACACGGGGTTGGCCACGCCGATGGCGTAAGCCAGCTGGATCTCGCACCGGTCGGCGAGACCCGCGGCGACGATGTTTTTCGCCACGTATCGGGCGGCGTATGCGGCGGAACGGTCCACCTTGGTCGGGTCCTTGCCGGAGAACGCCCCGCCGCCGTGCCGCGCGTATCCGCCGTAGGTGTCGACGATGATCTTGCGGCCGGTCAGGCCGGCGTCGCCCTGCGGTCCGCCGATGACAAACCGCCCCGTCGGATTGATAAAATATTTCGTATCCCCGTCCAGCCACTCTTCCGGCACCACCGGCCGGATGACGAGTTCCCGCACATCATGGTGGATCTGTTCGAGGGGAATGTCTTCCGCATGCTGGGTGGAAACGACAATGGTTTCCACGCGAACGGGCCGGTCGCCTTCGTACTCGATGGTCACCTGCGTCTTGCCGTCCGGCCGCAGGTAGGGAAGCGTGCCGTTCTTGCGGACTTCGGCCAGCCGGCGCGACAGGCGGTGCGCCAGGGCGATGGGCAGCGGCATGTATTCCGGCGTCTCGTTGGTGGCAAAGCCGAACATCAGCCCTTGGTCACCGGCGCCGATGTTCTCGGTCTCGCGGGTGACATCCTGCCCTTCCCGGCTTTCCAGGGCGGCGTTGACCCCTTGCGCGATATCGGGCGACTGTTCGTTCAGCGAGGTGATCACCGCACAGGTGTCGGCGTCAAAGCCATACTTGGCCCGCGTGTAGCCGATTTCGCGGATCGTGCGGCGGGCAATGGCCGGAATGTTGATGTTGTCCGCCTTGCTGGAAATCTCACCGATGATGACCACCAGCCCGGTGGTCACGGCCACCTCGCAGGCGACGCGCGCGTACGGATCAGCGGCCAGGTAGGCGTCCAGAACCGCGTCGGAAATCTGGTCGCAAATTTTGTCCGGGTGACCTTCCGTCACCGACTCGGAGGTGAACAAACGTCTCCCCGTCGCGCCCACGGGCTTCCCCTCCCGACACAAAAAATGAACCTTTTCCGCCCGGAAAAGGTTGTAATGCTCGAACCTTCATTTGAATGATAGCGAAACTGTCGTCCCCTGTCAATCGGCATTCGCCCAGATTCGCCAAGCCCTCCGGCGGTTTCGGAACGTCTCCTTCGAGGCCGCAGGGGCAAGCCGCCACAAGCCCGGGGCTTGCCCCTGCATAACCTTTTTTAAACTGGCCGGGGGCTGCATAGGCTGCATGAACGTTACATAAAGCCGCTTTCGCTCTGGGCGATCAGCCTGCGCGTAACGTTGCCGCCCATGAGTCCCGCTTCCCGTGCGGTGATGTGGCCCAGGTAGGGACGCCCGAACCGTTGCCCTGCCACCGCGGCGTCACCCAGTTCGGAGGAAAATTCCGCGTCCGCCGCGTTGCCCGCGGCAGCCAACACGCCAGATAGCCCCAGTTCCGCGGCAATTTCGTACTTCATCCGCTCCAGCGCGGGCTTGCATTCCGGCACCAGCGGCCTGCGGCCGCCGTTTCTTCCGCGTGCCATCCCGATCGCACCTCCCCGGCCCCTTGTGAGGGGGTCCGGGTTTAGTGTGTGCGGGGAACCCGCTCGGAAGGCGCATAATCTGCTGGGACATCGGGCAAAATGTTGAAAATCGCATGCTGAATTCCTGGCAAAGCGGCAGCGGCAGTTTCGAGTACGCGAGTCCGAACAGGCATCCGGCGTGCCTGGCTGCCGCCTCCGGCATCAGGCGCTGCACCGTCCCCGTCAACGCTCGCGCGACTGGACCCGCTCCAACGCCGACAGCGCCGGCGGCCGGAAACGACGTGAAAATCACGCGCGCCATTCCCGCAAAAACTCCCGAAGCGCCTCCCGCCAGTGGCGCATCGCCGGCAATCCGTTGTAGCGGACGGCGGCCCCGTCCAGCACGGAATACGTTGGACGCCGCGCGGGCCGCGGAAATTCCCCGGTCGTGCAGGGAACGACTTCGACGCGCATCCCTTTTTCCTCGAAAATCGCCTTGGCAAATTCATACCAGGAGCAATGTCCCGCATTCGCGGCGTGGTAAATGCCATATGCTTCGGTGGAGACCAGCGCGAGCAGGAAAACCGCCAGATCCTTCGCCCACGTGGGGGACCCCGTCTGGTCGGCCACCACCCGCACCCGCCCCCGCTTCGCGCCGAGCCGGAGCATCTTCTTCACGAAATTGGCGCCGTGCGCGCCGTATACCCAAGAAGTGCGCACGACAAACCAGCGGTCCGACAGCGACTGCGCAAGCCGCTCCCCCGCCAGCTTCGACTTGCCGTACATGTTCAGCGGATTCGGTGCATCATATTCGTTGTAGGGCGCCGATGCCCGGCCGTCGAACACGTAATCGGTGCTGATGTAGCAAAATTTCGCATGACCCTCCTGCGCGGCCAAGGCCATGTTGCGCGTTCCCGCGGTGTTCACGCGGAAAGCTTCGTCCGGTTCCTCCTCCGCCCGGTCCACCGCGGTGTAGGCGGCGGCGTGAATCACCGCGTCCGGACGATAAGCCGCGATCGCCTCCCGGCACTGCGCCAGGTCGGTCACGTCCAGTCCGCTGCGGTCCAGCCCGATCACTTCCACGGAAACACCGTCCATCGCGCACAGCTCCCGCCCAAGCTGCCCGCCGGCGCCCGTCACCAGCACGCGCATGGAGCACCGCCTCCCCATCCTCGGCTTCCTTCCTCTGCCGCCAAAGTGGCCGGAACGTCCGCGGCTCCACCCGTCCGGCGGTGAACGTCAAGAGGGCGGCAGCTCCCGGTACGCACCCGACTTCACCCGTTCCAGCCACTCCCGGTTCACCACGTACCAGCGGATCGTATCCCGGATACCCGCCGCGAACTCATACCGCGGTTCCCATCCCAGCTCCAGTCGGATTTTGCCCGCGTCGATGGCATACCGGCGGTCGTGGCCCGGACGGTCCGGCACAAAGGCAATGAGCGTCTCAGGCTTGCCCAGTTCCCGCAAAATCGTGCGCACGACTTGAAGGTTCGTGCGCTCGTTGTTGCCGCCGATGTTGTACACCTCTCCCGCGCGTCCCTTGCGCAGCACCAGGTCGACGGCCCGGCAATGATCTTCCACATGCAGCCAGTCGCGCACGTGCAGCCCGTCGCCGTACACGGGAAGAGGCCGGTTCTCCAGCGCGTTCATGATCATGAGCGGGATAAGCTTCTCCGGAAACTGGTAGGGGCCGTAATTGTTGGAACAGCGCGTGATGACGGCGTCCAGGCCGTAGGTTTCATGATACGCCCGAACAAGAAGGTCCGCCCCCGCCTTGCTGGCGGAATACGGGCTGTTCGGGGCCAGCGGAGACGACTCGGTGAACCGCCCCGTCTCTCCCAGTGAGCCGTACACTTCATCCGTCGAAATTTGCACAAATCTGCCCACCTTATATTTCAAAGACAAGTCGAGCAAGGTTTGCGTGCCCAGCACATTCGTCCGGACGAACACCCCCGGATCCGCGATGCTGCGGTCCACGTGGGTTTCCGCCGCGAAATGCACCACGGCGTCGATCCCTTCCGCAAACAGCGGCTCCATCGCCTGCCGGTCGGCCACGTCCGCCCGCACGAAACGATGCCGCGGGTCTCCTTCCACCGGGCGGAGGTTGTCCAGGTTTCCCGCATAGGTGAGCAGGTCGACGTTGACAATTTCCACATCCGCGTACTCGCGCAGCATGTAATGAACAAAGTTGCTCCCGATGAAACCGGCGCCGCCCGTCACCAGAAGCTTCATGGGCCGTCCTCCTCGCAGGTGAAGTTATATTCCGCTTCGGCCAGGGGCGGATGCCGCGCATCCTTGTCCGACAGAATCGGATGCTTGACCGGCCACGGGATGCCAAGCGCCGGATCGTTCCAGGCGATGCCTCGCTCCAGGTCCCTCGCGTACAGGTCGTCCACCTTGTACAGCACCTCGGTGCCCGGCTCCAGCGTGCAGAAGCCGTGGGCAAACCCCCGCGGGACAAAAAGCTGCAGCTTGTTCTCCGCCGACAGCACGAATCCTTCCCACTGCCCGAACGTGGGCGAACCGCGCCGCAAATCCACCACCACGTCGTACACGGCGCCGCGGATCACCCGCACCAGCTTCGCCTGTGCCCGCGGCTTCAGCTGATAGTGCAGCCCGCGCAGCACGCCGCGTTCCAACGACAGCGAATGGTTGTCCTGCACGAACCGGCAATGGATGCCCAGCTCCGCGAACTTAGCTTCATGATATGACTCCATGAAAAAGCCGCGGCGATCCTCGAACACCTCGGGTTCGATCAGCTTGACCCCCGGCAGCCTGCATGGATGAAGTTTCAAGTCCGCCACACCCCAGCCTTCGAATTCCCCGCCCGGCACGGTGTCCTTCGCCGGCTCGCTGGCCCTTGGATACGAACGTGCGTCCCCGCGTCTCTCCATAAGCCGGGCAGGATGTCGTCCATGAGCTCCCCGGCGCAAATAGGCGTTGTTCACGTCGGCGATCTCCGGCACGCCCCGAACGGACGGTTCGAGGCCCCGGAAGATCCCGAAAACTCGGGCGTCGTACATGTATATGCCGGTCACCGCGCACCGGCTCTTGGGCCAAAGCGGCTTTTTCTCGATTGAGGCCGGTGCACTGGATTCTTGCGGCGATGCTTACAGCAGACCTTTGAACGAGGACAGGAAATCCAACACCTTGCCCACCGATTCCTCCACCGTCTCCCGCTCGGTTTCCACCACCAGCTCGGGATTCACGGGTTCCTCGTAAGGAGCGGAAATCCCGGTGAAGTCCTTGATTTCACCCCTGCGCGCCTTTTGATAGAGCCCTTTCGGATCTCTGCGCTCGCATTTCTTCCAGGCTGCATTTGACGTCGATTTCAATGAATTCCCCAGGTTCGAACAGGCCCCGAACCATATCCCGGTCTTCCCGGTACGGCGAAATAAACGCCGTAAGGGTGACGATCCCGGCGTCCACGAACAGCTTGGCCACTTCGCCGATCCGGCGGATGTTTTCCTTGCGGTCGTCCTTGCCGAAGCCCAGGTCCCGGTTGAGCCCGTGCCGGATGTTGTCCCCGTCCAGCACGTAGGTGCGGACGCCGCTTTGAAACAGCCTTTTCTCCACTTCCGTGGCGAGGGTCGATTTGCCTGACCCGGACAGACCCGTGAACCAAAGCACGCAGCTTCCGTGCCCGTTCAGCCGCCTCCGGTCTTCCTTGGAAACTTTGGTCGGTTGCCATGCTATGTTTGTCGATTTGCGGTTCATCATCCGATTCCTTTCCAAAAAAATTTCATACCAGCCCGTAAACCCGGACGAGCACGACCGTGGTCAGCATGAACAGCAGATTCAGAGGCAGGCCCACTTTGGCAAAGTCCCCGAACCGATACCCGCCCGGACCATAAACCAGGAGATGGGTCTGATACCCGATGGGGGAGGCAAAACCGGCCGATGCGGCCATGGTCAGGGGCAGAATGAGTGCCATTGGATCCGTGCCCGTCTGCTGCGCCAGGGACAGCGCGATCGGGAACACAATGGCCGCGGCGGCGCTGTTGGTGATGAGTTCAGTCAAAAGATTGGTGATCAGGTAAATCATCAGGACCAAAGCCATCTTGTCAAGGCCCGGCGCCATTTCCGCGATCATGCCGGCCAGGGCGTCGTCCACACCCGTTTCGTCCAGCGCCGCTCCGATGCCGAAGGCACCCGCGATGAGCAGCAGGATGCGGAACGGAATAAAATTGGCGATTTCCTGGACCCTTACGGCTTGTCCCAGGGTCAACACCAGGACGGCCAGCAGCGCCGCCTTCATCGTGGACATGACCTGCAGGGCGGGAAGCAGGACGACCGCCAGCAGGCACGGCACTACCAGGAATGTCTTGCTCCTGTCCAACAGCCGGTGCTTCCCGCCGTCCGTAATGACGTAGAAATCTCGATGGGCCCCAGCCCGTTTCCCGAACTCCTTCCCGGTGAGCAGCAAAATCGCGTCACCCGGCTTGAGCACGATGTCGCCGATTTTGCGCCGGATCTGTTCCCGGTCGCGACAGACCGCCACCAACGCCGCGTCGTAACGGCTGCGGAACTGCACCTGCTTCACGGTTTTGTTCAGCAGGGAAGAATGGGACGGGATGACGGCTTCTACCAGCTGCGCATTGCCGTTCTGCAGATCGAACAGCTCGACGGGATTGTCCGTCTCGATCTCCAATCCCCTGATGGTTTGCAATTCGGAAATGGTCGACACGATTCCTGTGAAAATCAGCCGGTCTCCTGCCCGAATTTTTTCGTTTGACGAGACCGGTGTGATGATCTCCCCGCCGCGGACGATCTCGAACAGATACAGCCCCTTCAGGTTCCGCAATCCCGCTTCTTCAATGGTTTTGCCGACGATTGGACAGTGATCGGCCACCCGGACCGAGATCAGGTATTCCCGGCTGTTGGAAGCCAGCGTCCTCGACGTCGGGTCGGTCAGGCAGCAGCCGGTAGCCGATGGTCGCCATGTACAAGATGCCGACGGCCGCCGCAGGAAGGCCGATCATCCCGATCTGGAACATCGTCATGCCGGGGTGCCCGCTTTCCACGAGCAACCCCTGCACCACCAGGTTGGTGGATGTCCCGATCAGGGTGAGCGTCCCGCCGAACACCGCCGCGAAAGAAAAGGGAATAAGGAATTTGGAAGGCGAAACGCGGTTCGACCGGCACCACCGTTTGATTTCCGAAAGAAGCATCACCACGATCGGCGTATTGTTGATAAAAGCGGAAAACGCCGAGACGACGCCCATCATGCGGACAAGGGTCCATCTCGGACGCGAGCCTCCGCCCAGTATCTTCTTGACGGCCGTGTGGAGCACCCCGCTCTGTTGCACGGCGCCCGCTACCACGAAAAGCAGCGCGATCGTCATCAATTCCTGGTTGGAAAACACCTTCAGCGCCTCCGTCGGGGTGATGACGCCAGTCAGGATAAAGAGGGACAGCACAAACAGGATGATGTATTCCGGCCTGGCCAGTTCCAGCACCAGACATACGATCATGAGCAGGATGAGGGCGAGTGCAAAGCCTGCTGCAACGGTCATGTCAAACTCCCAAATTGAGTAGTATATTTTTATATTTCGGCAATACTCGTCAGGACTCTTGTAAAATCAACCGAAATAGTGAAACAGGCCTTCTCGGCGAATTGCCGCGGAAGGCCTGCCCCTTTTTGGTATTCTATTCAATGTGATATGTGCCGCGCACAAGGACAATCAGGCCGTTCGCCGAGGCCGGATCGGCTTCAATGCCCCTTCCGTCGCGGGGGAACAGGATCAAGTGATTGGCCGGTACCGGTTTGCCGGGGGCAATGTCCTTGCCGTCGGTGAGGTCGGACAGCCCGTTGCTGTCCGGACTGTAGGCGACTGCCTTGCCGGAGCGGACGATCACCTCGCTGCCGCCCGTCACGATCAGCCGTTTCCCGGCGGGTAAAGTCACCACTTCAAGCGCTGCGCCGCCGCTTCCTCCCCCGACATTCGCCAGTTCCTGCCGAACGAGTTCGGTCACTTTTTGATCCACGTAGCTTTTGGTAACGACCGGATCGGAAACCGAACCAGGTTGCATGTTACTTTCAGCTCTTGAAATCAATTGTGATCCGCCACCAAATAATAGAACGATCGACAATAACGCAAGCAAAATATATCTGTTCTTTTTCACGTGAACCCTTCCTTAAAAATTGTTCTGCTGCATCCAATACCAGTCTACTTTACTAGCTATAAGCTTGTTATACCCTTTATATGAATCATAGATATTAAGACGGTACAATCCTGTGCTTCTCAATTTCTGCAACAGTGCCTGATCATTTATAGTCAGTGTGTAGCTTCGGACACCTCCCGCCTGCAAGTTGGACGACTGAATGACTTGCGTAACAGACATGCCGCTAAAAACATCAACAAACTCGATCGCCAAATCATGCGCTTCCGGCAAAATGTCATATCCGCTTTTCTTGAACAGCACATAAGAAAAGCTTATATTCAACTGCGAAATGCTTCCTGGTGTTCCCACGTAATTTGCGACAATATTCTCAAAAGAAACATTGTATGGTTGCAGTTCCAGGTTGCTCATCGAGGTGCTTACGACAGACGTATTGTTGATATGCGACACATCAAGGGTCGTTTCATCCGGCAAAGAGATGGATGCTACTTTGAAGATTCCGCTGTATTTTGAATCCGGCGTTGCAATCTTTTGCCCCAACACCAAAGTCAAATCTTCAACAGATTGATCAGAGGGAACGGTTGCCCAAAGAGACATTAACCCCATCCCCTGAGGACTTATCTTTTGATCGGTTTCCGTTAACGTTGCCGGGAAATAAGATTCGTCGTCCGTTTTGAAATATGCGGCCAATTTGGCGACATCGGCGAATCTTTTTTCGTTGTTTTTATAATCCAGCTCAACATAAATTAACTTGCCATTAGAGTTGACATAAGTGTTTACTTTCCTGATCGAGACTTCGGCGGTTTTCCCCAAATCGGAAATCCTGTAGACGCCATTATTGGCGAAACTGTACTTGTTAAAGTTCGCAACATTTGAAGACAGTTTGATCAGGTTCTTCTTCTTGTCCTCAGATTTTTCATAAAGTTGAATGTCTAAATTATTGAAGTTGAAAGAATAGGGAACCAATGTATATACAGAAAATTTGATTTGTTCATTTACGCCCAAGGCAATTGCATTTTCCAGGCCCGTTATGTTTACTTCCGAATTAGCCTCAATACCATCAAACAGGATTGTTCCTCCCATAGCCGGAACCGGCAACGCTTTGCTTCCGGGATTCTTCAAAGCAAAATGGGCTACCACAAAATCAGCGTCGGCCGCCGGTTGACGTTCCACTGCTTCAAGCATGATTTGATACTGAACACCTTTATTGGTAAACGTGTTCCATACCCCGAGCCTATTATCGTTGGCATTCTGATTGTTCAGATTGTAAACCAGAATCGGCGCTTTGACACCTGAGAAATTGACTGCCAAGTAGATGTCATTGGCCCCGTCATACCACACATCTGAAACCAGCCTGATCTCTTTGTTTGTATTGGGCAGTATTTCTACGTTTGCCTGATCTGTTTTGAGAGGAATGGATTCTTTTTTCTCGTTTACAACATGGAATTTGAAATTGGACAATTTTAACGACTTGTTTCCCCTGTTTTGAATGGTGGCGGTTATTTGAGCACCGTATCTGTTGAGTTGAACATCTTTCAACTGAAATGTAAAGGGCAAACCATAGACAGAAACTTTCTGTTCTTCATTCACATTTTGAACTATGCTCGGCAACTGATATAAAGCTACTGGTACAAGCAGCTTATCTTGTTCATCTTCTTGTGCCACCAATAGCGTCCAGTATTTTGATTTCACATGTCCTGGCAACTGGCCTGAAAGTGCAAGTGTTTTTCGCTCCATTGGGACAATGGTATAGCCTTCCTGTTCGGATGAATTCAGCGGATACAGCATTCCTGAATCGGACTGAAGATAAAATTTATATTTTGGATCGTTAACAGGGGATACTCCCGCATTTTCAATCACAAAAATAACATCAATAAGAAAATCTTCCTGTGCGCTTGCACTAAACCTTTCAACATACGTCTTAACCGGTGTTCCATTAATGGTAACGATTTTTTTATAGTGAAACGGAATGCTTGGATTGTAATTTGACGGAACAGTCAATATTCCAAGTTTCCTTTCATAATTGGGCACTGAAAAGTCCCATTTTACCACTTCAAAGACCAAATCCTTCAAGGAAATGTCTGTATCAACTTTCCCATAAAACGTCATTTCTTCTGACGTTTTCGGCGAAACACTTTTCTTTGTCTTATCTTTTGAAGCCAACTTGAGGGAAACACTAGCACCTTGCTTTGTTCTTGCTTTTACCCAGTAGTCCATCAAGTCCAATGCTCTGTTATTCCCATTTTCAATAGTTACCATCAGTGCAATTGTATTAAAGCCGTCCTGCCTGACCATGGTCAAATTGCTGATTTTTAAATATGCTTTTTCTGACAAGTTAACAGTGTTGCCGATTATTTCTGTATAAACGTTTTCAGTAACAATTGCCGCGTTCACTTGAGAGTAACCAAATGTAACTGATGAAAGAGCGATTGCAGATGCAATAATAATTTTAGGAATTGCCTTCATGACCTGCCCTCCATTATTTTCTTCTTAAATATTTGACGTTCACTTTACTACTTTAGTTGCGGATTATCGTGAAATAATCAAGTCGGAAAGAACGACTATCCCCCTCAACCCACCTATATAAAGTACCTTTTCAAAAAATTAAATTCAAATCTATATCAAGAACACATGGCACGTTCCCTGGCTGCAAAGATCTTGCAGCCATCTACGTACCGGACAAACCTGTGTCCCATTCGTTCCAGTTTCTATTTCCAAATCATCAATCGGGATGTTCGCTAGGTGCTGACCTCGTGCCGGTGACAAGCACAACGCTCTGGCGGTTCCTTGCAACTCCACCGCTACCTCCTGCCAGAAGTCCCTTATGGGTTGGTTCGCTCAAGCGTCGCATAAAAACTTTTTCGGATAACGTTGCTTGTCTCACGAATGCATCGACTTCTTCTCTCCTTATTGTTGGCACATCCGTCTTCCGGCGTCCTGTACCGGCCTTCTATAGCTTCTGCTGACTCCTTCCGTTTCATCGCAACCTCCCGACTGCGGTTACCTGATAAGAGTATCATTATTCCGCCCATGGCTACCCAAGTTTATTGCGATAGCCCTTGGCTGCTTAGGATTTCGTTTTGTTTGACCTCAACTCATCTGACTATCCCAGTCTTGAATTGGTCTCGTAGAATTTTGCCCGTGCGTTTGCTCTGGTTCCCTTCAATTCCGCGACGGATGCCTTTTTACTTGGCTAACGGTAGACGCTCGTCTGCCCCCCAGTTCGCGACTTTCACCCTAAAGATGACGCCCATGCTGGGCGTACAATCGAGTAGAAGGGGGCGGCTAGCCCCCGTCCTCTCACACCACCTGGCATGCGGGTCCGCACCAGGCGGTTCCGAAGAGTTAACGAAATGCCAAGTAACATTCAAGCATGCTGACCAGCCCTTGCGCCTGAAAATATCGGGTGTCAAGGGCGTTGTTCAGGTTGCGGGACATCTCCCATGGCCCCCGGCGTGAGTTCGCCATCATATGGACGAAGTGTTCCGGTACCCCCAGCGCCCGCAGTTCACGGTAGCGCGTCCGTATCCGTTTCCACTGCTTCCATAGGCACATCCTCAGCCGCCGGCGTATCCACTGGTCAAGAGTTT